>CAISIV010000180.1 GCA_903885555.1 uncultured Hyphomicrobiales bacterium
ATAATTTGGCGTGCGGCACGCCTTGCTCCTCGGCGGCGACGATATAGAGCGCCAGCACCGGCAGCACCGCGCCGTTCATGGTCATCGACACGCTCATCTGGTCGAGCGGGATGCCGGAGAACAGCGTGCGCATGTCGTAGATGGAGTCGATGGCGACGCCCGCCATGCCGACGTCGCCGGCGACGCGCGGGTGATCGGAGTCATAGCCGCGGTGGGTGGCGAGATCGAAGGCGATGGAGAGGCCCTTCTGGCCGGCGGCGAGGTTGCGCCGGTAAAAGGCGTTGGAATCTTCGGCGGTCGAGAAGCCGGCATATTGCCGGATGGTCCAGGGCTGCGCCGCGTACATCGCGGGATAAGGCCCGCGCAGGAATGGCGCCTTGCCGGGGTAAGTGTCGAGGAAATCGATGCCGGCGAGGTCGTCCTCGCCGAACGAGGACTTCACCGGAATGCCTTCCGGCGTCATCCAGGGTTTGCCTGTCGTGCCAGCAGGTGCGCCGGTAACGTCGGCGAAATCGACAGTGGCGAAGTTCGGGACCTTGCTCATTTGACCCCCAGAATATCATGGGCGGCCTGTAACGTCGCCACCACGTCGCAGCCCATGAATACAAAGGTTTTCACGCCGGCTTCCTGCAAAGCCGCCTCGATCTCGCCGGGCCGGCCGGCCAGATGGACGGTCGCTCCAGCGGCCACCAACGCTTTGGCGACATCGGCAGCCTGCTCGGCATAGACCTTGTCCGACGAGCACAGACAGGCGAGCTTGGCGCCTGACGCCTTGAACGCCGCCAGCATCTCGGCCTGATCCTTGTAGCCGTCGCTGCCCTGCGCCTCGATGCCGCCGGCCTCGTAGAAATTCTTGGCAAACATCGCGCGCGCGGTGAAATCGGGCAGGCGGCCGAGCACGGCGAGAAACACTTTGGGCCGCATGCCTTTGGTGGTGAGCATGCGATCACTGGCGTCGCGCAGTGTCTCGAACGGTTCGGCAAACCGAATGCGCGGCAGCGCTTCGGTGGTGACGGCGGGCGTCACCTGGTCTTTCGGCAGCGTGACCGGTGACACCTTGAGAACGCTCGCGGTCTTCTCGGTGAGATTGGGATAATCGCTGGTGCCGGTGATGGCATCCTTGCGCCGCGCGATGGCCTTCTGGTGCTCGGCACGCACAATGGCGACCTTCTGCTGCACCAGTTTCTTTTCGAGCGCGGCCCAGAGTCCGCCGGCGGCTTCGATTTCCTGGAACTGCGTCCAGGCCGAAGCACAGAATTTGCTGGTGATGTCTTCGATGGCGCCAGCGCCGGCGGCCGGATCGCCGACCTTCGCCAGATTGCTCTCCTCGAGCAGAATGAGCTGCGTATTGCGTGCGACCCTGCGGGCAAAAGCATCGGGCAGGCCGAGCGGCGCGGTATGCGGGATTGCCGCGATGCTGTCGGCGCCGCCCAAGCCCGCCGCCGCGACCGCGAGCGTCATGCGCAGCATGTTCACGTCGGCATCACGCTTGGTCATCATGCGCCACGCCGTTTCGGCGGCGACATAAGTTGGTTTCGGCGTCAGTCCGCAAGCCGCTTCGACGCGGGCCCAGAGTTTCCGGATCGCGCGGAACTTGGCGATGGTGATGAATTCGTCGGCGTCAGCCGCGAGGCGGAAGTAGATCATGTCGCGCGCTTTATCGAGCGGCATGCCGGAGGCTTCGAGCGCGCGCAGATATTCAACGGCGCTGGCGACAGCAAACGACAGTTCCTGCGCCTCCGAGCCGCCGGCATTGTGAATGACGCGGCCGTCGGCGACAGCAAGCGAACCCTTGAAGCCCTGACCGGCTAGGTCGCCAACCATCTTGGCAAAAGTCGCCGACAGTTCGCTCCACGGTCTAGGACTGGTGCCGGATGCGGCGAAGCCGCCAATCGGATTGAGCGCGGCGCGGAGTTCGACGGCGGCAGGGTCCACACCGCGGGCCTTCACCAGGGCCGCGAAATGCTGGATGGCGACGCGCGTCGCCTGACCGACATTGAAGTCGATGGTGATGCCGGCGTCGAGCACGATGTCCTTGAACAAGCGTTCCATGGCCGCGGGCGACGAGTCCAAGCCATAGCCATTGGCGTTCAGCGACCCCGCGAAAATCAGCGTCAGGCCGTTGGCGCCGTTCATCAGGTCGTCGAGCGCCTGCTTGTTGGCTTCCGCCGGATCGGGGTGGTCGACCCGCTGCATCAGCGTCCAGGCGGTGCCCGGCGTGCGGCCCGCGACCGGCGTTGCCCCCACGGCGCGCGGGTAGAGCGGCTCGACCCGGATGCCGTCATAGGTCTGGGTCACCAGCTTCTTCTCGAACGAGGCGCCTTTGAGCGCGGCATCGACAAGTTTGCGCCATTCCGCCTGGCCGGTCGGCGGAAATTCAGTCGCAAGCGAGAGTTCGTCGGTCTTACCGTCAGTCATGGCATCGAAAATGGCACGTTCAGCCGGGGGGCGCTATTGAGCTAAAGCAATTTGCATGCCCCCTCAGGGTTGAGGCGGCAGTCGCTTGATGCCGGCGGTATCGAGCTCGGACAGAGCCTGGCGCACCGTTTTGCCCTTTATGACCCAGTCTGGCGCGATCTCGACCAGCGGCCGGAGTACGAAGGCGCGTTCGAACACATACGGGTGCGGCAGGGTGAGGCCGAGTTCGTCGATCTTGAGGTCGCCGTAGGCAATGATGTCGATATCGGCGGTGCGCGGCCCCCAGCGCTTCTCATGCGCCCGGTCGCGTCCCAACTGCAGTTCGACCGACTGGCAGCGCACCAGCAGGTCGCGCGGCGACAGCGATGTCTCGACCACCAGCGCCAGGTTGATGAACGGCGCCTGGTATTTGAAGCCCCACGGCGGCGTCAGGTAGTCGGCCGAACGGGCCTTGAGCACGATATCGCCACTCTCCGTCAGCAGGCCGACGGCCCGGTCGAGAATAGCGCGGCTGTTGCCGACATTGCCACCGAGCGCCAGCAGCGCTTCGATCATCGGGGATCCGTGCGCTTGCGTTTCAGCCTCACCCCGACGTCTTTGAAGATCGCGGCGATTGGCGCATGCGGCTTGTGAATCGTGACCTCGATCGCCTGTACGCGGGGAAAGGCCGCGAGCACGGCATTGGCTACGCTGCCGGCGGCGGCTTCGATCAGCTTGTAGGGCTTGCCGCAGAACGCCTTGGTCGCGCATTCGGCGACTTTGTCATAGGACACCGTATCCATGACCTTGTCCGAGCGCGCGGCATCTTGCAGATCGATCTCCAGTTCGAGGTCGATCGAAAAGCTTTGGCCGACCTTGCCCTCGTAGGCCAGCACGCCGTGATAGGCGTGCAGCGACAGGCCCTTGATAAAGATGCGATCGGTCATCGTGCCGCCTCGATAGCCGCGGCGACCCGCAGCGCCTGCACCGTCTCTTTGACATCGTGCGCGCGGATGATGACAGCCCCGCGCTCCACCGCCAAGAGGTGACTGGCGATCGAGCCGCCGATGCGGTCGTCGGGCGGCGACGGCGTCACCGAATTGATGAAGCGTTTACGCGAGGCCCCAATGAGGAGCGGCAGGCCGAAGCGTTTGAACTCGGCCAGACGGGCAAGGCAGACGATGCTCTGTTCCGGCGTCTTGCCGAAGCCGATGCCGGGGTCGAGCACGATCTTGTCCGTCGCGATACCGGCGCGCGCGGCGATATCCAGCGAGCGTTCGAAAAACGCGATCACGTCGGCGACAATATCGATGCCAGCGTCGGCGCTGTCGCGGTTGTGCATGACAATCACCGGCACGCCGCGTTCGGCGACCAGCGGCGCCATGTCCGGATCGCGTTGCAGGCCCCAGACGTCGTTGACGATTGCAGCGCCGAGATCGAGCGCCCAGGCGGCGACAGTTGCCTTGACGGTATCGATCGAGACCGACAGGCCGAGTTCGATGACCGCCGGCAGGACCGGTTTCAGCCGGGTCAGTTCTTCGTCGGCGGATACCGGTTTCGCGCCGCCATAGGGCCTCGTCGATTCCGCGCCGATGTCGAGGATATCGGCGCCCTGTTGCGCCATCTCGGCGGCGTGCGAAATGGCCGACGCCGGGGCAATGAATTGACCGCCGTCCGAAAAAGAATCCGGAGTGACGTTAAGGATGCCCATGACCAGCGGGCGGCCGAGCGTGAGCAGCGCTGCGAGCGCGTGTGGCGCGGCGGTTCCGGCAGGCGGGGTGATGGTGCGGGCAAGCGCCATGCGGCTGGCTTTGCGCGGTCCGGGAAACGCTGTCAAGCAATAGGCGAGCGAAGCGACGCCGTCCTTTGGACGGCTATGCCCGAACTCAATACTTAATCTTCAATTCCAGCTTCTGGGCGGTCGCGATCCAGCGAGTCACCACTTTTTCGGACGGCAGCAGGCGGACCATTTTGCGCTTCACGTTGGCCTCTGCCATTGCCTTGGCGAGGTTGGCCGGACTGCGATAGCGCAGTTCCTTCAAGGTATTGACGCCGGCGGCCTGCAGCAGCTCGGCATATTCCTTGCTGATGCCCTTGATGCGCATGCGGTCGGCCATGTTGGCCCAGCACAGCAATTGTTTTTCCGGCAAGCCTGTCTTTTCGGCGAGAATCTTGCGGCCCTTCACGGTGCGGGCCTGCTCCAGCAGCTTATTGGTCGACCGAATCCCCACCGACTTGAGGGATACGGCGACGTCGCCATCGATTCCCCCGATAACGGTGATGGGGTAGGACATTATTGTCTCCTGAAATGCTTCTTACTTGATTACTTGGTCGCAAAATCGAAGAAGTCGGTTCAAACGAACTGACTGAGGCCGGGAATTGCGCCGACAATCTCGCCGATCGTGTCTTCGCCGGCTTTCTCGCGGGCGAAGGCAATGACTTCCTTGGCGACGCCCTGCACCTGGCCCATGCTGAGCCCGGCGCCCATCAATTTGGTGCCGACGCCCATGATGCCGCCCATGCTGAACATGCCGCCGGCTTCGCCGGCATGCGCTGCCATCAGCGCTTCGGCGCCGGGAAGCTTTGCGAGCAGCGTCTGTACCGTATCCGGCGGGCCTTCCTTCTTCAGGAAGTCCAGCATGATGCCGACAGCTTTTTCCGCGGTGGCTTTATCGACGCCGATATTGGCGACGAGACGCCCGATCAACTCTTCCATGATCCCCTCATGCGTCCGCACTGACGGCGGGTTGAATTCATATTGAACGCGGCTGACGAAGATGACAAGCGCGTTACGTTACAATGTTTCTTCTCCATTAGTCGCGCGCTTCCATCGCGCCGTGTTCAAGTCAAGTAAAATGACGATGAGCGGCTATCACGAATTCCCGCAAGCCGTTCCAAAAAGCGCGGTTCGTGGCTAGAGACGATTGGAATTTTCTCATTAGCATCAATAAAAATTAAAGGCGGCCTCGCCGGAAGGGCGTATAAACTTCCAAATTCGTAAAGCAAACCGGGACATGCCGGAACCGCCCGGACGGTCTGCTCTTCATCGACCCAGCTTTTCACGCCGTAGCGGCATTGCTAGCGTGGCGACCGGCCAACAAGGAGCATCTTATGAGCGCACTCGACGCGGTGCTGAGCCGTATTGACCGGGATATCGACCAGAGCGTCGAGCGGCTGTTTGCGCTGCTCCGCATTGCCTCGATATCGACTGACCCAGCCTTCGCACCGCAGTGCAAAGAGGCAGCCGAGCATGTCGCCGCCGACCTCAAATCGATCGGTTTTGAAGCGACGGTCCGCCCGACCGAGGGACATCCGGTCGTGGTCGGCAAATCCAACGGCGTTACAACAGGCGTTTCTGGCCCGCGCGTGCTGTTTTACGGCCATTACGACGTCCAGCCGGTCGATCCGCTGGATCTCTGGAAGACCCCGCCGTTCGAACCGCGCATCGAGACGCTGCCCGACGGCCGCAAGATCATCGTCGCGCGCGGCGCTTGCGACGATAAGGGCCAGGCCATGACCTTCATCGAGGCCTGCCGCGCTTTCAAGGCGGTCACCGGCAAGCTGCCGCTGCCGATCACCATGATGATCGAGGGCGAGGAGGAATGCGGCTCGCAACATTTGTTTAAATTTGTTCGCGACAACGCCGACGAGTTCAAACTCGATCTGGCTTTGGTCTGCGACACGGCGATGTGGGACCAGAAGACGCCGGCCATCACCACGTCGCTGCGCGGCCTGGTCTATGAGGATGTCAAGATCACCTGCGCCGACCGCGACCTGCACTCCGGCGTATTCGGCGGCGCGGCGCAGAACCCGATCCGCCTGCTGACGCAGATCCTCGGCGCGATGTGGGACGCGAACGGCCGCGTTACCATCCCCGGCTTCTACGACGGCGTGCCGGAACTGCCGGCCGACATCAAGGCCGATCTCAAAGGCCTCGATCTCACGGCGGAGAAATTCCTCGGACCGATCGGTCTGAAAATTCCGTCCGGTGAGAAAGACCGGATGGTGATCGAACTCGTCACCACGCGGCCGACCGCCGAGCTCAACGGCATCGTGGGTGGCTATACGGGTGAGGGCGCTAAGACTGTGATCCCGGGGCAGGCTTCTGCCAAGGTGTCGTTCCGTCTGGTCGGCACCCAGGACCCGCAGAAAATCCGCGACAACTTCCGCGCCTTCGTCAAAGCGCGGATGCCGTCGGATTGCTCAGTCGAGTTCGGAAACTTCGGCCTGGCCGGTCCGCTGCAATTGTCGTTCGACAATCCCGCGCTTAACAAGGCGCGCGACGTGCTCGGCGTGGAGTGGGGCAAGAAAGCGGTGGCGGTCGGCGCCGGCGGCTCGATCCCGATCGTCGCCGATTTCAAGAACGTGCTCGGCATGGACTCGCTGCTGGTGGGCTTCGCGCTGGACGACGACCGGGTGCATTCGCCAAATGAAAAATTCGACCTGACCTGCTACCATAAAGGCATCAGGAGCTGGGCGCGGATCCTTGACGCGCTATCGGAAGCGTGAGGCTGCAACGATGATGAAGCGATCTGGCAATATCGCAGCTGGGTTCTTGGCGTTGGCGGCCGTCGTGGCCTATTGCCCGGCGGCATTCGCCCAATCCGCCGATCTCGTGCTGTGCGACCGGGTCGCCGCCGACCCGTCCGATCCCGACAAGCCGGCTGATGTGCCGGGCGTCACGTCCATTTCGAAATCCGACGTCGCCACCGCCATCAAGTTCTGCAAGACCGCGTCCGGCGGATCGCGCCGCGCCATGTACCAGCTTGGCCGGGCTTACGCCGCTGGCGGCCAGATGGCTGAAGCGGTCGCGGCCTATCGCAGGGCCATCGACAAAGGCAGCACGTCGGCGATGGTCGAGCTCGGCGTGCTTCATGGCACCGGCAACGGCGTTGTCAAAGACGACGCGCAGGCACGCAAGCTGTTCGAGCGTGCGGCGGCCGGCGGCAACCCGCGCGGTGACGCCAATATCGCGGTGATCGCGGGTGGCGGCGTGAATGCCAATCCCGAGCAGGCCAGATCCGCCATGTCGAAAGCAGCGGAGGCCAATTCGCCGGAGGCGCAGTATCAGCTTGGCCTGATGCTGGCGAACGGTGATGGCGGTCCCAAGGACGATGTCGCTGCCCGCGCGCTGTTTGAAAAGGCAGCGGCCAAAAATCATTCCGGCGCGATGGTCGCACTCGGCGTGTTTTACCAGGACGGCCGCGGCGGCTCGTCCGACGAGCGCATGGCGCGCAGCTACTACGAGAAGGCCATCGCCCTCGGCAACCCGGATGCCAAGACCGCGCTTCGGCGGCTGGAGTGCCCGCGCGGGTTCAAGGACAAAAACGGCAACGTCATCGCGACCCTCTGCTAGCGGGCCGCTTAAGCCTCGCCCGGACTTACCCTTTGACGGCGGCTTGTTCCGCCTGTAACGCATCACCAAATCATGGTGCAGTGCGGCGGCGCCCTTTGCCGCGCCAAAAACAAGCAAAAGACAATAGACCGAGATGGCTCCCCCACCGCTTCTGCAACTCAAAGATATCGGTTTGACCTTCGGCGGTACGCCGCTGCTCACCAGCGCGGAACTGTCGGTATCGACCGGCGAACGCGTGTCGCTGGTCGGCCGCAACGGGTCCGGCAAATCGACGCTGCTCAAGATCGCCGCCAAGGTGGTCGAGCCGGATAAAGGCTCGGTCTTCGTTCAGCCCGGTGCGGTGGTGCGTTATCTGTCGCAGGAGCCGAACTTCCAGGGCTTTGCGACGACACTCGCTTATGTCGAGTCCGGGTTGAAGCCGACCGACGATCCCTACATCGCCCGCCATCTGCTCGAGGAGCTTGGCCTCAAAGGTGACGAAGACCCGTCGCATCTGTCCGGCGGTGAGGCGAGGCGTGTATCGCTCGCTTATGTGCTGGCGCCGTCGCCCGACATTCTTCTTCTCGACGAGCCGACCAACCATCTCGACCTGACCACCATCGAATGGCTGGAGCGCGATCTCGACGCGCGCCGTACCGCGCTGGTGATCATCAGCCACGACCGCCGCTTCCTGTCCAACCTGACGCGCTCCACGGTCTGGCTCGACCGCGGCTGCACGCGCCGCATCGAGCGCGGCTTCGAGCACTTCGAAGAATGGCGCGACATGCTGCTGGCCGAGGAAGAAAAAGAGCAGCACAAGCTCGACCGCAAGATCGTCGCCGAAGAACACTGGATGCGCTACGGCGTGTCCGGACGGCGCAAGCGCAACATGCGCCGCGTCGGCCAGTTGCAGGCGCTACGTGAGAACCGCCGTACCTACCGTGGCGCCACGGGCGATGCCACCATGACCGCGGGCTCGGCGTCGCCGTCCGGCGCGCTGGTGATTGAGGCCAAGAACATCGGCAAGACCTACGGCGAGCGCGCCATCGTCAACGATTTCTCGACCCGCATTCAACGCGGCGACCGCATCGGCATCGTCGGGCCGAACGGCAGCGGCAAGACCACGTTGATCAGCATGCTGACCGGTATCCTCGAGCCCGATAGCGGCACGGTGAAGCTCGGCGCCAATCTCGCCATCGCCACGCTCAACCAGCATCGCGACAGCCTCGACGCCAACACCACGGTCAAGCAGGCGCTGACCGGTGGCGACGGCGACACCGTCGAGGTCAATGGCGTCGCCAAGCACGTCATCAGCTACATGAAGGACTTTCTGTTCTCGGCCGAGCAGGCGCGCACACCGCTGGGCAAGCTGTCGGGCGGCGAACGCGGCCGTCTGATGTTGGCGCAGGCGCTGGCCAAGCCCTCGAACCTGCTGATCCTCGACGAACCGACCAACGATCTCGACATGGAAACCCTCGATGTGCTCGAGGACATGATCGGCGACTATCCCGGCACCGTGCTGCTGATCAGCCATGACCGCGACTTTCTCGACCGCCTGGTGAGCAGCGTGATCGCGCCGGAGGGCAACGGCCTCTGGATCGAATATGCCGGCGGCTATTCCGACATGCTGGCGCAGCGCGGCGCTGACATTTCGCGCGATCAGGTCAAGGCGGACAAGGACAAGCCGGCGAAGGCGTCCACCACGGCGGCCACCCCGGATGCGCCCAAACGCAAGATGAAGTTCAAGGAAAAGCACGCGCTGGAAACGCTGCCCAAGACCATGGCCGCGCTGAACCAGAAGGCCAATGAGCTGCAATCCAAACTCGACGATGCGCAATTCTATATCCGCGATCGCGCCGGCTTCGAGAAGGTCACCGGCGATCTCGCCGAGACCCAGCGCAAGCTGGCGGCGGCCGAAGAGCAGTGGCTGGAACTGGAAATCCTGCGCGAGGAACTCGCAGGGTAGGCGGCGCCACCCCAACTGAGGCAATTGCCACGGCGGTCGCGCCGTGCAGACTACCTCGCAGCGCTTGCCAAAAGGCGCACCGAGGAGAGTGAAATGCGCCCCATACGCTGTATCGCCGCCACGCTGGTCCTGTTCGCTCTCGGCACGTCTGTCGCGCCGGCCGGTGAAATTCGAGTCCTCGCCGCGGTTGCGGTGCAGGATCCACTCGATCGCTTCGCCGCCGCATTCACCAAGGCGACCGGCCACAAGGTCAATGTCAGCTATTCGCTCACCGGACCGATCCTCGCCGACATCAAGGCTGGCAAGCCGGTGGATGTCGCCGTGCTGCCGGATGCCGGACGTGTTGGGCTGGAATCGGCGGGCTTATCGGCATCGCAAACGCCGGTTTCGGCGAGTCTAGCCGGCGTTGGCGTGCGCGACGGTGCGCCGTTGCCAGACATCTCGACGCTGGAGAAATTCAAGGCGCTGCTGCACGAGACGCCGTCATTGTCCTACACCGATCCCAAGAGCGGCGGCGCCTTCGGGCAGGGCTTCGATCGCACGCTGGTCGAGCTCGGGCTCGCCGACGAGGTCCACCGCAAGGCGCTGATGGTTGGTGGCAGTCAGGAGATCGTCAAGGTGGTGGCGAGCGGCAAGGCTGCAATTGCGATCACCTTCAAGAGCGCGATCGTGACGACGCCGGGCTTGAAGTTTGCCGGCGTGCTGCCGGCGCCGTTCGGCAACTCGGAGCCGTTTGCAGCAAGCGTGCTCAAGTCCGCCGCGTCGCCCGACATTGCCAATGCTTTTGTTGCGAGCCTGCTGACGCCAGAGGCTAAAGCGCTTTGGATCGAGCTGGGCTTTATGCCGGCCAGCGCCGCGGCGCACTGAAAGCGCGCGTCCATCGCAGCGAGAGTTCGGTGTTGGCCGAACCGTGCGAGAGGTGCCTCGCGTTAGGGTGGCACTCAATCGACCGCAGGCCCGACACAAGGACGTCCTATGCCGAACAAGATCCATGATATTGGCGTTGCCAAAAAGATAGGTCTCTACAGTGACGCTACTGAAGTGCCTGCCAATGCGCGCTGGCTCTTTACATCGGGGACACCCGGTTTACCTTTGGATGGTCTCTTGCCGCCCGATATTGTGGGGCAGGCGGAAATTGCCTGGGCGCATATCGTGACGATGCTCGACCGGGCGGGGATGACCGTCCACGACCTGGTGAAGGTCACGCACTATCTGACGCGTGCCTCCGACATTCCGGCTTACGTCAAGGTCCGCGCCCGTTTCCTCGGTGATGCGCGGCCGGCGGCAATGCTTCTGATTGTCCCGGAGCTTGTTCGTCCGGAGTTCTTGCTGGAGATAGAGGCCTACGCCGCGAAGTCGTAAATCCGCGGGGCCGTCTGCGCTACTTCGAGGATCCCCCACTAAGGGGGCATCCGCTTAAACCACCGGAAGCGGCTTGGCCTTGCCCTTGATGATCACGCGGTAGCCCGAACGCACGTTCGGCCAGTAATCCCAGATCGCGCAATGCTGCGTGCAGCGGTTGTCCCAGAATGCGATCGAATGGTTGGTCCATTTAAAGCGAAGCTGCCAGTGCGGATTATCGAGATGCTTGAACAGGAAGCCGAGCACGGCGTCGCTCTCGTCTTTCGGCAATTCCATGATGCGCGACGTAAAGGTCGGGTTGACGAAGAGCAGCTTCTTGCCGGTGTCGGGATGCGACGTCACCACGGGCTGGACCGATTTTGGGTGCGCCGTCGAAGCCTTGTCGAATCCCAGAGCGCCGTCGTGCTCGGCCGTCAGCGGCTCGAGGAACGCTTTCATCTGTGGCGACAGTGCATCGTAGGCGGCATACATGCTGGCGAATAATGTATCGCCGCCGCCGTTCGGCGGCACGATCTTCTGGTAAAGGATCGATGCCATCGGCGGAACATCCGCACACGACTGATCGGTGTGCCAGTTCTCGCCCGACACGCGCTTGGACTTCTCGTCGAAATGCTGGCGGCGAATTTCCGGATGGCCGTCGATGATCTGCGAGGCCGTGCCGGTTCCGCCCACGTGGACCTGCAACGGCCCGAAGTATCGTGCGAACCGCGTGTGCTGTTCGAAATCGATTTCCTGATCCCGGAAGAAGATCACACCGAATTGCAGCAACGCTTGATAGACTTCTTCAACCTGCTGAGGGCTCAGTGGCTGCGTGAGGTCGATATTGGCGATCTCGGCGCCAACATGCGGTGTCACGCGCGCGACACTGATGTGTTTGAATTCAAACGCGGCGTCTTCGTCGTCACTGATGCGGATTTGTTTGGTGGCGGGCACGGACGCTCCGATCGGCGATTGGCCTAACTGTCACAGTAGCGTAATTCCAGCGGCCCTGATGTCAAGGACGCGGCGGTGAGAGGGCAGGTGTGTCAGGGCGTTGGCACGAATGGCACGTCGCTTGCTAGTATTTATCGACGCAACGACAGGATCGCGCAATGTATCGCATGAATCGGCGCACCTTGATGCTTCTGGGATTGGGATCGCTGTCGGCGGCAGCGGCACGGTTGTCCCCGGCTTTTGCGCAATCAGATTATCCGCAACGGCCCATTCGTTTGATCGTCCCGCGCAGCGCCGGCGGCGTTCTCGACGTCGTCGGACGGCATTGGGCGAACTGGACCACATCGAACCTGGGAACCGTTGTGGTCGAGAATTATGGCGGCGGCGGCGGAATGACGGGCACCGGGATAGCGGCGCATGCCGCGGCCGACGGCTATACACTCCTGCTCGGAAGCACCAGCGACCTCGTGCTGAACCCGACCTTGTCGACAGTCCAGCTGTACGACCCCGTCAAGGATTTTTCGGCCATCTCCGGGCTCGCCGTGTCGGTGGCCGCCATCATGGTGCACCCGGCGGTGCCGGCGCGTAACCTCAAGGAACTCGCCGCCTACGCCAAAGCCAATCCCGGCAAGCTTTCGTATGGTTCCGCAGGCGCCGGCACGATGTCCAATCTGTGCGGTGAGTTGTTCAAGAAACTCGCGGATGTTCCCGACATCGTCCATGTGCCCTACAAAGGGGCGGCCGGCGGTTATAACGATCTGATCGCCGGGACCATCCCCATCATGGCTTCCAATATAACCGGAACGATCCTGGCCATGCATAAGGCCGGGCAAATTCGCATTCTGGCAGTCGCGACCGACAACCGGCTATCGGCTGCACCGGATATTCCAACTGCGGGCGAAGCCGGCTATCCGGATTTGATCGCTCAACTCTTCATCGGTTTGTTTGCTCCCGCCGGAACGCCACAGCCCATCATCGAGCGCCTCGCCAAGGTCACCCAGGCAGCGGCCGTCACCAAGGAATTTCACGACAATATGCAGAGCGCCGGCTTCGATCCCGTCGTCAATTTCGGACCGGAACGCACGACCAAATATCTCGGCGAAGAACTCATCCGGTGGACACCCATACTCAAACAATCCGGGCTGAAACCGGGGTGATGTGGCTTCGCGCCAGCTGCGCTGCTGCTGGCTACTTCTTCGGCTTGTGCGCGGCCGAGTAGGAATTGCTGAAACTGAAAATCTCCAGTGAGCAACCGGCAGGCTGATCCTTAATTGCTGAAGGTTATCAACAGGCCGGGCATGCTGGATCGTCACTAAGTGATTCAATCGACTCGTAAATTTCAAATCAACTAATTGCTTGAAATTCCGTCATTTTTTCCTGTCTCGACTCCAATTTCTCTGAATCAATGCCGATTCACGATTGGGAGTCGCATATGGAAAACCATCATCGAAAAAGGCTCATCGGCCTAGTGGAGAAAACTAGCGAGGAGGGGCTCATTTGTATGAGCGCGCTTATTGTCCAAGGGGTTGCGATTTATAAAGGCCAGACCGATGCGCTTACGACGTTCCTGCTATTTGCAGCACTAGGTAGCTACTTGACGCTACGCCTTCTAAGAATATTAGGATTCCCAAAGGATTGATCGAACCGATAGCGCCATCGCAGGCAGAACTAGACTCGAGCAATCACTTCTTCAGCTTGTAGCCGGTGCGGAAAATCCACCACACCGCGGCAAGGCAGATCACCAGGAACAGCAGAGTCATCGCAATGCTGATGCCGTGGCCGACGTCGGCGACCTCGAAGAAGCTCCAACGGAAGCCGCTGATCAGATAGACCACCGGATTGAACAGCGCGATTTTCTGCCAGAATGGCGGCAGCACGCCGATCGAATAGAACGTGCCGCCGAGGAACGTCAGCGGCGTGATAATCAGCAACGGAATGATCTGCAACTGCTCGAAGCCTTCGGCCCAGATGCCGATGATGAAGCCGAGCAGGCTGAACGTCACCGCCGTCAGCACCAGATATGTGAGCATCCAGAAGGGGTGGGCGATGTGCAGCGGCACGAAGATCCATGACGTCGCCAGGATGATCAGGCCGAGGATGATCGATTTGGTCGCCGCCGCGCCAACGTAACCGCAAGCAATCTCGATGCCGGAGATCGGCGCCGACAGGATTTCATAGATCGTGCCGGTGAAACGCGGGAAGTAGATGCCGAACGAGGCGTTCATGGTGCTCTGTGTCAGCAGCGTCAGCATGATGAGGCCCGGTACGATGAAGGCGCCGTAGGCAATGCCTTCGATTTCGGTGATGCGCGAGCCGATGGCCGCGCCGAACACCACGAAATACAGCGAGGTCGACAGCACCGGCGAGACGATGCTCTGCCAGATGGTGCGCGCGGTGCGCGACATTTCGAAATAATAGATGGCCTGGATGGCGCGGAAATTCATGATCGGTCGCTCACTAGGCCGACGAAGATGTCCTCAAGCGAGCTCTGCTGGGTCTGCAGATCCTTGAAGCGGATGCCGGCGTCGCCCACCGCGGCGAGCATGCGCGTCACTCCGGTGCGCTCGGCCTGCGTGTCGTAACTGAAAATCAGTTCGGTGCCGTCGGGCGACAGCGTCAGCGCGTGCGCGGCCAGCGCCGGCGGCAGCACGTCGAGCTTCTGCTGTAGATAGAGAGTCAAATGTTTCTTGCCGAGCTTGTGCATCAACTCGGCCTTTTCCTCGACCAGGATGATCTCGCCTTTGTTGATGATGCCGACGCGGTCGGCCATGTCCTGCGCTTCCTCGATGTAATGCGTGGTCAGGATGATGGTGACGCCGGCATCGCGCAGTTCGCGCACCACCTGCCACATGTCCTTGCGCAGTTCGACGTCGACGCCCGCGGTCGGTTCGTCGAGGAACAGCACCTGCGGCTCGTGGCTCAGCGCCTTGGCGATCAGTACGCGCCGCTTCATGCCGCCGGACAGCGTCATGATGCGGCTGTCTTTCTTGTCCCACAGCGACAGCGAGCGCAGGATCTTTTCGACGTAGGCGGGATTTTTCGGCTTGTTGAACAGCCCGCGGCTGAAATTCACCGTCGCCCAGACGCTCTCGAAAGCGTCGGTGTGCAGTTCCTGCGGCACCAGCCCGATCAGCGAGCGCGCGGCGCGGAAGTCGTTGATGATGTCGTGGCCGTCGACCGTGACGCTGCCGCCTGTCGGCTGCAGGATGCCGCAGGTGATGCCGATCAGCGTGGTCTTGCCGGCGCCGTTGGGACCGAGCAGCGCGAAAATCTCGCCGCGCTTGATGTCGAGATTGATGCCCTTGAGCGCCCGGAATCCAGACGCATAGGTCTTCGACAGGTTCTTGATGGAAATGATGTTGGGCATCGGTCGAAATGGATCGATTCGTTGGCGGGACACCGCATATAGGCCGCGTCAGCACGCTTCGCCAGTCCTGGATTGTGGCATTTACACCACAAAGTCGAGCGAGTTCAGATCGCGCAATATCTGCTGCGGCGGAAAATCCGGGTATTCGTTGGGCATGTTGCCGCGGTTGATCCAGAAGCAGCGGAAGCCGAAGGCCGCGGCTCCCATCACATCCCAGCGGTTCGACGATACGAAGGTGACGTCGCCGGCCGCGCATTTGAAATAATCCGTGACGAGTGCGTAGACCTCCGGCCGCGGCTTGAACATCTTCACCACATCGACCGACAGCACCGCATCGAGATCGCCGCCAATGCGCGCGGCATCGACCGCGCCTTTCAACATGTCCGGCGAGCCATTGGAAAGAATGGCGGTGCGGTGGCCTTTGGCTTTAAGCGCCCGCAGTGTCGTGCGGGCGTCGGGAAAGGCATCGAGTGTGAAATAGGCGTCGAGCAATTTCGGCTTCAGCGCCTTGTCGACCGATGGCACTCGCGCCAGTGCGTAATCCAGCGCACGCTGCGTCAGCGTCCAGAAGTCCACGTATTGGCCGGCCAGCGTCAGTGTCCAGCTGTATTCGAGCTGCTTGGTGCGCCAGATGTCCGACAGGCGGTCGGCATCGGGACCGGCCTCGTTCCGGTAGCACGCAATCGCCGAGTGCACGTCGAGCAGCGTGCCATAGGCATCGAAGACAAAGATGGACGACATCGGTCACCTCAATGCGCTATGCTTGCAAAGCCCGCGATTGTGGGCAATGAAATTTGCGACAAGAAAAAACATAAAGGGAGCGAGCGATGGCGGGCCCGGACTGGTCCAGAACCTGGACCTTTTTCAAAGGCGACTGGCACGAGGGCAATATCCCGATCATGGGTGCGCGCTCGCATGCCGCCTGGCTCGGCTCTTCGGTATTTGATGGCGCCCGGACTTTCGAGCGCGTCACGCCCGACCTCGATCTGCATTGCGCCCGCGTCAACGCCTCCGCCGCCACGATGTTTCTCAAGCCCGTGGTCTCGACCGATACCTGGATGGGCCTGACCCAGGACGGCATCAAGCGCTTCGACCAGGATGCGGCGCTCTATGTGCGGCCGATGTATTGGGCCGAGCGCAACGGCCCGTTGCTGGTCGCGCCCGATCCGGAATCGACGCAATGGTGCCTGACGCTGTACGAGGCGCCGATGCGCCCGCCGGAAGGTTTTTCCATCACGCTGTCGCCGTATCGCAAGCCGAGCGCGGAAACCATGCCGGTCGACGCCAAGGCTGGCTGTCTTTATCCGAACAATGCGCGGGCGCTGATGGAAGCCAACGCGCGCGGCTTTGCCAATTGCGTCGTGCGAGACGTGCTCGGCAATGTCGCCGAACTAGCAACCGCCAATCTGTTCATCGGCAAGGACGGCGTGGTGCTGACGCCGGTGCCGAACGGCACCTTCCTCAACGGCATCACGCGCCAGCGCACCATCCAGCTGTTGCGCGATGCCGGCGTGACCGTGCTCGAAACCACGCTCAGCTATCAGGACATCCAGAATGCCGACGAGATCTTTTCGTCCGGCAACTATTCGAAGGTGATGCCGATCAACCGCATCGATCAGCGCTCACTGCAGCCCGGCCCGCTGTATCGCAAGGCGCGCGAGCTGTACTGGGCTTTTTCGCATGGTTGATCCCGTCAGGATTGCCATGCTCGATGACGATCACGTCATCCGCATGGCGCGCTACGCACTGGGCGGCGTGGGCGAGATCACCGACGCATGGGTGCGCGATTTCTTCATGCCGGAGGAGATGGAGCCGGCGCAGGTCTATGCCGCGGGGCAGGGCCTCCATGCGGCGGACGGCGTTTCATTGGTGCCGATGAGCGCAGGGCTCGACGTCCGCAAAGGCAGTGACATCTCGATTCTCCTTTTCCGCCGCGGTGTCATCGACGAAGCGCTGATGGCGGCCAATCCGAAGCTCAAGCTGATCCAGCGCATCGGCGCACGGCCGGACCCGATCGATCTGAAGGCGGCGGCGGCGCGGGGCATCGCGGTGTCCTGCGTGCCGCGCAAGACGCTGCAATACACCGCCGAGCACGCCATCCTGCTGATGCTGGCATTGTCCAAGCGCCTGCTCGAAGCCGACGAGGCGGTGCGCAACGACCGCTGGGACCGCGACCGCGTTCACCCAGAGAACGGCGTCGCCTATAACTATGCCAGCATCTCCCATCTCGGCGGGCTGTTCAACAAGACCGTCGGTATTATCGGGCTCGGCGAGGTCGGTTCGCTCGCGGCCGGCATGGCGCGCGGCTTCGGCGCCCGCGTCGTCTATGCCAACCGCAATCGCTTGCCTGTGGAGCAGGAGCAGCGCCTTGGCGTTGAATGCGTGCCGCTGGCGCAACTGCTGGCGGAGTCCGACTTCGTCTCGATGCACGCCAACAACCTGCCGGAGAACAAGGGCATGGTTGGCGCCTCGACTTTTGCGCAAATGAAGAAGACCGCCTTTTTCATCAACACCAGCCGCGGCCGCATGGTCGACGAGGACGCGCTCTATACCGCGCTGACCACCCGCGTCATCGCCGGCGCCGGTCTCGACGTGCATTACGAGGAGCCGCGGCCGCTCAAGGACCGCTACGCCAAGCTGCGCAACGTCATCATGACGCCGCATCTGGCCGGCGGCTCGCGCAAGGGCGTTGTCGAGGAGATCGAGATCATCCTCGACAACTGCCGTGCGGTGCTGGTCGGCAAGCCGGTCAGGTATCAAATCGCCTAGTCGGGCAAACAACTCCCGGCACATGTCAGTTCAGGCGGCTTGGCTGAATGCCTTGGCGACGCCAGCCTTCAGCGGCTCGGTGGCCGCGAGCGTGACCTTCTCGGCCAGTGCAGTCAGTTCCTTGGCTTGCGCGGTTAGTGTTGCGAGTTGCTGGCGCGAAAATTCCGTCGTCAGACTGACAAAGTCCGAAGGCGACTTCACGCCCGGCAGCTTCTGCATGAATTCCATCGCAGCCTGGCTGTTGCTCTGCGCAAATTCGATGACCTTGAGGTTGTAGTCCTGCGTACCAAGCAGGGCCGTCGAGCAACTGTTCTTGAGGGCGCTTGTGGTCTCAATCGACGCCGCGGTCATTTTCTCAATGCTTTGCTTGACCTGCGCCGAGCCGTTCTCGGCAGTCTCTCGCATTTTTTGCATGGCGTCGGCCTGGGCGGCGCCGGCGGTTCGGGCGGTATTTTTCGTGTTCAAAGTTTCATTCATCTGCAGTCTCCTTTGACGTGTCATGGAGCATGTTGCGTGGCAGCTCGTACGCCGTCGCAAGGCGGCGAGACGGTGTCATGATCGTGTGATCGCTTTGTTTTCAGCGGCCCCGGAGAGCAAGTCTTTGCTCGTGGCAGACTAGCAACGGCTTCTTTGGGTCGTATGATGCCAACCCTACACGCAAAGTTATGTTCCGAAATTCAATAAAAATTGCGGCGGCGGTACCTAGTTCCCTACGGCGTCGGCGATGCGCTCCCAGTAGAGTTCGCGATGCTGCATCACGCCCTGCCAGAGCCGCGGCTTCTGCGTCAGTACCAGAAGCTCGCCCTCGAAATGCGTGAAGCGCGTCTGGGCGCCGCCGATGCGTGACGGACTGGCCGAGGCATCGACGTGGGTGACCAACGTCTTGCCGTCGTACTCGTAATTCCCGCAGTACGAATTGTATTCGCGGATCGTTTCACCCGGCGGCAATTCGCTGCGGCTGTCGCACAGCACCGACATCATGCGCTTGTCGGCGTAGAACACGAGAAGCCCGCGCGGCTTCTCGCCGTAAGGTGGGTGCATCGGCTTGCCGGCATCGTCATGCGCCGATGTTTTGGCCAGCCGCCAGGTACCGACGATATCGTTCATTTCATTCACTCATTTTTTTTGCGCATGATCTGATCCGAAAACCGGTTCCCACTTTTCGGGATCATGCGCTCATTGTTCCACCTTCAGCCCGAGATTCTTGATCAGCGCCGCCCATTTGCCTTCCTCGCGCGCGATGTTGGTGGCGTATTCTTCCGGCGTGCTCGGCAGCGGTCCGCCGCCCGCGGCAATGATGCGCTTCTTGAAGTCGTCGGACGCCATGATGTCGCGCAACGCCTTGTTGAGCTTGTCGACGATCGGGCGCGGCGTGCCGGCGGGCGCGACCAGTCCGTAGTACTGCACGATGTCGAGTGCGGGCATGCCGGATTCGCCGGTTGTCGGCACGTCGGGAATGGCTTCGAGGCGCTGCGGCGACGCCACCGCGATGGCGCGCAGCTTGCCGGCCTGGATGTTGCCGATGGCGGGCGGCAGCGTGTTGAAGGCGAACATGACGTGGCCGCCGAGCAGGTCGTTGGTCAGCGGGCCGGTGCCTTTGTAAGTGACGACGGTCATGTCGGTGCCGGTCATCGATTTGAATTGTTCGGCGCCGAAATAATTCAGCGTCGGCGAGGGCGGGGTGCCGATCGTCACCTTGCCCGGCTGTTTCTTGGCGAGCGCGACGATGTCGCTCATCGTCTTGGCCGGCACGTCCGGGTTGGACATGATGACGATGGGGATGGACGCGACCAGCCCGATCGGCGCGAAGTCCTTCGCCAGATCGTAGCCGGTGTCGGGTGGCAAGCTCGCGCCGGTCACCAGCATCAGGATGGTGTAGCCGTCGGGCGCGGCCTTGGCGCCGTCGCGCACGCCGATCACCGAGCCGGCGCCGGGGCGGTTGAGCACCAGAACCTGCTGGCCCAAAGCGTCCGACAGTTTGCCCGCGACGACGCGGCCGACCACGTCGACGCCGCCGCCGGCCGGGAACGGAACGATCAGCGAAATGCCTTTGGACGGATACTCCTGCGCCACTGCCACGCCGGCCAAAAGACAGACTGTCGTGGCGAGCGCGGCCGTGAGGGCGCCGATTGTCTTGATGCGGTTTGTTGTCGTGCGAGGCATTTTTGCCCTCCTGTTTCCATCCCTAGCGGCGTCATTTTGGCAGGGATCGAAGGGCCTTCATACCGGGGTGTCTATGGGACGCCGCTATTCCTTGAAATAGGCGGGAAAGCGCGCGCGCAGTTCGCTGCTGAAGGCGAGCGACTGCGACAGATGGTTGCGCATTTGGGTCTGCGCCCGGTCCGGCTTGCCGTCGGCAATGGCCGCGACGATGGCTGTGTGATCGCGAATGATCTGCGTCACCTTGCCTTTGACCGGAAGGTGAAGCCGGCGAATGCGGTCGATGTGGACGCTTTGACGGCGCACCACGGCCCACAGTTCCGGCACGCCGGCGGCGTCGTACAAAAGTTTGTGGAACAGCAGGTCGGCTTCGTTGAAGCGTTCGAGGTCGTTTGCTTTGGCGTATTGGCGCTGTTCGGCGATGGCGGCCTTGAGGTCGCGCACCAGGCCGGCCTCGGGTGACGAGGCGAGGGTACGCACGGCTTCAAGTTCGATCGAGCGGCGCAGGAATTGCGCCTCGCGCGCCAGTTTGACGTCGATCGGGCTGACAACAGTTCCGCTCTGGGGAAACACATCGACCAGTCCGGCTTCCTCGAGCCGCATCAGGGCGTCGCGCACCGGCGTCGAGCTTAAGCCGAACTGCTTCTGCAGGGTTTGCCGTGACAACCCGGTGCCCGGCGTGAGCGTGAGGTTGAGGATATCGTCGCGCAATCGCTCGAAAACATGATGCGCCGCCTGCTGGGCGTGGCCGCGCGGCTGCCAGTGCTTCATCGCGTCCATCGGCTTTTCCCGTGCGTTGTTTCAGGCCCGAAGTCGGCGTGTTGACATCTGATGCATCAGTAGCCTTAACTAATGCATCAGTGAAGCTGGCACAAGTCCGGCAACGGGAGGATTCCATGAAGGCACTCTGCGCCGCCGCCATTGCGTTCGCGGCCCTAATCGCCGCGCCGGCCCATGCTGCCGACTATCCGGAGCGCAACGTTACGGTCGTCGTGCCATTTCCGCCGGGCGGCGCGTCAGACGTGACCGCACGCCTCGTCGGCAACAAGCTGGCCGAGCGGCTCGGCAAGTCGGTCATCATCGAGAACCGTGCTGGCGCCAATGGCGGGCTCGGCGCCGCAGGCGTGAAGGCGGCTGCGCCCGATGGCTACACGCTGCTGATCGGCTCCATCGGCGTCTATGCCATCAACCCGGTGCTGTACAAAAACCTGAAGTACGATCCGCTCAAGGAGATGGACCTGCTGTCGCTGTTGGTTCGTACGCCCAATGTCCTGGTCACCAGCCCGGACTTCCCAGCGAAAAATGTCGCCGAGCTGATCGCGCACCTGAAGCAGAATCCGGAGAAGGTGACTTTTGCGTCGTCGGGCACCGGATCGTCGGATCATCTGACCGCGGTGCTGTTCTGGCAAAAGACCGGCACCACCGGCGTCCACGTTCCGTACAAAGGCGGCGGCCCGGCGATCAATGATCTTATGGGTGGTCACGCCAACGCCTCGTTCCAGAACCTCGGTGCCGTCGCGCAACAAATCCGCGCCGGCAAACTGAAGGCGCTGGCCGTCACCGGCGACAAGCGGGCCGAGGCACTGCCGGATGTGCCGACCATTGCGGAGGCCGGCGTCAAGGACCTCGTCGTCTATTCGTGGCAAGCCGCCGCAGCGCCGAAAGGCCTGCCGGCCGATGTGCGCAAGAAACTCGAGACGGAAATCGCCGCCGCCGCGAATTCGCCCGACGTGAAGAAGCAGTTCAACGAACTCGGCTTTGACGTCGTTGCCAGTAATGGCGCGCAGTTTGCCGAATTCCTGGCCGCCGAGACGCAACGTTGGAAGACGGTGGTTGAGGTCGGCAAGATCACGGCCGATTAGCCATGACGGACTTTACCGATAAGGGCGCCCCCGTCGTCACCGAGATGCGCGTCATCCCGGTGGCGGGTGAGGACAGCATGCTGCTCAATCTGAGCGGCGCGCATGGTCCGCTGTTCACGCGCAATATCGTCATCCTCAAAGACAATGCGGGGCACATCGGCGCCGGCGAGGTGCCGGGCGGCGAGAGCATCCGGCAGACGCTCGAGGATGCGCGCCCGCTCATCGTCGGCCAGTCGATCGCGTCGTTCAACGCGACGCTGAACGCGATCCGCGAACGTTTCGCCGACCGCGATGCTGGCGGGCGCGGCCTGCAAACCTTCGATCTGCGCGTCATGATCCATGCCGTCACGGCGGTCGAGGCCGCCTTGCTCGACCTGCTCGGACAGCATCTCAATGTCCCGGTCGCGGCGCTTTTGGGCGAGGGCCAGCAGCGCAAATCGGTGCAGTTCCTCGGCTATCTGTTCTACGTCGCCGACCGCAAGCGCACCAACCTGCCGTATCGTGCGGCGTCAGGTGCCAAGGACGACTGGTTCGCTTTGCGCGACGAAGTGGCTTTGACGCCCGAAGCTGTCGTGCGTCTGGCTGAAGCCACCCACGCCAAATACGGCTTCGTCGATTTCAAGCTCAAGGGCGGCGTGCTGCCCGGCGACGAGGAAATCGCGGCGGTCACCGCCTTGGCCAAACGTTTTCCGCAAGCGCGCACCACGCTCGATCCGAATGGCGCGTGGTCGCTCGATGAAGCCATCAAGCTCTGCAAAGGCCAGCAGAGCGTGCTCGCTTATGCCGAGGATCCCTGTGGCGCCGAGAATGGCTATTCCGGCCGCGAAATCCTCGCCGAATTCCGCCGTGCCACCGGCCTGCCGACCGCGACCAACATGATCGCCACCGACTGGCGGCAGCTGGCCCATGCGATCCAGTTGCACTCAGTCGACATTCCGCTGGCCGATCCGCATTTCTGGACCATGCAGGGCGCGGTGCGCGTCGCGCAGACCTGCCGTGACTTCGGCCTCACGTGGGGCTCGCACTCCAACAACCATTTCGATATTTCGCTGGCGATGGTGACGCATGCGGCCGCCGCCGCGCCCGGCACGATCACCGCCATCGACACGCACTGGATCTGGCAGGACGGCCAGCGCCTGACCAAGGAGCCGTTCAGAATCGTCAACGGCATGATCGACGTGCCGCAGCGTCCAGGGCTCGGCATCGAGATCGACATGGGCGAAATCGAAAGTGCGCACCAACGCTACAAGAGCATGGGCGCCGGCGCGCGCAATGACGCGGTGGCGATGCAGTTCCTCATTCCGAATTGGACCTTCGATCCGAAGAAACCGGCGCTGGTGCGCTGAACGATGAGGAATGTTGCTTGCGCCTGATGAACCGAAGATCGCTCATTCAAGCGGCTGCCAGCATTGCGGCCTTCACCGCACTGCCGGTCCGCCGCAGCATTGCTCAGAGCTATCCGCAACGGCCCGTCAAGATCATCGTTCCTTACGCCGCCGGTGGCGCGTCCGACATCATTGCCCGCTTGATTGCACAGCATCTCGAGCGCGATCTCGGCCAGCCCTTCATTGTCGACAATCGGGCCGGCGGTGCCAGCATAGTGGGCACGCAGGCGGTGGCGAACGCGGCGCCGAACGGCGACATCATCGGCGTCATCGACAGCGCATTCGTCATCAATCCCGGTCTGTTCGGCGCAAAATTGCCTTACGACACCGTGCGCGACTTCGCGCCGGTCTCGCTGCTGGTCACGTCGCCGCTGGTGCTGGTCGTGCATCCGTCGGTCGCCGCCAACAGCCTCAAGGAGCTTGTCGCTTTGGCGGCGGCGCAGCCGGGCAAGATCAATTTCGCGTCCGCCGGGCTCGGCACGGCGATCCATCTTGCCGGTGAGCAATTCCGGCAGGCGGCCGATATCGATATCGCTCACATCCCGTATCGCGGCGGCGCACCGGCCATCACCGATCTGATAGCCGGCCAGGTGCAGATGAGTTTTTCAACCGTTCCGGCCATTCTGCAGCACGTCAAAAGCGGGAAGGTGCGTGCACTCGCGGTGACCGGCCAGCGCATCGATCAGTTGCCGGACGTGCCGACCATGGCCGAAGCAGGGCTTCCTGCCGTGGATGCATCGCCTTTGTTTGGCATCGTTGCGCCGGCCGCGCTCCCACAGGATATCGTCACCAGACTCAGCGGCAGTGCTGCGGCCGGGATCAAGAACGAACCGTTGCGCAGCCGTGTCATCGAACTGGGCTTTGCGGCCGTTGGCAGCGCGCCAGGCGAATTTCGGTCGCGCATCGATGATGAGATTGCGAAATGGGTGCGCGTCATCGACAAGGGAAACATCAAGCCGGGCTGAGCAGGCGCGTTACTCGCTGCGCGCGGCCTGCGTGATCCAGTGGCGGAACGCCTCGAAGCTCGGCTCGTCTTTGCGCGCGGAATTGTAGATCAAATACCACTGTTCGCCTTTCGGCACCGACTGCGCGAAGGGGGCGACGAGGCGACCCGCACGTAGGTCGTCATCGACATACGGGCGAATGCCGATCGCGACGCCGACGCCGTCGGCCGCCGCCTGCAAGGCCTGGCCGTAATAATCGAAGGCCGGGCCCTTCACGGCGATGCGGGGGAGGTCCGCGCCCTTGAACCAGCGCGGCCAGTCGTCCGGCGCATGCGTCACGCGCAGCAGTGTCGCGCGTTTGAGATCGTCCGGCGTGGCGAGGCGCCTGGCCATTGCCGGCGCGCAGACCGGCACGAGGTCGGCCGCGAACAGCCGCTCGGCCATTAGCCCCGGCCATTCACCATCGCCGAGCCGGATGCCGCAGGTCCAGTCGTCGTTGAACGGCGCCGCCGCGCCGCCGGTGGCGAAACGTACTTCGATATCGGGATCGATCTTCTGGAAATCCGCCAGCCGCGGGATCAGCCAGCGGATGGCGAAGGTCGGCCCGACGCCGATGGTCAGGACGCGCGAACCGGCGCTGGCTTTGACCTGATCGGTCAGCGCCGCGAGCTGGTCGAACAAAGCCGTCAGCCCGGCCTGATAACTGCGCCCCGCCGGCGTGGCGCTGAGCCGGTTGGCCTTGCGGGCAAACAGCGGCAGCCCGAGCCGTTCTTCGAGCAGATGAACCATTCGGCTGATAGCGGCCGGCGTGACGTTAAGTTCGTCCGCTGCTTTTTTAAAGCTACCGGTCCGCGCTGCGGCTTCAAAAGCCCTGATGCCATTGAGAAAAGGCAGCTTCCGCATCGGTCCACCATCAGAAAAACTGATGCTGAGCCTAGCATAACTCCGTTTGCGCCGCAGCCGTGTTTGACGGATTAAGACGCCGGAGGCGGCCCATGAGTCTGGCACTGACGGCGGTTCTGTTGGCGACGATGGTCGGCACAGCGTTCTTGTCCGGCATATTCGGCATGGCTGGCGGCCTGATCCTGGTCGGCGTCCTGCTGGCGATCATGCCGCTCCCCGCAGCCATGATGCTGCACGGCGTAACGCAACTGGCATCCAACGGCTGGCGGGCGCTGCTGTGGTGGCGGCATATCCGCTGGAAGCCGGTCGCGGCCTATGTCACCGGCTGCGCGCTGGCGCTGCTGGCATGGTCGATGGTTCGCTACGTGCCGGCAACGCCGGTGGCGCTGTTGATGCTCGGCGTCACGCCGTTCATGGCGCGGCTGGCGCCGAAGAACCTGCGCGCCAATCCGGACAGTCCGCAGCAGGGCGTGTTCTACGGCGTCCTCTGCATGACGCTCATTATCCTCACCGGTGTTGCCGGTCCCTTGATCGACACGTTCTTCCTCGGCGGCACACTGGACCGGCGCGAGATCGTCGCCACCAAGTCGGCCTGCCAGGTCGTCGGCCATAGCGCCAAGATCATTTACTTCGGCAGCGTCATCGATCAGGCGGCTTCGGTTGATCCGGTTATTGCCGTGCTGGCGATTGCCGCATCGATGATCGGCACCAGTCTCGCCGCGCGCGTGCTCGAAGCCATGAGCGATGTGCAGTTCCGGCTCTGGGCGAACCGCATCATCACGACGATCGCCGCCTACTATATTATCGACGGCGCCTATCTGCTGATCTGGCCTGCCGCCTGAGAGGGGATACTGCCTTGGCCGACGCACCCGATCCGCTCGTGCTCGATCTGGTCGAATGGGTTGCGCTCGAACCGCGGCCTTATGCCGCTGTGCTCGATCGCTGGCGGACGTCGTGCCCACGACTGACGGTGTGGGAAGATGCGCTCGACCGCGGCTTCGTCAAACGCGTATCGGCTGCGGAACTTGGCGCGCAGGTGATCGTGACGCAAGCCGGCGAGAAGTTCCTGCGCGACAATGGCCGCGCCAATCGTTGACTGTCTGTCTTTCGCTTAAAGCGAACGAAAGTTCTAGTTTGTCATTAGACTAATTCTAATATTTGCGCCGTGCATTGACAGCAAAGTCTATCGAGGCAAAAACGAATGGTCGACGTCATCAGTTGAGCGTCGCGCGCGATGGACAAGGGCGGCAAGGGCGGTTTGCATAAATCAAAAATGAAGAGCCGCAGAACGGCCCGCAAATCACGAACCTCCAAGACGCGCGCCTCCTTGTCGGAAGCGGCCGGAAAAACCATTGACCTGATGGGAACCACGGCGCGTTACAAGAGAACTGAAAAGCTTTTCAACGAAGGCGACAAAGCGGCCTATATCTACAAGGTCGAGTCCGGCTGCATCAAGACGTACAATCGTCTCAAAGGCGATCGTCGGCACATCCGCGCGTTTCATCTGCCGGGCGACTATATCGGACTGGAGTCGCACACAGTCCACGACTGCATCGCCGATGCGATTGCGCCGAGTGTCGTCCGCCTGATCAATAAAAAGCAGCTGATGGCGCGCGCGAACTCCGACATCGCGCTGCTGAAGTTTATCCTGGGCGTGACGTCATCCGAGCTGATGCGGACGCGGGACCACAAAGCACTATTGCTGAAGGATGCGGAAAGCCGGATCGCAACCTTTCTGCTCGAAATAGCGGACCGCGACAGCCGCCGCGGCAAAATCGGCATGCCGATGGTCCGGCAGGAGATCGCCGATCATCTCGGGCTGACATTCGAGACGGTGTCGCGCATTCTCTGGCGGCTGGAGCGCTCCAGGATCATTGCGCTGCCGGAGCGGCACGATGTTGTCATCAAAAACGCAACGGCGCTCAAGCGCATGAGCGCCTGATCGCGGCGGCTCAGTGTTTGCCGCGTCCGGCGCGCAGCGATTTGCTCAGCCGCGTGACGATCGGGTCCCAGGCGGTCTTGTCCTGCGCCGGATAGGTCAGCGAGAAGCAAACGATGGTGTCGCCTCCGTCGGGCTGGAAATTGCAGCGTTCGTAGAAAAGCTCGTCCTTGCGCGTGCCCGATACGACGTAGGAACGCGCCGTCGTGTTCTTGTAGCTGACGCCTTCATTGGGAAGTTTCTCAAGATACTTCTTCGGCGTGTCGCCGTCGGCGTTCAACGCGCCGTAGACCAGCAATTGCGCCTTGCCGTCGCCGCTGTGAAAGCTCTGGCCATCGCCGTTGTCGGGCTCCGGATCGCGGACGGTGAAGATAGTGGCAGGATAATCCACGGTCGCGCCGAAGCGGGCGTTCATGTAGGTCGCCCATTTCTCCGGCGCCGCGGCGGTGCCAACCGACGCGCATGTGCCGATCGCAAATGTCAGGGCGAGGCTGCGTAAAAAAACGGTGCGCTTCATGTCTGCTGTTCCCCTTCGCCCGGCGTGATTATTCGCGCTTTACGGCTGTGCCGCAAGGCGGGCGAACGTCGCCAGTTGAATCAAAATTAAAAACAACTCGATTGGGCAATTGTTACGCCTTTGCGACACCTCCACTGCGCATGTTGTCGAATTGACCAATTGACGCAGAATATGCGTGAATAATTCGTGGCGACCAATAATCAACAACGTGGAGAGTCATCGTGGGAATTTTCGGAAGCATCATGGGCGCGATTTTTGGGCACAGCTCGCCGCAAGCGACTACATCGCCTGCCGCGGCACCGGCCGCACCTCCGGCGCAGCCGGTCGATGTCGCTGCTATCGTCGACAAGGCCGCGGCCGCGACGGGTGAGAAACTCGCGTGGCGCACCTCCATCGTCGATCTGATGAAGGCACTCGGTCTCGACAGCAGCCTGTCGGCGCGCAAGGAGCTCGCCAAGGAATTGAGCTACACTGGCGATACGAACGACTCCGCCACCATGAACATCTGGCTGCACAAGCAGATCATGGGCAAGCTCGCCGCCAATGGCGGCACGCTTCCTGCCGACATCAAGACCTGATTTTCAATCGAGACCGTGCCGGGTCGCCGCGCAAAACGGCGGCCCGGGCGGCGACGGCAATCAACACGCGGAGGCACCCATGGGTTTGCTCGATATTCTCAACGGTATGCAAAACGGCCCGGGCGGCCAGCGTGCGCCGGCACAGCCCGGCAGCGGCGGAATGTCGCCGATCGCCATGGCACTCCTCGGTCTGCTTGCCTACAAAGCGATCAAACATTTCAGTGGAGACCAACCGGGCACGGCAGCGCCGAGCCCGGCCCCCAGCGGCGGCGGACTCGGTGGCGCCCTTGGTGGTGCGCTTGGCGGAATGCTGGGTGGCAGCGCGGGTGGCGCCGGCGGCGGTCTCGGCGGCTTGCTGCAAGGTCCGCTGGGCGGCCTGCTGGCCGGCGGCGCGGCAGGGAGCATTTTGAGCGGCGGTCTTGGCGATCTGCTCAAGCAGTTTCAGCAGAGCGGCCACGGCGACACCGCGCAGACCTGGGTCGGCACGGGGCCGAACAAGCAAATTTCACCAAACGATCTGTCGGCGGCGCTCGGCGAGGATCAGATTCAGACGCTGATGAACCAGAGCGGCATGTCGCGCGACGACCTCGTCGGCGCGCTGAGCCAGCATTTGCCTGAACTGGTCAATCAGTTGACGCCGGACGGCCGCCTGCCAACCGAAGGCGAAGCATCGCGTTTGATCTGATCGATCGTTCGGGCACCAAATCGTAGAGGACATTCAAAGTGGGCATTCTCTGGATCGTTGTGATTGGCTTTGTTGCCGGCATCATTGCGCGCATTCTGTCGCCGGGCCCGAACAATCCGTCGGGATTTATTCTGACGGTGGTGCTCGGCATCGGCGGCTCGTTCCTCGCCACCTTCATCGGACAGGCCATCGGCTGGTACCGCCCGGATCAGGGTGCCGGATTCATCACAGCGACGGTCGGCGCGCTGGTCGTGCTGTTCATCTGGCGCAGGCTTGTCGCCGGCAACGTCATTTCCGATCCGGGTGTCGGTCCCCGCGTTTAAGACGCACGCCGGTTCGTCACGGCGGCGGCTGGGTCGTCAGCCTTTCGGCCTGCACACCGCGGAAGTCGTAAACCGTCGCCTAGATCATGCTGCCGGCATTTGACGCGCTGCAGATCATCAATTGCGCGCTGCCGTCGCTGCTGTGAAAGCCCATTTCTCCGGCGCCGCAGCGGTGCCAACCGGCGCGCCCATGCCCATCGTAAATATCAGGCGGCTGCGTGGCGATCCACGACAAGCTTGCCATATCCTATCCTGGGGGATAGGAGAGAAATATGAAACACCAAAGTCACGCCGAGATAAGCAAACGGCTCAAACGGGCCGAGGGCCATCTGCGTTCGGTCATCGTGATGATCGAAGACGGCAAACCCTGCGTGGAACTCGCTCAGCAGCTTCACGCCGTGGAGGCGGCCGTCGCCAAGGCCAAGAAAGAGCTCATCCACGACCACATCGAACATTGTCTCGAAGATGGTCACGATACGAAGAACGCGCTGCGTGAGATGAAGCAACTCACCAAGTATCTGTGAGAGTTCAATGACCGATTTTGCCAGCCTGCTCCAGAGCGGCAACGCGTGGCTATTTGTGCCGAGCGCGATCCTGCTCGGCACCTTGCATGGCCTCGAGCCCGGCCACTCCAAAACAATGATGGCAGCCTTCATCATTGCTGTCCGAGGGACGGTGGCGCAGGCGGTGCTGCTGGGGCTTGCGGCGACGGCCTCTCATACCGCGATTGTCTGGATTATCGCGCTCGCAGGACTGCATTTCGGCGCGCAATGGAATACGGACGAGACCGAGCCTTATTTGCAGATCGTCTCGGCCATTCTCATCCTTGGGGTGGCCTTCTGGATGTTATGGCGAACCTGGCGCGATCAGCGGGCCCATGAGCACCATCATCGCCACGACGATGAGGTTCGCACGATCGACACCGGCCACGGCACGCTCACGCTTGAGATATTTGAGGATGGCGTGCCGCCTTGCTGGCGCGTTCGCTCTCCCGGCAACATGCCGCTGGCAGCCAATAACGTGAGCGTCGAAACCATTCGCCCCGACGGTGCGCGGCAAACCTTCATTTTCGTGCAGCATGACGGCTATTTACAATCGGTCACTGACATCCCGGAACCGCACGCGTTCACGGCGCGGCTAAGGCTTGGTCACGGCGATCACACCCACGATTTCGCGGTCGAATTCAAAGAACATGAGCATCAGGAGACGACGGGGCTCGTTGTCGGTACCCAGGAATTCGCGGACGCGCATGAGCGCGCTCACGCCGAGGACATCAAGCGGCGGTTTGCCAACCAGCATGTGACAACGGGTCAAATCGTGATGTTCGGGCTCACCGGCGGACTGATCCCTTGCCCGGCATCGATCACGATCTTGTTGCTTTGCCTCCAACTCAAGCAATTCACGTTGGGCGCCGCCCTGGTGCTCTGCTTCAGCATTGGGCTTGCCGTTACGATGGTCTCGGTCGGCGCGGCGGCGGCGCTCAGCGTCCGGCATATATCGGCGCGTTGGTCGGGCTTTAGCGAAGTGGCGCGCCGTGCTCCGTATCTATCGGGAGCGCTTATAATCGCTGTCGGCCTGTATACCGGTTATCTCGGGTTGACCCAGTTGCTGCTGCATCACTCGTGACATCCGCATTGAACCCGTGCCCTCGTCACGGCGGCGGTTGGGTCGTCAGCCGTTCGGCCTGCACGCCGCGGAAATCGTAAACGGTCGCGTAGACCACGCCTTCGCGCTCGATCGTCGCCAGGATCGGCGCCTGCAGATGGCGGCAATAGAACGTGCCGAGCGCCATCGCGAAGTCGGCCTTCTTCTGATCGAACGTCGTTTCGAATTGCGGACCGAGATCGACTTCCGCCGTCGACTGCGGGCCGCAAATCGCGACCACCCATTTGCGTCCGGCAGGCTGATGTTTGCTGGCGTTTTTCAGCCGCATGCGCAATTCGATGGCGGCCTGTTTGAACGCGAGCCCCCAGTAGTCGAGCATGAATTTGTCTTGCGCGTTGCGCACGCCACCCGACGTCAGGTTGAACGACGTATATTGAAAGGGATGCAGACGGATCAGTTCGACGACGGGCAGCGCGATGCCGGCGATGAACATCGCGGTCAGCAGGCCCAGCGCGGCAACGCCATAGGCGCGCACGCGGTGGACGATCCAGATGAAGGCCATGCCGCCCAGCGCGGCGAAGGGCGGCACCACGAAGACGAAATGGCGCAGGCCGTTATAGAGCGCCGGCCGCATGATCATGGCGACAACAATCGGCAGAATCGCGGTCAGCGCGACAAGCAACACGCTGGCGCGGTGGGTAACGGCAACCTTGGTGCGTGTGGCGAACACGAGCACGCCTCCAAGCCCGAGTGTGCCCAGCGCCAGCATGATTTCGGGCAGCTTGTGCACAAAGAGAACAGGCAGGTAGCTCGGTGGCATATCCGGCACCGGAATCTGCTTGCCGAGATAAAGTTCTTCCCACGGTTTTTCGAAGAAGGTGTCGAAATATTCCGCGGCGCGCAGCGGGTTGAGCGGCGAGACGATTCCCCACGGCCACAGCAGGCCCATGATGATGTAGCCGAGCGCCAGCGCCGGCAGCAGGATCCAGACGAACTGCACGGCGTTGAGCGATGCTGTTTTGACGCCGTTGGCGTACGCGTCGGTCGCAACGATCAGCAGCAGCGCGGCGAGTGTCGCGGGCACCATGATGCCGGCGAGGATGCGCGTGCCGAAGGCGAGGCCGAGACCAACGCCGAGCAGCACGGCCGTGCGCACAGTTGGGCGTGGATATTCTTCAAGCGCCCGCACGATGCCGAGCAGCAAGACGGTCATGGCCACTGCGAAAGGCGCGTCCTTCGGATTGATGAGCATGTGGCCGTAGTAGAGCGGACATGTCGCCAGCAGGATCAATGCGGCAAGCCCGGCGAAAGGTCCGCCGAGACGGCGGCCGAGCCGCCATGTCACGAACAATCCGACGATACCGATGGCTGCGCCAACCAGCCGCCGCGTTTCGAACAGGCCGAACGGCAGCACCTTGGCAACGAGCGCCGCCGCCATGTCGAAGCCGCCGCCGTATTTGTAGAGGTTGACGAAGGAGAATGCGCGGTCGTCGGCAAAGCCCGAGCCGTACAGCGCCAGCAGCAGGTCGCCGTATTGCGAGTGGGTGTAGTCGTCCCAGCCGAGCCCGTAGTCGCGGAATGTGAAGGCGGCGGCAACAGCAACCGCAGCCAGCACCGCAATTGCAAAGCGGTCGGCAAAATAATTTGCCGACCGCAGGTCGTGTATCGTCAATGGTGTGAAGATGTTAGTTCGCCGATTTTATTTGGTCGCGGCTTCGAACATCTCGTTGACGTGGTCCCAGTTCACGAGGTGATCGAGGAACGCCTTGAGATAATCCGGACGGCGGTTGCGGTAGTCGATGTAGTAGGAGTGCTCCCACACGTCGCAGCCGAGGATCGGCGAAGCGCCGTGCACCAGCGGGCTTTCGCCGTTCGCCGTCTTGGAAATGGCGAGCTTGCCGCCCTTCACTTCGATCCAGGCCCAGCCGGAGCCGAACTGGCCGACGCCGGCCGCGGCAAAATCGGTCTTGAGCTTCTCGAGACCGCCGAGGTCCGAGTCGATCGCGGCCTTGAGCTTGCCCGGGATCTTGTCGCCGCCGCCGTTCGGCTTCATCCACTGCCAGAAGTGCAGGTGGTTGTAGTGCTGACCGGCATTGTTGAAGAGCGGGGCGTTCTTGCCGAACGAGCCCTTGACGATCTCTTCGAGCGATTTGCCTTCAAGGCCGGAGCCGGCCAACAGCTTGTTGCCGTTGTCGACGTAAGCCTTGTGGTGCTTGTCGTGGTGATATTCGAGCGTCTCGCGCGACATGTAGGGCGCGAGCGCATCGTGGGAATAGGGCAGGTCGGGCAGCGTAAAAGACATCAGATCCTCCTCGATCGACAATAAATGAGTGCGGACAAGCCCGGGCTCATGAGGTGAACCGGTATGTCCCTGGCGAGTTCCTCAATTAACGTAGTTAGGCTCTGGCGCGCGCGCGAGCAACCTTTTGCCGAATACGGGTATTCCCGGGGCCGGTTGGGCCGAACGGACGGTTATCCGCGGACCCGTTTCCCGGACTTTCGGGCTGCGGAGGGGGGCGCCAAGTGCCTGTCCCGGCAGCGTTAATGAAGTTTGAAGGCATTGTTTGGTATTTTAACATTAACGGTTGCCGCCGCTTCCTGAAAAAGCGAGAATTCGCCGTTATTAGAAGAGTTTAGCTGGTAGTTTCGGTGGCATTGCCGGCTTTTGTAGGGGTACGCGTATGTCGGGCATTTTATTTGTCGTTGGCGGTCTCACCGCGGTCATCGGCGTCGCTTTGATCGGATTTGGTATTCCGGTCAACGAGTTCAGCTTCGGAAACACCCTGATCCAGTCCGGTGTCACGGCCATCGTCGGTGGTTTGATTGTGGTCGCGCTGGGGGTGGTGGTCGCGCAGTTGCAGCGCCTTGCCGAAAGCCTGACCGCCAAATCGCCGATCCGCTCCAGCCGCCCGCTCGATATGTTCGACAACGCCGGTGCCCGCCCGGCCCGCGCGCCGTTCCCGCCCAAGCCGAAATCCGACATGCCGTCGCGCGAGCCGTTTGCACATGAGCCGCACGCCGATGTTGCCGGTCAGGTTCCGGCCGACGACAGGCATTCCTTTGCGCCGTCGCTGCGCAATCCGGAAGAATCCCAGATGACGGTGGACGACGACGTTTCGCTGTCGCCCCAGCACCCCGCGCCGCGGCCGTCCGCCGATCATGACGAAGACGTGTCGCAGGCCTCGCTGGACAGCCATGAATCCGAGTTGAGCGAGCATCGTTCCGAGCCCAACTTGGACGCCGGTTGGCGTCCGGCGGCTCGTCCCGCCGCGCGCCAGGCCCACACGGCTTATTTCGACGCCATGTGGCCGTCCGAGGCCAAGGACGCCAAGCCCGCCAAGGATACAATCGCCCGCGCGTCCGACACCGAATTCAAGCCGTTCGAGCCCAAACCGTTTGAGCCGAAGAACTTTGAGTCCAAAGCTTTCGAACCCAAAGCCTTCGAACCGAAATACGATATGGCGCAGCCTGCCGAGCCCGCTCCGGAGCCCGAGCCGGAAGCGCCCGCCATGGAAGTCGAGCCTCAACCGGCTGTTGCCATCCTCAAATCAGGCGTGGTCGACGGCATGGCCTACACGCTTTACGTCGATGGCTCGATCGAAGCCGAGTTGCCGCAGGGCACCTTGCGGTTTGCCTCGATCAACGAACTGCGTGCTCATCTCGAAAAGAACTCCTGAGCATCGCGCGTTCGAGCCCGAGCATCCGGGCTTCTAAGAGCATGGCCGCCCCTGCCGGGGCGGCTTTTTTATTGTTTGAAGTCTGAGTTTATTCAACAACATCACAGCAATCGCCCAAGTCTAGCCGGCCCGCAGCCGATCTTTTTCTTGCCGCCGCCGAATCTCAATAGTAACGTTCAAATATTGGGTTCTTGGTCGAAAATTGTTTCGAGGGCAGCTGCCATGAGCGACACCCCGGCAAACGGCAACTACATTGAACTGACAGCGGAAATCGTATCGGCCTACGTCAGTAACAACACAGTCCCTGCCAGTGAAATCCCGAGCCTGATCAGCCAGGTGCACAGCGCGCTCTCGCGTGTCTCCGGCAAAACCGGCGACGTCACGGCCGAACCGCTTAAGCCCGCGATTTCAGTGAAGAAATCGATCACGCCCGAATACATTGTCTGTCTTGAGGACGGCAAAAAGTTCAAATCGCTCAAGCGGCATTTGCGCACGCAATACAGCATGACCCCCGAGCAATACCGGGAAAAATGGGGCCTCGGCACCGATTACCCGATGGTGGCGCCCAATTACGCTGCGGCGCGTTCGCAATTGGCCAAACAAATGGGCCTCGGCCAGCAGCGCCGGCGGCGGTCGAAATAATCGATGACGTTTATCGGATATAATTCCTAATGGGGATTGTTATCCTGATTTATCCCTGCTAGGCAATTGGTCCTACGCAGGGGATTGTCGATGGGCAGAACCGTCCGAAAGTCAGTTACGCAGTCTGCGGATCAGCAAAGGCCATCGGTCGATGCATTCCGCGCTCAGCATCTGGTTCTGGCGCAGCGCCAGATCGCAACCGAACTTGGTCACGTCAGCGTCACGGTGGACGATGCCGAAAGTCCGCTCGCTTGGCTCGCGCGCCGGCGTAGCCGCGATGGCCGCCCGATGATCGAACCGCATCAGTTGCTAGCCGGTGAGCGGCTGCGGGCCGACTTCACCCGCGCCCACTTGATGCCGCGGACCACGTCGAACTGGGAAAGTCCGATATCGTCGGATCGCCGCGGCGGCGGCGCCGGTACCTTTACCGATGTCATGATCGCCGCGCGCCAGCGCGTGCACCAAGCGCTGGATGCCGCCGGTCCCGAATTTGCCGGTCTGCTGGTCGACATCTGCTGCTTCCTCAAAGGTCTTGAGGACATCGAACGCGCCCGCGCCTGGCCGACACGTTCGGCAAAAATCGTACTGCAACTCGCCTTAGACCGGCTCGCCCGTCACTACGGCTATGCTGCGAAAGCCGCTGGGCCCGGACACGCGGCGGTCCGCACCTGGCTTGCCGACGATGTGGAATTCAAAGTCGACGGATTGTGATTTATGCCATATCGGCGAGGGCGGCGTTTGCATCCACGCGAATTCGCTCCACCATCGAGCGCACGCCATTTGAGCGCTGGGGTGTGAGACCGTCGCGCAGGCCGATGCGGTCGAACAAAGCGATGGCGTCGGTCGCCAGGATCTCCTGCGCGTGTTTGCCGGAATACAGCGCGATCAAGATGGCGACCAGTCCGCGCACGATATGGGCGTCGCTATCACCCTCAAACGTCAAAACGGGGCCCGCGGCGCCGTCCTTTTTTACGTGCGTGATCAGCCAGACCTGGCTGGCGCAGCCCCGGACCTTGTTGGCCTCGGTATGCTCGCTGTCCGGCAGGGCCGGCAAAGCCCGCCCGAGTTCGATGACATAGCGATAGCGATCGTCCCACTCCTCGAGCAGGGTGAAATTTTCGATGATGTCGTCGATGGCGCTCATGCTGGCTATATAGGCCAGCTTGCCCGGTTCGCCAAAATGTCATGGCGAGGCTTCCGGGCCGCAAATATCGAACAGATTAAGCGGCGGGCCGTCCGGCGCGGGCTTCCCGGCGCGGCGGCAGCGGAACCGGGCCCTGCCAGGCCGGCGCCATGTCGCTCTGCGTGAGCGTTCCGGCGGCTGGCCCTTGGATCGGCGGCTGAACCGTCGTGAACCGCGGCGCAGATTTCTCAGCAGGCGCCGACTTCTCGTTCATTTTGGCCGATATAAATTCATACAGGGTGCGGGCGCCAGCTTCGGCCTTGTGACCGATCGCGACAGCAACCTTGCCGCCGACTTGGCAGGCGTCGGGCTGGCGATCGCAGAAGCCACGTGCATCCGACACAGCGGCGGCTGCGAGTGAAGCTGCTTGCGTCGCGTCGATCTGTGCATCCGCCGATGTGTTGCTGCCACCCGGCAGCAGTACACAAACGACGGTCAGCCAGAATGCCATCCGCAAAAGAAAGAACATGACCCTACCCATTATCCCCGACAGCTTCCCCGCCGTCTTGATTGAAACGTAGCAGACAGTCTTGAAGCTGTCGTTGGGGATGAACCGACGTTTTTGGGCTAAGTCGAAGCGAATACAACGCTAATTTGATTCAAATGCGACAAGATCCAGTTTGACTAAAATTTTAATGATCGACACTTGTATCGAAAGCCGCGGGCGATCGCCGCGTTTCGTATGGTTACCGCGCCGGTAAGATCTGGCTGGAATTCACATCGCGGCAACCGAAATTTCACCATCTCCGCGAAATGGTCTCCGAGATTGTTCCAAAACAGGCCGTGCAAAGCCTCAACGCGCGCTCGCGCTGCGCTGCTTTAGCGTTCGCTTAAGCGGCCCGGCCTAGGTTCAGACTCGAAAAAAAGGGGCGCGTCACAACAAGACGCGGACAGGGCAAGTGAGTTTCCTCACACCAGTGTGGAACTATGTCGATGCGTTAGTGCACCCGGCGGCGCAGCAGGATGCGCTGACCGCGGCGCGCCACCGCGCCTTCATAGCGCCGCGTCTGCTCGGCAGCTTCGCCGCGCTCGCGAGCTTCCCGGTCTATATCGCGTTCCGCGGCGTGCCGAGCGCTCTCGAGATCGGTGTGTTCGCCTGGCTGGTCGTGCCGATTCTCACCGCATACTTCCTGTCACGCACGGGCCGCTATGAGAGCGCGCACGTGCTGTCGTCACTTTCGCTGACCGGATTGATCGGTGTGGTCGCCTGGTGCACCGGCGGCATCGGTTCTTTTGCCGCGATCTGGCTGGTCGTGGTGCCGCTGGAAGCCGCGCTATCGGCGTCGCGCCGCGTGGTTGCGATGGCGTCGACCTTCGCGCTTGTGGCCGCCGGCCTGCTCCTCGTTCTCAGCGCCACAGGAATGCTGCCGCCGGCGACCGAAGTGGCAAGCGAACATGGCGCGCTCGCCGCGCTGGGCATCATCTCGGCGGCGCTTTATTCCACGGGCCTGGCGCTTGGCGCAGAGTCGCTGGCCCGCACCAGCTTCTGGCTGCTCTATGCCGAGGAAGATCGCTACCGCTTGCTCGCCCGCAACATTACCGACGTCATCACGCGGCATGGCCGCAACGGCGCGGTGCTCTTTGTATCGCCGGCAGCGGAAGCGCTGTTTGGCATCAAGGCCGGTGAATTGATGAGCCACGGCTTGTTCGACCGGGTTCACGTCGCGGACCGTCCAGCCTATTTGACGGCGCTGGCCGACGCAGCCGCGCATGGCGAGGTTCGCTCGGTTGAATTCCGTATTCGCCGCGGCGGCGAAAACGAGGCGCAGGCCGGGCAATTCGTCTGGGTTGAAATGCGCTGCCGTCCGTTCGATGGCACAGCCGGAAGCGCCAGCATCGCCGAACGCGAAGTCGTTGCGGTGCTGCGCGACGTCAGCGAGCGCAAAACCCAGGAACGCGCCGTTGATATCGCGCGGGCCGAATCCGAGCGCGCCAACGCGGCCAAGAGCCGCTTCCTCGCCACCATGAGCCATGAGCTTCGTACGCCGCTCAATGCCATCATCGGCTTCTCGGAAATGATGACCGATGACTCCATCGTGCTCGATGAGGCGCGCAAACTTGAATACGCCAAGGTGATCAACGATTCCGGCCGTCATCTGCTGTCGGTGGTCAATGGCATTCTCGACATGTCGAAGATGGAAACCGGCAACTTCGAAATCGAGCCGGAGCCTTTCCTGCCGGCGCCGGCGATCATCAGTTGCTGCGACCTGCTGGCTCTCAAAGCGCGCGATGCCGGCGTCGAGCTCAAGACGCGCGTTGCCGATCTGCCGGAAGTCGTCGTCGACCGCCGCGCGCTCAACCAGATCCTGATCAACCTGATTTCCAACGCCATCAAATTTACGCCGCGCGATGGACGGGTCACCGTCAGCGCGGATTGCGACAGCTCGAAACTCTCGATCGTGGTGCAAGATACTGGCGTCGGCATCGGCGAAGACGATTTGCCGCGGCTTGGCGAAGCCTTCTTCCAGGCGCGCTCTTCCTATGATCGCAAGCACGACGGCTCGGGGCTTGGCCTTTCCATCGTCAAGGGTCTGGTAAAGCTGCACGGCGGCGATATCGAGTTCCACAGCCGGTTGAACGAAGGCACGCGGATCACCGTGCGCCTGCCGATCGACTGCGAAGGCAAAAGGCCCGTCGTCGACCCGATCCGGTTGGTCACACAGCGGGCGAATGAATTTGCAGCGGCCACGAAAAATCTGGTGAAAAAGAGTGCGTAAGCGAATCCGGAACGAAGAAATCATCGAAACGCGCGGCGCCGGCAGGCTGGCGGTCGCGATTGGGCGTCATCCGCGCGAGTTCGTCGGCTATCTGATGGCGAGCATCGCCGTCGTGTCGATCTGCAGCAATGCGCTGTTCATGCAAAAGGGACCTCACCCGGCGCCGATCTTTGCGACCCGGCCCAAGGTGCAGGCGCCGCCGCCACAGACCACAATGGCGCCACCGCAGCCGGTCATCGCGCAGCCCGTGATGGCGCCGGCCACGATGGCGCTGGAGTCGCCAGCGCTGACGCGTGAGCATTTCATCGTGAATATCCAGCGCGAGCTAGGCCGTCGTGGTTTCTATGATGGCGGCGTCGATGGCATCTGGGGCGCCAAGACGGACGCGGCAACTCGCGATTTCATCCAGGCTGCCGGTGTGCGGATCAATCCGGAGCCGGGCGAGCTGTTGTTGAAGGCCATCCTTTCCTCAGGCGCCAAGGTCAACAAACCCGCCGCACCGGTGCGCAACGACCCGATTGCCGAATTGATTGCACCGTCGCCAAAGATCCTGGCGATTCAGCGCGCGCTGTCCGATTTCGGCTATGGCCAGATCAAGCCGACCGGCCAATACGATCCGGAAACCCGTACGGCGATCGAGAAGTTCGAACGTGACCGGCGTCTACCGGTGACCGGGCAGCTTTCCGACCGGTTCGTACGTGAGCTCGCCGCCATGACGGGCCGTCCGCTGGAATAGCCGCGCGGCCACGGGCCGTGCTACTCAGCATCATGCGATTGAAATCGGGCATCTGGGTGGCGGCTTACGTGCGCCGCTGCCACGTCGAAGGCGCGTTTGCGGCCGTGCGCCGCCGCGGCGCCGAAGAGGCCGGCGCCGTTTATATCAAGATCAGCAAACTGGACGGCACGGCGGTGCTGTTCGGTCCGGCGCCGCAGGCGGTGTTCGACGAAGCGCATCCGTCGGGCCGCATCTTCACGATCATCCTTGGCCGCGAAACGCCGGCGAGCGACGCCGACGTCGAGGCGCGGCTGGTGCGTGAAATCCGCTACGATCCCGATGTCTGGATTGTCGAAGTCGAGGATCGCGCCGGGCGGAACTTCCTGGACGACGCGGTAGTCTGAGGCGCGCCGAAACATATTTTCTCAATACCTCGCAGTGTCGCGCCCTACGTCATTTGACACAGTAATCGCAACATAATCCACGCGCCCGGTTCATTTGTCTGCGTGAGGAACCGAACGATCTCACTCGCGTTCAAGAGCCATCTGTCACACACCGAACGAGGGGCACATGGCCAAAGAACACAAAACGCTCGACGAACTATTTCACGACACGCTCAAGGATATCTATTTCGCGGAGAAGAAAATCTTGGCGACCCTCCCGAAAATGGAAAAGGCCGCGCAGTCGCCTGATCTGAAGAAGGCTTTCGCCAAGCACCACACCGAGACCGAGGGCCATATCGAGCGCCTCGAACAGGTTTTCGCGGAGATCGACAAGAAGCCGGTCGGCAAGACCTGTGATGCGATCGTCGGCATTACTGACGAAGGCGCCGAGATCATGAAAGAGTACAAGGGCTCGCCCGCGCTCGACGCCGGCTTGCTTGCCGCGGCTCAGGCCGTGGAACATTACGAAATGTCGCGCTACGGAACGATGCGGACCTGGGCTGAGGAATTGGGCCTTTCCAACTCGGTCAAGCTTCTCCAGGCGACACTCGATGAAGAGAAGGCCACCGACTTGGCTCTGACGAAGATCGCTTTATCGGTCGTGAATCAGGAAGCTGAAGCGGCCTAGCAAAACCAGCACTCCCCGCATTTGTGGGGAGTGCTTTTTTCTACGCAGCAAAGCGATAGACGTTACCGCGAGCCGCTTTAGCGGCCGCCGCGGTTGCGTGCGGGCAGATCCTCGCGGCCGGTGAGGCTGCGGCGCGCAGTCGGCGCCGATTGCGGACGCACGCCGCGGCGCTCGTCATCATAGAGCGCGCTTTCGTAGACCGGCTTGCGGCCGGTGACCGGCCCGGTCTTTGACCAGATCGCTACCATCCGTTCGGCAATTTCAGGCTTGAGATCGTCGAACAGGCGGGCGAGATGGTGGACTTGCACGACCGACTGACCGATGTCCGGATTGAGAAACAGCAAGACCCGTTGCACGACCGCTGCCGACATGCCGAGCGCCTTGGCGGCGATGACAATTGGTTCGCCCAGGGGATCGCGGGTCACCTGTTGCGCCAGAGCGGCGCTGATGCCGAGCGCACGCTCCAGAATGCGGCCAAATTCACCGGCATTGTGCTGGAGCGCGGCGCTTTCCAGGCGGCGGATCACTTCGCTTGAGGCAAGCGCCGGTCCGCGCGCGTAGGTTTCCGAGTGCGGGACGTTGTCGAGGAGGGCGCGGCGCTGGTCGCTGCCGGCCGAGAAGAATTGCTCGATGAGGTCGCCGGTTTCCGGTTCCGTCAATGTTGCGACATCGGACCCCAACAGGGCCTCGGCGTTGCCCAGTTTGCGCAGGACCGCGACCGGCGCGGCGGGATATTTGGCCAGACTGGCCGCGACCGCGGCGCGGGTCGGCTCATCGACGGTGTCGAGAAGCCCGAGCGCGAGCTCGGCATATTGGGTTTCTTCGGCGGTGCTGTGCGATGGCTTCTGCACGTAGAGGTCGGTCAGCACCCGAAGCAGGGTCGGGCGGATATCGACACCATCGCGGCAGGCCAGATCGACCAAACCGTCAAGATGCGGGTACGCGGGTAGTTTCATCATGACTTTTACGCTGTTACACAAGGCTTCAGCGCACATTAGTCCGGCCGCGTTAGCAGAGCGTTAACCTTGCAACCCCTTTAATTAAAGTCGCCGACCCCGGTTTTTTGCCGGGGCGGAAAGGGGCAGTGAAATGGGCGAAGTCATCCGATTTCCCGACGAGGCGGGATACGTGCGTGGCGGCCGTTATATCGATGCGCATACCGAGCCTGCGACGGTCAGAGCCGGTCCCAGAAAACTGCACAGGGCGATAAGTGGAATTTCTGCCTGACGGCGGGCAAGCTGTGCCCCGCGAATCAGGTGAGACCATGACAAGACGACCGCGCCGGAACCACACCCCGGGCTTCAAGGCTAAGGTAGCGCTTGC
>CAISIV010000181.1 GCA_903885555.1 uncultured Hyphomicrobiales bacterium
AGAAAAACGTGGATGCCCGGCACAAGGCCGGGCATGACGGCGTTCCACCCATGACAAACAGAACCGCGCCCTCTATATGAAAACCCGCACCCGGCACCCGCCGGGTTTTTGGCGTTGGAGCGAACCTTGAGCGGCAATTCGGGTGGACCGGGGATATCGAGCGAAGGGCTGGACCCGCGCCGGCGGCGGCTGCTGTTCCGCTCCTGGCATCGCGGCATTCGCGAGATGGACCTGGTCTATGGCCGCTTCGCCGATGCCGAGATTTCCAATCTGAGCGACAGCGAACTCGACGATCTGGAGAAGCTGCTCGAACTGCGCGACCAGCAGGTGTTCGACTGGATCTTCGGCGGCCAGCCGCTGGATGACGGCTACGACACACCTTTGTTCCGCCGCCTGCTGGCGTTTCATGACGACGGAAAGACAATCAAGTAATGGCGACGACGAAATCTCCCGCGGAACAACTTAAAGCCGGCAAGCTGCTGACGCTGGCGCAGGTCGCCGACGGCGCCGAAGGCATGGTACTGGCCGATCTCGCGCGCGCGGTCGCAGCGCGGCCCGACGCCCCTGCGATTTCGCTGTGTGTCGTGTGCCGCGACGGCCAGCGCCTGGCGGCGCTGTCGCGTGCATTGTCGTTCTTCGGGCCCGATGTTCTGACGATGGAATTCCCGGCCTGGGATTGTCTGCCCTATGACCGCGTGTCGCCGAACGCCAGCGTGGTGGCGCAACGTATGACTGCGCTGTCGCGGCTGGCGCGGGTCAAAGGCCGCGACAAGCCGTCGATCCTGCTGACGACCGTCAACGCCGCGCTGCAACGTGTGCCGGCGCGTGAGTTCGTCGCGACCCACGCGCTGTCGGTCGCACCGGGCAATGTGCTCGGCATGGCGGGCGTCGTGCAGTGGCTCGAGCTCAACGGCTTCCAGCGCGCCTCGACGGTGCGCGAGCCAGGCGACTACGCCGTGCGCGGCGGCATCCTCGATCTGTTTCCGCCCGGCTTGGACTTGCCGGTGAGGTTCGATTTTTTCGGCGATGCGCTGGAGACCATAAAGACCTTCGATCCGCAGACCCAGCGCAGCGAACTGTCGATGCGCGGGCTCGATCTCGTTCCGGTCGCGGAATTCCAGCTCATCACCGAGACCATTCGCAAATTCCGCACCGGCTACGTCGCCGAGTTCGGCGCGACGACGCCGGACGATCTGTTGTACGAAGCAGTGAGTGAAGGCCGCCGTTATCCGGGCATGGAGCACTGGCTGCCGCTGTTCCACGACAAGCTCGACACGCTGTTCGACTATCTGCCGGGCACGCCGCTGGCGATGGAGCATCTGGCGGAAGACGCCGCGCACGAGCGCTTCACGCAGATCACAGATTACTACGACACCCGCAAGACCGCGCTCAGCGAAGGCATGACGCCGCCTTACAAGCCGCTCAAGCCGAACCGGCTTTATCTGGCAGAGACGGAATGGAAAGAGCGGCTCGATAAGACTGCGGTCGCCAAGCTGACGCCGTTCGCCGAACCGGAAAGCCGCGACGTCATCGATGTCGGCGCGCATGCCGGGCATAACTTCACCGCCGAGCGCGCCACGCCCGACGCCAATGTGTTCGAGGCTGTGGCCAAGCACGTTTTCGCGCTGCAGACCGCCGGCAAGCGCGTTGCCATCGCGCTGTGGAGCGAGGGCGCGCGCGAACGCATGAGCCACGTACTGGCCGATCACAAGCTGCACAATCTGACATCCGTGGGCTCCTGGGCGGCGGCGCAGGCGCTGCCCAAGCATGCGGTGGCGCTTGCCGTGCTCGGCATCGAGTCCGGTTTCGAGACCGATGAAGTCGCGATTGTCAGCGAACAGGACATTCTCGGCGACCGTCTGGTACGGCCACGCCGCGCGCAGAAGCGGGCCGACAACTTCATCGCCGAGGCGACCAGCCTGTCGGCTGGCGATCTCGTCGTGCACGTCGATCACGGCATCGGCCGCTTCGTCGGACTGCAGGCGATCACCGCGGCCGGTGCGCCGCACGACTGCCTCGAAATCCACTACGCCGAAGGCGCCAAGCTGTTCCTGCCGGTCGAAAACGTCGACCTGCTGTCGCGCTACGGCGCCGAGCAATCGAACGTCGAACTCGATCGCCTCGGCGGCGGCAACTGGCAGGCGCGCAAGGCGCGCATGAAGAGCCGCATCCGCGAGATCGCGGGTGAACTGATCAAGATCGCCGCCGAGCGCATGGTGCGCGAAGCGCCAAAGATGAATATCGGGCCGGGTGCTTACGACGAGTTCTGCGCCAGCTTCCCCTACGAAGAGACCGAAGATCAACTGGCGGCGATCGACGCCACCATCAAGGACCTCGGGCTGGGCCGGCCGATGGACCGGCTGATCTGCGGCGACGTTGGCTTCGGTAAGACCGAAGTGGCGTTGCGCGCGGCTTTCACGACCGCACTCAGCGGCAAGCAGGTCGCTGTGGTGGTGCCGACCACGCTGCTGGCGCGCCAGCACTTCAAGACCTTCACCGAACGTTTCCGCGGCTTCCCGGTGAACGTGGTGCAGGCTTCGCGGCTGGTGCCCAACGCGCAGCTCAATCAGGTCAAATCCGATCTCGCCGAAGGCCGCGCCGATATTGTCGTCGGTACCCATGCCATTCTCGGCAAGGGCATCCGGTTCAAGGACCTGGGCCTCGTCATCGTCGATGAGGAGCAGCACTTTGGCGTTGCTCACAAGGAAAAGCTCAAGACGCTGCGCGCCGAAGTCCACGTGCTGACGCTGTCGGCGACGCCGATCCCGCGCACGCTGCAACTGGCGCTGACCGGTGTGCGCGACCTGTCGATCATCGCATCGCCGCCGGTTGACCGGCTCGCGGTACGCACTTTCGTATCACCGTTCGATCCGGTGACCATCCGTGAAGCCCTGCTGCGCGAGAAATATCGCGGCGGCCAGTCGTTCTACGTCGCGCCGCGGATCGAGGATCTCGCCGGGGTCAAGGATTTCCTCGACAAGAACGTTCCGGAAGTCCGGCTCTGCGTAGCTCACGGCCAGATGCCGCCGACCGTACTGGACGACATCATGTCGGCCTTCTACGACGGCAAATACGACGTGCTGCTGTCGACGACCATCATCGAATCCGGTCTCGATATTCCGACCGCCAATACCTTGATCGTGCATCGCGCCGACATGTTCGGCCTGTCGCAGCTCTATCAATTGCGCGGCCGGGTCGGGCGCTCGAAGCTGCGCGCCTATGCGCTGTTCACGCTGCCGGCGCAGAAGCCGATCACCGCGCAGGCCGAACGGCGGCTTAAAGTTCTGCAGTCGCTCGATACGCTGGGCGCCGGCTTCCAGATCGCGACACACGACCTCGACATCCGTGGTGCCGGCAACCTCTTGGGCGACGAGCAATCCGGTCACATCAAGGAAGTCGGCTTCGAACTTTATCAACAAATGTTGGAAGAGGCAGTGCTAAGCCTGAAGGCTGGTATCACGACGGCCGTCGCGGACCATTGGTCGCCGCAAATCACCATCGGCACGCCGGTGCTCATTCCCGACGATTATGTCGCCGATCTGTCGGTGCGTCTGGCGCTGTATCGCCGCCTCGCCGAGATCGAGGACGAACGCGAGATCGAGGGCTTCGCCGCCGAGATGGTCGACCGCTTTGGCAAGCTGCCGCTCGAGGTCGAGCACCTGCTGCAGATCGTCACCATCAAGGCGCTGTGCCGTCGCGCCAATGTCGAGAAGCTCGATGCCGGTCCGAAGGGCGTGGTGCTGTCGTTCCGCGACAATCTCTTCAACAATCCGGAGGGGCTTATCGCCTTCATCCGCGAGCAGGGCTCGGAAGCGAAGATGCGCAGCGATCCGAAGGACGCCAAGAACCAGCAACTTATCTTCTTCGACGACTGGGAACGGCCGGAGGAGCGCCTCAAGGGCGCCGCGGCGATCGTGCGCAAGCTTGCCAGCATCGCGGAGCGTGCGAAGGCCGCGTAGCCTCTTTAGTGCGGCATCCGCAACACGGGCTTGATCGTCGTGCCTTTCACCGCATCTTCCGCGGCACGGTTGATGTCGGCGAGCTCGTAGAAGGTGATCAGCTTCTCGACCGGCATTTTTCCGGCAACGACGTAGTCGGCGAGCTGCGGGATGAACTCCTTGGGCACGCTGTCGCCCTGAATTACGCCTCGCACCGTGCGACCCTGCTGCAGGAATGGCATGTCGAACGAGGCTTCGGTGCCGCTGCGCGCACTGCCGAGCAGAATACACGTGCCGGCATACATCAGTGACTCGATCGCCTCGCGGAACACGGCTGCGATCGCCGAGGTCTCGATCGTGAAGCGCGCGCCGCGCCCGGTGATCTTGTGGATCTCCGCCACCACGTCGGTGCGGCCGGTGTGATTGATAACGTGTGTCGCGCCGAGTTCGCGCGCCAGCGCCAGACGGTTTTCGTGAACATCGACGGCAATGATCGGATCGCAGCCGGCGATCTTGGCCGCCATCAAGGCAGCAAGGCCGACGCCGCCAACGCCGAACACGGCGATGCTGTCGCCGGGATCGGGTTTGGCGACATTGAGCACGGCACCGGCGCCGGTCTGCCCACCGCAGGCGAGGGTGCAGATCAGATCCAGCGGCGCATCGTTGCGCACTTTCACGGCAAAGCGTTCGTTCGCCAGTGTGAAGTTGCCGAATGACGATTGTTGGAAAAACGAGCCGTAGACCGGCTTGCCTTTCTGCGTGTGGATGGTCGAGCCGTCGGCCCGCGTTCCCGCCATCTTCAGTTCCTGCACGCTCAAACAATAGCTCTGCCGGTGCGTGCGGCAGTTCGGGCATTCACCGCACCAGGGATAGGCCATCACCACATGGTCGCCGGCTTTGAATTCGGTGACGCCGCGACCGACCGCGCGCACGATGCCGGCGCCTTCATGACCAAACACCGCCGGCAGCGGCGTGTTGTAGTAGCCGTCGCGGCCATGCAGGTCAGTCTGGCAGATGCCGGTCGCCATCACCTCGACCAGCAATTCGTCATCGCGCGGCGTATCGAGATCGACCGTTTCGATCGCGAAGGCGCCGAAACGCTCGCGTGCGACTGCCGCGGTAATTTTCATGACGGCTTCCTGGTCTTATTCGGCGGCGATGGCTTTGCCGGTGGCAATGCGCTCGATCGCCTCGGCGAGATATTCCGGCGCCTGCGCGCCGGACACCGCGAACTTGCCGCCGAAGATGAAGCAGGGCACGCCTTCGATGCCGGCCTGCTTGGCTTCCTGCGATTGCTGCTCGATCACGTCCTCGTCCTTGTCGGTCGCCAGATCGGCGCGCACGGTGTCGGCGTTGAGCCCGACATCGGCGGCGGCTTGCACCAAAGTATCGCGCAGTGTCAGGTCGGCGCCTTGCGTGAAATAGAGATCCATCAGCTTCTGCTTCATCTCCGGCGCCTTGCCGATGGTATCGGCCCAATGGATCAGCCGGTGACAATCGATCGTATTGGGCTGCCGCTTCATCTTGTCGGAGGCGTAGACCAGGCCTTCGGCCGCCGCGGCGGCGCCGACGCGCTTGGCGATGTCCTTGTAGCGCTCGGGTGAGCCGAATTTGGTCGTCAGGTACTCCTCGCGCGACATGCCCTCGCGCGGGATCCAGTCATTGAGGAAATAGGGCCGGTAACGCACCTCGACGGCGATGTCGGGCTTGAGCTTGATAGCCTGCTCAAGGCGGTGCTTGCCGATGAAGCACCACGGGCAGACCACGTCGGACACGACATCGATGCGGACAGGCTGATTGGCCATTGGTTAGCTCCCTGTTGGGGCTAACCTAAGCTGCCGGTTATTCCGCCGCAACCATCCGGCTGCCCAGCACGCGCTGCATCAGGCTGTCGAGGGTGTCGCCGGATTTCAGCGTCGCCAGCGTGACATTGGCGGTGATGGCGGCGCCCGACTTCATGATGGTCTTGAGTTCGGCGGCGATGCGGCGGGCCACCATGTGGGCTTCGCGCAGATCGGTCTGGGTGAAAGCCACCAGGATCGAGCCATCGTCGTCGCGGCAGGCGAAATCGACGGGGCGGGTCAGGCGGGTGAGCAGGCGGGCGCCGTCCATCGTCGCACGCGCGTCGATCATGCCCTCGAACGAATAACGCGCCATCGACAGCGACTGGCTGCGGTCGGAGGCTTCCGCGACGGCTTTAGAGAGCTGATGCAGGAAAGAGTCGCGGGTCAGCAGGCCGGTTTCCGGATCGAACGTGCCATCGGCATCGAGCGACTTGAGCATCCGCAGCAGCCGCGTCTCGAAGGCGCGCAGCCGCACCATCGGCACCATGCGCCCGACAATGCGAGAGGCATCGCTATCGACGTATTCGATGTTGATCAGGCTCTCGGAGAAATCAGGCGCATCGCCGGTGACGGCGATCGGAATATCGCGAAAGCGCGGCTCTTCCGTCAGCATCGAGAGGAAGGCCTCGACCATGCGCGGCGGAAATCCGTCGCCGATCACGATGCCATCGATGTCGCGGGCGTTGAGATGCTTGGCAGCCGACTCGACGCTGAGCGCGCCGACCATCTTGACGCGTTCGCCCATGGCGACGCTGAGCGCGGGATAAAATGGGCCACGGCCTGCGATCAGAACAGTCGCGTCGTCGAGTGCGTCGGTCATCGGGAAGACCGGTGCGGTGCCGCCTTGCGACGTGAACAATTCAATGCGGCGAAGCACGGTCGAATGCAGTGCGCGCACGCGCATGGCTGCTTGCAGGCGTGCTATGGCCTGCGACACCGGCAATTCCGGATCAGCCGGCAGCGCGAGCGGAAGGGCAAGATCCTCACCGTGATGCGCAAAAGCCAGCGTCGGCACGAGGGGGCCGCTGGCGGTCGCGATCTGGAGGCAAAGCATGCGTGCGGAGGATTCGCTGGGCGGCGCGCCGGGCTCGGCGATGACCACGGCGGCTGGCTTGACCGAGACGAAGGCGGTCGGCGCGTCGGTCCAGTTGGTTTCGATAATGGGAAAAGCGCCCGCGGCGCCTAGAGCTGCAACAAGGTCAGTCGCCGGTTGTTCGGCGACGACGATCATCGGACCTTGAAGCGACATGGACACACGCACGGTTACAAAAGGTAGGCAACCGTAGCGAGCGGCTATTAATACCTCGTCAACGACAACAGAGAATTAAGCCGCTTTTTGAGTGCGCGGGGCAAAGGCTCCGGCAATCAACGCGTTGAGCCCGCGAACCTGACTCTCGGTCATGAACGCGGCGTTATCGCGGGCGCTGCCGGCCAGCCGCTGGCCGAG
>CAISIV010000182.1 GCA_903885555.1 uncultured Hyphomicrobiales bacterium
ATCGCCTTCGAGACGGTTCAGCAATTCAGCGAACCGATCCGGTACGCCCTGATTGACCACGTCGTCGTACATGGCCCTAAGTTGCTGACCGAGGCGGGCCTGAACGTCGCGTCCAAGCTTGCCGTGCTTTGCCGTCGATTTTTTACTGCGGGAGTCCGCGGTTTCCATTGGCTTTTGTTGTCCCACGGGTTTGCGCTCATCCATTGTTTCGACCCCGAAAATCCCCATCGCCCTTTTGCTGGACGCCAGGTCCCCCCACTTGATGCGTGGAGACAAAACCCGTGGGGTGGCAGATGGTTCCACAAATAGGGAACTTTTTTCCCGCCACCACGTTATGACCCGTACAAAGGTTCATCAGAACCTTGGGGGCCCCGCCCAAAGTGACTTTGGGCCATTCGTCTCGGGAGGGATTATTGTCGACATCTCAATCAGTTGCACAGCATCTGCCTTATTTGCGCCGGTACGCACGGGCGCTTTCGGGCAGTCAGACCTCGGGTGACGCCTACGTGGCGGCGACCCTGGAGGCTTTGATTCAGGACCCGAAGGTGCTGGACAGCACCTCGTCGACCCGGATCGGCCTGTATCAACTGTTCACGAAAATCTGGAATTCGGTCGCCGTGAACGGCAAAGCCGGCGATCTCGACGCCAATCAGCCGGTGGAGCGCCATCTGGCGCAGATTGCCCCTTTGCCGCGCCAGGCCTTCCTGCTGGTCGCGCTGGAAGGGCTGTCGGAAGACGATGCCGCCAAGGTGCTCGATGTCGATGTGCCGAAACTTCGCGATTTGGTCGAATTGTCCGGCCGCGAGCTGGCCGCTGAAATCGCGACCGACGTGCTGATCATTGAAGACGAGACCTTCATTGCGCTTGACCTCGAGGGTCTGGTCGAGGGTCTTGGGCATAAGGTGCTGGGCGTCGCCCGCACCCATTCGGAGGCGATCGCACTCTCGAAGGTCAAGCGGCCGGGCATCATCCTGGCCGATATCCAGCTTGCCGATGGCAGTTCGGGCCTCGACGCCGTCAACGAAATGTTGCGCACGTTCGAAGTGCCGGTGATCTTCATCACCGCTTATCCGGAACGTTTCCTGACCGGCGAGCGGCCGGAGCCGGCCTTCCTGATCGCCAAGCCATTCCAGCCGGCGACGGTGTCGGCGGTGCTCAGTCAGGCCTTGTTCTTCGAACGCAATGCCAAGCGTCGCGAACGGCGCGCCAGCTAAGCGCTAAGGCGATTGAAAATGTTTCGAGGGCCGTGCCAAAAGCGCGGCCCTCGTTGCTTTGGATAATGCGCTTCAGTCGCCTTTGAAGGCCTTGCCGATGGTCAGCATGCGCGCGGCCGTCGATCGATCGTCCGGACGCGCGGCTTCGGACGCCTGCTTGCAATTGACCTGGCCGTTGTCCCACATCTTGCCGTTGCGGTTGTCGATGATCCACTGCGAGCAGAGATCGCCCCGCGTGGGAACGAAGAGAATTGACCCGGTATAAAGTCTTTGATCGTTGCCGGGATCGGTTTGCGAGCCTGCCGCCATGCGGGGCTGAGATCCTGACGTGGCCACGCGCTGAAACGCCGGCAAGTCGAAGCAATAGAGCAGAATGCCGAAGCTGATGAGCGCCCAGATCGACAGCACGCCGAGGCGCGGAATGTCACGCAGCAGCCAGCGACGATTTGATATGCGCGCGGCCATGGATTCGCACTCACAGGGCGGGGCCAAATGCACAAGGCCGCCGCCATGCGGCTAGCGTAAGGCCATCAGCGTTAACGGATGGTTTGGCCTTTTCGCTTGAGAGCCACGTAGTTTACGGTTCGTCACTTTCGGACAGCAACATGCCGAGAATGAGGTAGCTGAACGATTTGCCGTGGGAATCGAGATTGAGCGAACTGTTGACGCCGCCTTCCAGGGCGCCGTGCAGAACGAGGTTCAGCCCGCCAAGATGTTCGATGACGTAGCGGTCGACCGCGCCGGTGATGAGGTGGGGGAAAGCCTGCTTGATACGCTCCGGCGTCAGGCTGCGTTTCAAAAGTTCCAGATCGGCTTTGTCGTAGACCCAGACGTTGATGTTCGAGGTGTTGCCTTTGTCGCCGGCGCGCGCATGCGCGATATCGCGCACGATCCGTTTCTCATTGCGACCAGGCGTGCTCATGCCACTTGCACCGTAAAGCTTGGCTTCACCTGAGCGCGGTCGATGAGGATCGATTTCGTCACCACCGCCGCGGTGATGGCGCCGCGAAAGCCGCCGCCGCCGGCCGGGCCGCAGCAGAGCAGGGCCTCGACCTCCCACAACATCGTCTCGGCCGCGGTTCTGTCGCGGGTCCGCAGCGCGACGTGAAGGCGCACATCCTGGGTATCGGCGGGATAACGCTGCGCGGTGGCGAATAGCGAACTGGCGCCGATCAGATCGACGCGGACATTGTCAGCGATGCCGTGGGTCTGCGCGAGCCTTTGCCGGACGATGTCGCAGGCTATCTGGCCGCGCTCGATTGCCGATGGTCCGGCATAGCTGACGCCGGCTTCGGCGTGGAAGCCGCCGTCGAAACCGACCGTGACCTTGAGCCGTTCGGGCCGCGTACGGCCGCTGGCATTGGAGATCTGGACGCGATCGGCGCCGACACTTTTGATGTTGACCGCGCTGAAGTCGGCCGTCACGTCGGGCGTGAGGTACGCCGAAGGATCGTGCACCTCGTAAAGCAACTGCTCTTTGACTGTCGCCGTCGTGACGCAGCCTCCTGTTCCCGACAGCTTGGTGATGACGGCACTGCCGTCGCTCGCCACTTCCGCAATTGGAAAACCACAATTGGCCAGGTCGGGTACGTCCTTCACGCCCGGATCGGCAAAATAGCCGCCGGTGATCTGCATCCCGCATTCGAGCAGGTGGCCGACCAGTATGCCGGCGCCGAGGCGCGGCATGTCGGTCTCGGCCCAGCCGTAATGGTGCATCAACGGTGCCAGAAACATCGACGGATCGGCCAGCCTGCCGCCGATAATGACGTTGGCGCCGGCCTGCAGCGCCGGCAGGATGGCATCGACGCCGAGATAGACGTTCATGCCGACCACCGGCATGTCGACATCGCTGAGCCGGCCCGGCTCGTCCATCAGGGCGGCGTCGCGCGGCGCGCTTTGGGTGACGTCGTCGCCTTCGATGCAGGCGATCTTGAGGCCGGTGAGGCCGAGTTCACGCGCGATCTCAAGCGTGCGCTGTGCCGCCGCGCGCGGATTGGCCGCGCCCATATTGGTGATGATTTTTGTTCCGGCGGCACGGCAGGCCGGCAGCAGAGCGCGCATGCGGCGGTCGAGCAGCGAATTGTAGCCCCTGCGCGGATCGGCCATGCGGTCGCGATGCGCGAAGGCGACCGTGCGCTCGCCGAGACATTCCAGCACCAGCACGTCGAGATTGCCGCGTTTGACCAGATCGACGGCAGGCTCAAGGCGGTCGGCGGAAAAGCCGGCGCCGGTACCGATGCGGAAGGTTTGCGAGGGCATCAGCGTTCAATCGCCCTTCAGCGGCGCGATCTCCGGGAAGAACAGGTCGTCGAGCTTTGCGGGTGTCTGCTTGATCGAGCCGATCTTAGCCATGAACTGCGCGGTCTTGAGCACCTTCTCCGGCTTCAAGGTGTAGGTGTAATCCTTGTCATTGATGATCGCGAGGATGTCGTCGACCGAGTTCTTGGTGTCGTTGGCGACCTCGAGATAAAGCTTCGCCGCCGCGCGCTTGTCCTTGTTGATGGTGACGATGGCCTCGCTTAAGCCGTCGTAGAACGCCTTGTAGGCCTTCGGATTGGCGTCGCGGAATTTCGCGCTGGCGGTCAGCACCACCGCGGTCGCGGGGCCGCCGAGGATCTCATAATTCGTCGTGACGAGTTTCGCGCCGGGTGCCTTGATTTCCTGTTCGTAGAATGGCGACGAGGAGAAATGCGCGTTGACGCCAGCGGTATTGTTGATGAAGGCGAGCGTGGCGTCCGGATGCGACAGAGAAATCGTCAGCGGATCGAATCTGGCGAATTCCTTGTCGCCGAAAGCGGCCGATGCCGCCATCTGCAGCATGATCGCCTGCGTCGAGATTTTCACCGAGGGCACCGCGATCTTGTCCTTGTCGGTGAAGTCGCGGACGGATTTGACCGCCGGGTTGCGGGTGATGAGATAGAGCGGGTAGGTCGTCATCGACGACACGCCCTTGATCTGGCCGTGCGTCTTGTCCCACAGCGTGATCATCGATGGCGCGCCCTGGGCGGCGAAGTGGATGGCGCTGGAGATCAGACCGTCGTTCATGACGCTCGGGCCGGCCACCTTGGCCCAGTTGACTTTCAGGCCGGTGAGGCCGGCCTTTTCGGCCTGCTTCTCGACCAGGTTCTCCTTCTGCATCACCATCAGCGGCAGAAAGCTGACACCATATTGCTGCGCGACGGTGATCTCGCTCACCTCGGCGCGGAGCGGCGTGGAAAATCCGGATGCAAGTGTGAATGCGAGCGTGGCGGCGCAAAAGGCGCGGTTCATGATGTCCTCCCCAAACGGGCCGGCCTTTGAGGCGGCTGGCTCTGTTGCGGGGAGGGTAGGGAATGAGCGCCGCTGAGTAAACGCTCAGAACAAGGGTATTACCGCGTCCTGCGGTGTTTGCGTGAGGCCGTATAACCGAGAATAACCGCCTCAATGAGGGCCGCGAGCTGGATATGGCGCGGCGCCGGTTCCGGCGCGGGGCCAGGTTTGGCGGCGTTGCGCGCCATGACCCACAACATCCCGACGCTGGCGAGCGTCAGCACCAGGTAGATACCCGCGATAATCAGCCGTGCGTATAAAACTCCCACCTGCAATTCCAGCGCGAATATTCCTGCGATTGTCAGATGATAAAGCGCAACAAGCGCGAATACCCCCGCCAACAGTACGAACACCAGATAACGCACCAGCACGCCGAGCAATCGCCCGGCGGCCGCTTCAGCGATGTTCGCGAGGCTCATAGAATTACTTCTTGCTCATCAGCGCGGCGATAAATCCGACGCCAGCGGCGACTCCAAGCATCACCAGGGGACGCTGTTCAACTTCTTTGGTCAGTCTTTTCAACGCATCCACCCCGTAACGCGTCACGTCCTCGGCGATCGAATCCGCGCTATCGGCCGAGCCTTTGTTCACGCGGCTCATGATTCCGGCTAACGCGTCGCTAACGAAATCGCCGACATCGCCGCTGGCACCCGAAGCCTCGCGCTTGGCCGAGCCCGACAGGCGGTGCAGGCGCTTTTCCAGATCGCTGATCAAATCCTCAATCGCCGAAATTTCGTCGGCTGCCGCGGATTTCGTGCGCGTGGCCATCTGGTCCCTCTAGGCGTTGATTTTGCGGTGAAACTTCTGTTTGGCAACGTACGCCGGTCTGGAAAGTTCCATCGGCGTCAGGTCAGGGATCCGGTCACGAAGACGGGAAGTGGATAATTCGTCGCGAATGAAACGGATTGGCGCTGGCGGCGTTAAATCACTCTCAGTCTTGAGGAATCCTGTCCCTACAACAAGGATAGCGGGCGGGGTGAAAGGTCTAATAACCAAGTTTGCTGCGATGAATGCCAACCTACCAAGCGCCGCCTTCGAGTCCGATGTCCGTTCCCGGAGCGACAACGAAACTTCTCTTGCTGCGGTGGTGCGTGACATGTCGGATTCCAACGACACCGGTTTGGTGAAGCTGCAGAAGTCGCAGGATGAATGTAGACGGCTGGAAGAACAGCTCAATGCACAGTCTTGGGAGCTCAATCTGTTGCGGGCGCGGTTTGCGCGCTACGAGACGGCGCTTCGCGGTTCGAAGGTGACCGTCTACACTCAGGATCGCGACTTGCGTTACACCTCGCTGAGTAACCCAATCCTAGGTCGCCCGATCGAAGACATTCTAGGCCGGACCGACGACGAGCTGTTTCCCTCAGGCAGTGGCGACGTGATCATTGCGCTCAAGCGCGCGGCTTTGGGCGACGGACATGCCACCCGCGCGGAAGTTTGCTTTGAGGACGAGGAATCCGCGCGCTGGCATGACCTGCATGTCGAACCGCTGCACAACGAATCTGGTGAAGTCGTTGGCCTGACATGCGCCTCCATTGACGTGACCGAGCGCAAAGAAGGTGAGGCGCATTTGCGGCTGCTGTTGCGCGAATTGACGCACCGGTCGAAAAATCTGCTGGCCGTCATTCAGGCCATGGCGGGGCAAACGGCGCGTCATGCCGGATCGGTCGATGGATTTCTCATGCAATTTGGGGCCCGCTTGCACGCGCTCGCTGCGTCGCACGATCTGCTTGTGCGCGAGAGCTGGTACGGCGCTTCGCTGAGTGAACTGATCCGTTCGCAATTGGCCAGCTGTATCGAAAAAAATGCAGTGCAGGTGACGATAGAGGGGCCGGATATCGCGCTTAAGCCCGAGGCCGCGCAAAACCTCGGTCTGGCGTTGCACGAATTGGCGGTGAATGCCGAAAAGTTTGGCGCGCTATCGGTGCCTACCGGGCGCATTTGCGTGACCTGGGGACAGCACGAAACACCGGACGGTACAGGGGTATCGCTCACCTGGCGTGAGGAACTCGGCCCCAAAGTGAAAGCGCGGCGTAAGAAAGGTTTCGGAAGCATGGTGATCGAGCACAATCTTGCGCGCGCGCTCGACGCCGAGGTCAATTTGGCGTTCGAGCCCGAAGGCCTTCACTGCAAAGTCATTATACCGGCCAGTCAGATCCTCTCCTTGCGCTGATATACGCAGGAACCAATAAGGCGCTGCGCCGTTTCCATTGCGTAATCCACAACGGCAGAATTGAGACAATTGTCTCGATAACCCCGTGGCAGATGGAGGCGGCCCATGCGCGGCTTTGCTTCATATTCGATGGCAGCTTTTTTCGTGGTGTTGGCGCTCGACATGATCGCGCCACCCGCTGGATTTGGCTTTTCGCCGGTCACCGCGGCGCCGGCCGATAACGCGGCCCTCTACAACGTCAATCGCACCAACAAAGGCGACCGCGCCCCGATGATGACGGTTGGCAAACAGCAGCCTGACCAGCAGGCCCCGAAAATGCTGCCTGGCTGCGATCCCGCGTTCAGTCCGTTGTCGGCTTCGGCCCGTGCCAATTTCGCCCGGAGTTGTGTGGCTTAACGCCGCCGCTGAGCTGTTTTCAGACAGGGGACCAGTTGTCCCGCATCCCGTTATTTGGCAATCATTCTTCGAACAGGGAGTTTGGCCATGTTTAAGTCGTTGAGCGTTTTGTCCGCCCTGGCGGTTGCCGCCGCTTTGCCGGTTTCAAGCATGGCGCAAGCGCCCAATCGAACGAAGGTCGGCACGCTGACCTGCGACATTTCCGGCGGCATCGGCGCGATCATTGCCTCGAAAAAAAGCGTCGCCTGCATGTTTACGCCGGCGCAGCCCGGCCCGCGTGAGGTCTATACAGGCTCGATCACCAAATTTGGCCTGGATATCGGCGCGACGTCCGGCGGCGAGATGGTGTGGTCGGTGTTTGCGCCGAGCAACAAGGCCTTCGGCGCGCTCGCGGGCAATTATGCCGGAGCCAGCGCGGAAGCAACGGTCGGCGCCGGCCTTGGCGCCAACGTCCTGGTGGGTGGTTCGAACCGCACCGTCGCACTGCAACCGCTTTCGGTACAGGGCCAGACCGGGTTGAACCTCGCAGTCGGCGTATCCGAACTCGCTCTTAATCCGGCGCGCTAAGCTCAGCGCTATTTGAGTCAAAACGGCCGCCCCAGTCAGCTGACCTTGGGCGGCCGTTTCTTTTTGTGCGATGAGCTCAGCCGAATGTAAAGGCGTCGTGATAGGCGCCTTGCACCTGGCCGCCGGGCACAGGGCCGCCGCCGGGTACGTAGATCATGTCGCCGATGACAGCGCAGGTCGCGCCATGCAGGCCGTGACGCGGGATCGCCATCGGCGTGAGTTGCTCCCACGTATCGGTCTTCGGATCGTAGGCTTCATTGGTGCCGAACACCTTGCCGGTGGCTTCGCCGCCGAACACGACGATCTTGCCATTGATGTAGACGCAGGATGGACCCGAGCGCGGCACGGGCAGCGGCGCGCGGAACGACCAGCCATCGCTCTTGGGATCGTAGACCGCGTTCAGGCCGGTGTTGAAATCATAGCTATCCATGCGGCCGGCGATGGCGTGAATTTTTCCATCGACCACGGCAACGCCCATGTGATCGCGCTGCCCGACGAAAGGCTGCGTACCGGTGGAGCCGCGCATGCCGCCGAGGATGGTGTATTTGTCGGTCGCCGGATCGTAGATCTCGTGCCATTCGACCGAGCGCACGTCGCGGCCGCCGAGCAGATGGATTTTGTCGTCGAGCACGATGGCCGATATCGCGCCGCGCGGACGTGCGAGGCCTGCGATCGGCGACCACGTGTCGGTGGCGGTGTCATAGACGTAGCACTTGGAATGCGGGCAGCGGTTCTGCTCGACGAAGCCGCCGAAGGTGTAGACCTTCGAGCCGATCGAAACGCCGGCAACATGATTGCAGCGGATCGGAAATTCCGCCTTCAGCGACCAGGTCTTGGCCTTGCCGTCGTAGACCTGATGGAAATTGCCGTCGACACGATGGCGCGCGTAACCGGCGATGACGTGGATATTGCCCTGGCATTCGATTACGGCGTGTTCGCCGGTGGCGATCGGCAGCCGCGGCATCTCGATCCACTTGCCGGGATTGGCGGCCATCGGGGCAGGGCTGCTGATGAAGCGTTGCTTCTCGACAGTCGCCGGAATGGCGGTGATCGATTTGTCGTTCAGGCCCGCAAACAGCGGATCGTTGGTGGCGGCGTCGGTCATGGTCTGCCTCAGGCTTTATATGTGGGGACGTAGTCGGTGAGCAGCTTGCGCGTCAGTTCGACGCCTTCGCGTGCGACGTCGTATGGCGAACGCTCCCATTGCTCCGGGTTCGGCGCTTCATAGCTCAGGTAACCGGTGTAACCCTTTTCGGCCAGCAGTCCGAGCATCTCTTTCCATTTCACGACGCCTTTGCCGGGGGGCAGGCGGTCGGTCGGACGCCGCACGCCGGTCACCGGATTCGGTGAGAGATCGCTGTACTGGAAGCAGAAGATCTGGTCAGCCGGGATCGGCTCGAAGCCGCGGCCGCCGAAGCCACTGCGTGTGAAGTGATAGGCGTCGACCAGGTAGCCGCAGTTAGGCTTGTTGGCGCCGGTGATCAGCTCGGTCAGCACCGGCAGGCTGTTGAGCACGTCGTGCTGCGAATTGTATTCGATCGCCAGCTTGAGCTTGTATTCGGCAGCGATATCGCCGGCTTCCTTCAGACGCTTGATCGCGTCCGGGATCGGGCCGCTGATCTGGCCCGGCGCGCTCATCAGCATGTCGCAGCCCATCGCCACCGCGTTCTCGCAGGACTCGCGGAAAACCTGAAACAGCCGCTTGCTCTCGTCGCCGGTGGCGAACAGCCAGCCGTATTCGACGCCGAGCACACCGCAGGGAATGCCGCTCTTTTTGACGATGTCGAGTACCTGCGCATTGGTCATGCCGGCGTCGAAGCAGCGCTTGAAATCGGTGCGTCGCAATTCGACGGCGTCAAACCCGCCTTGCTTCGCCGCATCGAGCGCGGTCGCCAGCGGCGTAGTGTCGATGGTCCACATATGCAGGGCAAGACGCCCAAATTTCTCAGCCATAGTTTTCAGTGTCCTTCGTACTGCAGAATATAGAGCCCCGCGTTCGTGTCGGTGAGATACATCAGGCCGTTCGGATCGACATAAACGTCGCAGGATTGGATGATTTTTGTCGGGTTAGGCCGCTGGTCGACGATCTTTTCAGGCGGCGGTGGCACGAAATAGCCGACTTCTTTGGGCTCGAATGCATTGCGTACGTCGAATATCCGCAAGCCGGCATTGTGATAAGTGGCAAAAATCGTGTCTTCGGTCTGCAGCGAACCGGGCCGGTTCTCGTGCAGGTTATGCGGTCCGAATTTGGCGCCCTTGGCGCAGAAATCTTCTTCGGCCGGCGTCGGCAGGGTCGCAATCGATACCGGGTTCTCAGGATTGCGCACGTCGATGAGCCAGGTGTAGGCCAGCCCGTTAGCGCAGCCCGATGTGGTCGCCTCATCTGCCAGTATCAGCAGGTTTCGGTTCGGCAACGGCAGTGGCGTATGCGCGCCGCCGCCAAACGGCGGGGCGTAGTTGCGATGGCTCAGCAGCTTGGGCTTCATCGGATCGCTGAGGTCGTGGATCGTGTAACCGCCGTCGCGCCAGGCCGAATAGCCGAGATTGCCGGCGGTGATCATATGATGCAGCGCGGTGCGCTTGCCGAACGAGGCGGGGGGCGTCTCACCGCCGGCGCGCCACATGCCGGGCAGCCACCAATGGCCGGCCAGCACGGGCTTGGCCGGATCGGCGATATCGATGATGGCCAGCACGTGATCGATAAAGCCGTCGAGATGCACCGAGACATAGGCGTAGCGCCCGCCGACCCACCAGATGCGATGCGCGCCGAAGCCGGGCATATGCAAATAGGCGATTTCGCGCGGCGCCGACGGCGTCGAAATGTCGAATACACGAAGCCCGGCGCCGAACGGCTGCTCGCGGTTCTTGAACGAGTCGGCCAGCGACTTGGCGTAGTAGTCGGCCTGCGTGGCGTATTGCTGCATCGCCCAGATATTAGGGCCGTTGACGACCAGCAGCAGATCGCCGTGGATTTGCAGATGGTGTGAACGGGTGTTCGGCGGCGCTACGACGAAGGCGACGGTTTTGGGATGAAGCGCGTCGCGCACGTCAACGACCGAGAATCCGTCGCTGAACATATGGCCGATGAAGGCGTGGCCTTTCGAGACGATGACCTGCACGCCGTCGGAGCGGCCGCCCTGGTCGCACCGCGAAACGAGACGAACATTCTTGGCGCTTGCGCCTGAATCGGTTGTGCTCATGAAGCTTATCCAGTGGCCGAATGTGCGAGGCCCGGCCCGGCTGGCGCCGAACCGGGCCTCGTCATTTTTCAGTTATCGATCAGCCGGTCGGCGCTGCGACCTCATCAAGGCCCTTCTGACGCGACTCCGGACCGAGCTGGGTGACGGCGCCTGCGGCAATCACCAAGAAGGTCGCGAGGCAGATGAACACCGTCATCAATCCGTAACCGCTCTGGATCCAGAGGATCATCGGCATGATGAACGCCGTCGATAGCCGCCCCACACCGGCCGCCCAGCCGAAGCCGGATGCCCGCGCATTGGTTGGGAACACTTCCGATGCGAAAATCTGCATCGAATTACCCGCGACCTGGACGAAGAAGATCATCACAAAGCCGGCGACGATCAACTCGGTCGCAGTACCGGCATTGGCGAACACCATGGCCATGATGCCGGCGCAGAGGAAGGCGCAGACCGAAGTGACCTTACGGCCGAACTTGTCGAGCGCGTACATCATGAAGATGCTGGCGCACGGCACCGCGAAGTTCATCGCCAGTGTGTACTGGAGCGACTTCGTGATCGTGAAGCCCTTCTCGTTCATGATGTTCGGCAGCCAGGCGCCGAGGCCGATGGCGATACCGAAGAAC
>CAISIV010000183.1 GCA_903885555.1 uncultured Hyphomicrobiales bacterium
ATTTCGGTGATCGGCATCGGCATGCTGATCATCACCTTCAGCGTGGTGTTCGCGGTCAATCGCATTCCGGGCTTCGGCAACGTGCGCTTCCGGAATTAATAAAGAGAACAAAATGGACGCTAAACTTCCGGCGACTTCCGTCGCTCAGCATCTTGTCGAGCACATTGCAAAGCTCAACGCCGCAACGCTGCCGCCAGGCGTCAAGCAGAAGTGCGAAGATCTTTTGATCGACGTGGTTGGTCTTTGCGTGACGTCGCGCAATGAGGACTACACCCAAGCCGCGATCAACGGTTGCGACGATGACGGTCCCTGTACCGCGATCGGCCACGCCCGTACGCTGAGCGCGGCGAGCGCCGCTTTCGTCAATGGCACGGCGTGCCACGGCGAGGATTTCGACGACACCTTCGAGGGCGGTCCCGTCCATGCCGGCGCGGTCATCGTGCCGGCGGTGTTGGCGGCCTGCGAACGTCACAAGCCTGACGGACAGGCGGCGATGCTCGGTATCGCGGTCGGCACCGAAGTGATGTGCCGTCTGTCGACCGTGGTGCCGAAAGCTGCGCACAAGGCCGGTTTCCATCCCACCGCGATCTACGGAACGATGGGCGCCGCGGCCGGCGTCAGCGTCGCGCTCGGCCTCAACGCCAAGCAGACAGTCGCCGCGCTCGGCATTGCCGGCAGCATGGCCTCGGGCATTATCGAATATCTGGCGGAAGGCACCTGGACCAAGCGCATGCATCCCGGCTGGGCGGCGCAGTCCGGCATCCGCGCGGCGCTGCTGGCGCGCGCGGGCTTTACCGGTCCGCGCACGGTGTTCGAAGGCGTGCATGGGCTGTTCCACGGCTTTGCCCATACCACGCAAGGCAATTACGACGCGCTGATCGGCGATTTCGGCACACGCTGGGTGACCGAGACGCTGGCGTTCAAGCCGTATCCCTGCGGCACCATGGCGCATCCGTACATCGACTGCGCCAAGCGCCTCGCGGCGCGCGGCATCAAGGCCACCGACATCAAAGAAATGGTCTGCGAAGTCGCGGAAGGCACCGTGCACCGGCTGTGGGAGCCACTTGCCAACAAGCAGAAGCCGCCGAATGGCTACGCCGCGAAATTCGCGACGCCCTACATTCTCGCCACCGGTTTCGTGAAGGGCGGCGTTGGCTTGGGCGACTTTACCCCGGAAGCCGTACGCGATCCGGAAGTCTTGGCGCTCGCGGCCAAGGTCCGTTACGAGATCGATCCCAACAATCCCTATCCGAACGCTTTTACCGGCCATATCCGTGCGACGCTCAATGACGGCAGCGTGGTCGAAGACCGCCAGCCGCATTTCCGCGGCGGCGCCAAAGAGCCGCTGACGCGTCAGGACATCGAAGAAAAATTCACGCTCAATGCCAAGCATGGCGGCTGGGACGGCAAGCGCAGTGGCGCGGCGCTGGCGCTGCTGGCGAAGCTTTACGGCGGCAAGATCGAACTGGCGTCTCTGCGGGGATAAACATGACTGACAGCAAAGAACTTTCCGGCCAAGAACTTAAAGGAAAAGTCGCTATCGTCACCGGCGCCGGACGCAATATCGGCCGCGCCATCGCGCTGCAACTGGCGGAGGCGGGCGCTGCCGTCGTCGTCAATGTGCGCTCCAACAAGTCGGAAGCCGACGCCGTGGTTGCGGAAATAGAGAAGGCCGGCGGCAAGGCCATCGCCGTACTCGGCGATGTCGCCGACGCCAAGGCGATGCAGGCGCTCGCCGACGCCGCTGTGACGAAATACGGCCGTATCGATTGCCTGATCAACAACGCGTCGCTGCGGCGGGAAAGTTCGATCGAGGACATGAGCTACGAGGAGTGGCGCGAAGTAATGAACGTCACGCTCGACTCGGCGTTTCACGGCGTGAAAGCATGTCTGCCGGCGTTGAAGAAGCAGGGCGGCACCATCATCAATGTCGGCGGCATGAGCGCACATATCGGCTCGAAGGGCCGCGCCCATGTGATGACCGCCAAGGCAGGCCTGACCGGCTTCACGCGCGGTCTGGCGCACGATCTTGCTGCGTCGCACATCACCGCGAATTGCGTTGTGCCCGGATCAATCGATACCGTGCGGCCCGGCACGTCGCAGAAGCCCGCGCATCACCTGACCCACAACACGCTGACCGGCGAGCGCGGCAAGCCTTACGACGTCGCCGCCATGATCGTGTTTTTGTGCGGGCCGGGCGGGCGCTACGTCACCGGCCAGACCATCCATATCAATGGCGGCGCCTACCACGGCGTTTAGCGCAGTAGTCCCGCTCGCTTGAAAGTGCTAATCCACGCCCCGACATTGTCCGGGTAACAACGAGGCGCGCATGTACACCGATCTCAAGCTTTTCATCGACGGAAAATGGCTCGGCACCGAAGGCCGTAAGAGCGAAGACGTCGTCAATCCGGCGACCGGCAAGGTGCTGGCCAAACTGCCGCACGCCAGCAAAGCCGATCTCGACGAAGCGCTGGCCGCCGCCAACAAGGCATTCCCGTTGTGGAAGGCGACCTCGGCCTATGACCGCGCCAAGATCCTGCGCAAGGCCGCCGATCTGTTGCGCGAGCGCGCCGATCACGTGTCCGCCGTGCAGACCCAGGAACAGGGCAAGGCCTTCGTCGAATCGCGCGCCGAAGTCATGACCTCTGCCGACATCATTGACTGGTACGCCGAGGAAGGCCGCCGCTCTTATGGCCGCATCGTGCCCGGCCGCATGAAGGGCATCCGCCAGCTTGTCACTCAAGAACCCGTTGGCGTCGTCGCGGCTTTCACGCCGTGGAATTTCCCGACGCTCACGCCCGTTAGAAAGATCGCCGGCGCGCTCGCCGCTGGCTGCACGCTGATCATCAAGGCGTCGGAAGAAACCCCGGGCGGCTGTGTCGAACTGGTGAAGTGCTTTGCCGATGCCGGTCTGCCGGCAGGGGTGCTCAATCTGGTGTTCGGCGTTCCGGCCGAAGTGTCGGAGCACCTGATCCCGTCGCCCATCGTCAAGAAGATTTCGTTCACCGGCTCGATCTCCGTCGGCAAGCATCTCGCGGCGCTCGCTGCCAAGGGCATGAAGAAGGCCACCATGGAATTGGGCGGTCACTCGCCGGTCGTCGTGTTCGACGACGCCGATCCGGAAAAAGCCGCCGACACTATTGCAGCGTTCAAGTACCGCAACGCCGGTCAGGTCTGTATTTCGCCGACGCGCTTCTACGTGCAGGAGAAGGGCTACAACAAGTTCGTCGCCCGCTTCACCGAATACGCGAAAAATCTCAAGCTCGGCGACGGCATGGAGAAGGGCACGACGATGGGCCCGCTGGCCAATCCGCGCCGTCTCGACGCCATGGAATCCTTCGTCAACGACGCCAAGGCGCGCGGCGGCAAGATCCAGACTGGCGGTTCGCGCCACGGCAACCAGGGCTTCTTCTTCGAGCCGACAGTGATCACCGACGTGCCCGACGACTCCAAGATCATGACCGAGGAGCCGTTCGGCCCGGTGGCGCCGATCGTGCCGTTCAAGACCTTCGATGAAGTCGTGCAGCGTGCCAACTCGCTGCCGTTCGGTCTGGCGGGTTACGCCTTCACCTCGTCGAGCGCGCAGGCCATCGCCATCGGCGATGCCATTCAGTCCGGCATGGTCGGCGTCAATTCCGTCATGATCTCGACGCCGGAAACGCCGTTCGGCGGCATCAAGGAGTCCGGCTACGGCTCCGAAGGCGGCATCGAAGGCCTGCAGGCGTATATGAACACGAAGTTCATCAGCCAGGGCTGAGCTTCATTGCATCGGAAATGAAAATGGCCGGGCTCGCCCGGCCATTTTTTATTTACCTGCGTAGTGCTACTTCGCCATCGCCTTCTGACACGCCGCCCAGACTTTCGAAGGCGTTGCCGGCATTTCCATGTGATCGGCGGCGCCGTTCGGGATGGCGTTCGAGATTGCGTTCATCACCGCGGCAATCGCCGCCGTGGTGCCGGCTTCGCCGGTGCCTTTGACGCCGAGCTTGTTGCTGGTTGCGGGCACCACATGCGAGGCCTCGCGCAGTTCGGTGGGCATGTTGTGGGCGTGTGGCATGCCGTAGTCCATGAACGAGCCGGTGACGAGTTGTCCGCTGGCGGAATCGTAAACCGCGTTTTCCATCAAGGCCTGGCCGAGACCGTTGGCGATCGAGCCTTGCACCTGACCCTCGACCACACGCTGGCTGAGGATGGTGCCGCAGTCGTCGACCGCGGTGTAGGTGACGATGTCGAACGTGCCGGTGTCGGGATCGATTTCGACCTCGGCGATGTGGCAGCCGTTCGGGAACGTCAGCGGCGTGTCCGTCTTGCCGATACTGTCGAGCTTGTCGCCCATCTGGCTCGCGCGCTTGGCGGTCTCGAACAGCGAAATCTTGCGGTCGGTGCCGACGACTTCGAAGCTGCCGTTGCGATAGGCGATGTCGCTTTCCGAGGCTTCCAGCGCCGCGGAGGCGATTTTCTTGCCCTTTTCCAGCACGATATCGGCGGTGTGGACGATGGCGTTGCCGGCGCACATGGCCGAACGCGAGCCGACCGAGGCCTGGCCGGTGAGGCCCATGTTGGTGTCGCCGTGACGATGCTCGATGGTAGCCGGATCGATGCCGAGTTTGCCGGCGAGCAGTCGGCCGAACACCGTGGCGTGGCTCTGGCCGGTCGACTGCACGTTCAGGCCCATGACCAGTTTATTGTCGCCGGGGAAACCAATCGAAGCGGTTTCGGTCGGCATCGCACCGGCGTGCTCGAGCATGCAGGACACGCCGATGCCGCGCAGTTTCTTGCGCTTGGCGGAGTCGCGCTTGCGCTTCTTGAAGTTGTCGAAGTCGGCGAGCTTGAGTGCCTTGTCGACGATGCCGGGGAAGTCGCCCGAGTCATAAGTCTGAATCGCCGTCTTGAACGGCATGGCGGAAGCCGGAATCAAATTCTTCTTGCGCAGCTTCACCGGATCGATGCCGCTGATGCGCGCGGCTTCCTCGACGACACGTTCCAGCGCGTAGTTCGCTTCGGGACGGCCGGCGCCGCGATAGGGCGCGATCGGGACCTTGTTGCTGAAATAGCAGGCGACGCCGACGTCGATCTTCGGAATGCGGTACATGCCGGGCAGGCAGCGTGCGAAATTGTTGGTGTTGATGTTGACGCCGGCATTGGCGATGTAGGCGCCCTGATTGCAGAGGTGGCGCATGCGCAAGGCCAGGAACTTGCCCTTGTCGTCGAGCGCGAGCTCCGCCTCGGTGACGGCGTCGCGCGCCTGCGCGTCGCTGACGAAGGCTTCCGAGCGGGTCGACTGCCAGTGCACCGGCCGTCCGACCTTGCGTGCCGCCACCATCAGCGCGACGTATTCTGGATAGCAGGTTGTCTTCATGCCGAAGGCGCCGCCGACGTCTTCGGTGATGACGCGTAACTTGTCGTTCGGCACGCCCATGATCGAGGCGGCCTGGGCGCGCATCGCGTCGGCGCTCTGCGAGCAGCAATGCAGCGTATAGCTCTCGCTCGCCGCGTCATAGACGCCGGTGGCGCCGCGGGTTTCCAGCGAGGCGACGATCATGCGCTGATGGGTGACGTTGACGCGTGCGACGTGCGGCGCCTTGGCGATGATCTCTGCGACCGCGCGCTCATTGTCCTCGCTCGGTACGGGGCCGGGCCAGTCGACGCAGAGATTGCCGGGCGCATCGGGGAAAAGCTGGGTCTTGCCCTTCATCGCCGCGTCGAGATCGACCACGGCCGGCAATTCCTCGTAGTCGACCGCCACGAGATCGGCGCCGTCGAGGGCGGCCACCGCGCTGTCGGCTACGACCAGCGCTACCGCGTCGCCGGCATGCATGGCCGTCTCGGCCAGCGCGGGCCGGAACGGCGTCGCCATCTTGGCGCCGCCGCGGCCGGGGATCGGCGGGTGTCTCACCAAGGTGCCGATGCCAAGGGCTTTGACGTCCGCGGCCGTCAGGACCGCCAGCACACCCTTACTCTTGAGAGAGGCGGCGCTGTCGATGTTGCGCACCTTGGCGTGGGCGTGTGGCGAGCGCACGAAGGCGCCGTAAGCCTGGTTCGGCAGCTTGGGGTCGTCGACGAAGCGCCCAAGCCCGCGCACCAGCGCGTTGTCTTCGATACGCGGGGCGTCCTTGGTGCCGTGGCTCGCAGTCATGGGGTCTTCCTTGGGGGATCCGTCGGAAACGGTCTTGCGGGACGGCATTTATAGCAAGCCAGACCGGCGGCGACAGGGGCTTGCGCTTGTCCCACGCCTGCGGCACTCAAGCGCCAGCCCACCGTACAAAAACACTTTTTCAGGGGACGAAATGACCACCCGGACGATCGACACCCACACCCATATCTGCACGCTCGAAACCGCTGCCATGATCACCAAGGCCGCCCCCAAGGCGCCGGTGAGCTTCACAAAGCAGGACGAGGATTTCTGGACGCTCGACGTCGCCGGCGTGGTCTACAAGGACTTCCCGACCGGCGGCCACGACATCCCGCGCCGCCTCAAGGACATGGACGCCACCGGCGTCGACGTCCACGTGCTGTCGGCCACCCCGCAGACCTATCTCTACGGCCTCGGCGACGAACTGAGCCCGCTGGTCGCGCAGATCCAGAACGACCAGATGGCCAAGCACGTCGCCGCCCATCCGGACCGCTTCATGGCCATCGGCGCGATCCCGCTGGGCCAGCCGGCCAAGGCCGCCGACGAGCTGAAACGCATCATCACCAAACACGGCTTCAAGGGTGCGATGTTTGCCTCGAACTTCATGGGCAAGAACCTCGACGATCCGATGTTCGAGCCGCTGTGGGCCACCGCCGCCGAACTCGGCGCCTTCATGTTCGTGCATCCCAACAACATCGCCGGTGCCGACCGGCTCAAGTCGTATTATCTTGCCAACCTGATCGGCAACCCGCTCGACACCACCATCGCCGCCGCCTCGTTGATTTTCGGCGGCGTGATGGATCGTCACCCCAAGCTCAAGGTCATGCTCGCGCATGGCGGCGGCTTTACGCCCTATCAGGCGGCGCGCTGGGAGCACGGTTGGGCGGTGCGCGGCGAACCCAAGGTCAACGTCAAGACGCAGCCGAAGGGCATCGCCAAGCGCTTCATCTACGACACCATCCTGCACAACGATCAGACGCTCGAAGCCATGATCGGGCTTGTTGGCGTCGACAAGGTCATGCTCGGCAGCGATTATCCCTACGATATGGGCATGATGGATTGCGTCAAGCATGTCCGCAGCTTGAGAATTTCGGATACGGATAAGACGGCGATCCTGCAGACCAATTTCGAGAACTTCCTGGCGGGAATGCCGAAATGAACGTCCAGGCCAAAATCGCGCGCACCCCGACCAAGGCGGTCGTCGCCTTCATCACCGATGCGATGATCAAGGCGAACGTGCCGGCCGATGACGCCGCCAAGATCGCCGAGCTGATGTTGGAGGCCGACCTGATCGGCGCCGACGCGCACGGCATCTTCCGCCTGCCGCAATACATTCAGCGTTTGAAACTCGGTTCGACCAATCCACGGCCGAACCTCAAGATCAACCGCACCGCGCCCGCGACCGCTCTGGTCGAGGGTGACAACGGCATGGGCCATATTGTCGTGTCGAAATGCGCCGAGCTGGCCATCGAGATGGCTAAGGAAAACGGCGTCGCCTGGGTCGGCTGCAACATGTCCGGACATGCCGGCGCTGCCGGCGTCTACGCCGCGCTGCCGCTCAAGCACAATATGATCGGCATCTATTCGGCGGTCGCCAATGCCAACCACATGCCGCTGGCCGGCGGCGCCGAACCGCTGCTCGGCACCAATCCGCTGGCGATGGCGATACCGGCCGGCGAAGAGCCGCCGCTGGTGCTCGACATCGCCACCTCGATCGTGTCCTACGGCACCATCAAGAATCACAAGATGCTGAACCAGCCGCTGCACGACGACTGGATGATCGATCCGAAAACCGGTGAAGCCATCATCGATCCGCAGAAGAGCGGCAACGCGCTGCTGCTGCCGATGGCCGGCTACAAGGGCGCCGGCCTCGCGCTGATGTTCGGCCTGCTGGCCGGCACGCTCAACGGCGCGCTGTTCGGCCGCGACTGCATCGACTTCAACGCCGATCCGAACACGCCGACCAATACCGGGCAGTTCGTGCTGGCGCTCGATCCATCGCGCTTCCAGAAACTCGACGTCTTCAAGTCGGAAGTCGATCGCCACATCCGCAGCTTGCGCAGTTCGAAATCGCTGCCGGGCCAGGATGCCGTACGCCTGCCGGGCGACGCCCGCGCCAAGCGCATCGCCGACCGCACCGCCAACGGTCTGGCGCTGCCGCCGGAACTGATGGTGCAACTAGATAAGCTCGCGACCGAACTGTCGATCAAGCCGCTCCCTTCTCGCTAGACGACGGCGGTGGCACAAGCCGCTGCCGATAAAAATAAAACTCTGGGGGAAATACCATGCGAATGCTTCTCGCCGCCGCGTCCATGTTTCTCGCCGCGACCGTTCCTGTTCTCGCTCAAAGTGGAGGCGCAATGTCGCCCGACGTTCTGAAAGATCTCGCGCCGGGCGGAAAGCTCCGCGCTGCCATCAATCTCGGCAACAGCGTGCTGGCGCAGACCGGCGATGACGGCAAGCCGAAAGGCATCACGCCTGATCTCGCGCGCGAACTCGGCAAGCGTCTCGGCGTGCCGGTCGAGCTCGTCCCATACAACGCCGCCGGCAAGGTGTTCGAAGCGGTCAAGACCGGCGCCTGGGATATCGCCTTCGTCGCTATCGAGCCGGTGCGCGCCGCGGAGATCGAATTCTCGCCGCCTTACGTCATCATCGAAGGCAACTACATGGTGCACAAGGATTCGCCGCTGAAGTCGGTCGCCGATGTCGACAAAGCCGGTATCCGCATCGCGGTCGGCGTCGGCTCGGCCTACGACCTCTACCTGACGCGCACCATCAAGAACGCCACCATCGTGCGCGCCTCGGTTGGGGGCGGGCAGGCGATGATCGACATGTTCCTCAAGGACAAACTGGAAGTCGCCGCCGGCGTGAAGCAGCCGCTGGTCGCCTATGCCGCGACCAACCCGGATATGCGGGTGATGCCGGAGCACTTCATGGAGATCAAGCAGGCCATGGGCACGCCCAAGGGCCGTCTCGCCGGCGCGGCCTATCTCAAGACCTTCATCGAAGAGATGAAGGCCTCGGGTTTTGTTGCGGATGCAATCAAGCGAAGCAATCAATCAGCCGCCGTCGCGCCGCCGGAGAAGTAAGTCACAGGGCTTTTTTGCCCGGACCCTTGCAGAGTTCCCTGAACGGCGGTCAACTTGCCGTCCGTTCAGGGGGGTATTCCATGCGCAAGTTTTTCGCCGTTATCGCCGCCGCGCTTGTGTTCAGCGTCACGGCTGCCTTCGCCGATCCGGCTGGCCGCTACTTCGTCGAGGGCACCGATCCCGGCAAGCCCAACAGCACCTACACCGGCACCGTGACGGTCGAGAAGACCGGCGACACCTACAAGGTGGTCTGGGTCATCGGCGGCACCCAATATGTCGGCACCGGCATCGGCAACAAGGATTTCCTGGCCGTGTCCTACAAGTCCGGCAGCCAGACCGGTCTGGCGCTCTATGGGCCCAGTGGCGATGGCTGGACCGGTGTCTGGACCTATGCCGGCGGCACCCAGATGGGTACCGACCGCTGGGTGCGGCGCTAGCGGTTATTCCGGCTTGGCGCCGGTCTGCTTCACGACCAGCTTCCACGTCTCCGTGTCGGCTTCGAGGAATTCCTTGAAGTTCTCCGGCGACGGGCTCGAGGTCGGCAGCATGGCCGCGCCGACCATGTTCTTGCGCACGGCCGGATCGGCCATCGCCTTGACGATGGCCGCGTGAAGTTTGTCGACGATCGGCCGTGGCGTGCCTTTCACCGCGAACAAACCCTGCCATGACGAACTGACGTCTTCGGAAAAGCCCAGTTCGACGACGGTCGGCACGTCGGGAAGCTGCTCGACACGCTCGCGCGTCGTCACGGCATAGGCCTTGAGCTTGCCGCCTTTGACGAATTCCGCCGCCGACGACAGCGTGACGAACATCACGTCGACATTGCCGGCCAGCAGATCGACGATGGCCGGGCCGGCGCCGCCTTTATAGGGCACCTGCGCCATATCCAGTCCCTGGCGTCGCCGGAATTGCTCCATCGCCAGCGTATTGAGCGTGCTGATGCCGGCGGCGGCGTAGTTGATCTTGCCGGGATGCGCTTTGGCGTAGGCGACCAGTTCCTTCAGCGAGTTCGGCGGAAATGTCGGACTGGCAACGACGATTCCCGGCGTTTCCGCCGCCAGCGAGATCGGAATGAAATCGCGCAACGGCACTACCGTCATATCCGGAAAGAAATACGGATTGATCGAAATGGTGCCAATATTGCCGAGGAACAGCGTGTAGCCGTCGGGCGTTGCACGGCTCGCGACTTCCATGCCGAGATTGCCGGCGGCGCCGGTGCGGTTTTCGATCACCAATTGCTGGCCGAGCGCCTGCTGAATGCCGGGCTGGATCAGCCGGATCGCGTAGTCGGATGCGCCGCCCGGCGCGAACGGCACGATAATATGGATCGGCTTGTTCGGATAATTCGCGGTGTCCTGGGCCGTGGCCAAAGCGGCGAAGCCAAACAGCGCGACAAGAATAACGCTGGCAGTCCTTACCATTGCTGGCATTTCCCCTCGGGTATTTTTTTATTCGAGCGGCTTGGGCGCCGGCCCGTCCAGTACCTGCCGGATTTTGCGCGCCAGCACGCCTTCGATCAATGGCTTGGTGATCAATTCGGTGCCGCGGTCGAGCCGGCCGTGATGCACGATGGCGTTGCGTGAATAGCCGGTCATGAAGATGATCTTGACGCCGGGCCGGCGTTTTTCGATTTCGGTGGCCAGTTGCCGGCCGTTCATGCCGGGCAATACCACGTCGGTCAGCAGCAGGTCGAAGGGCTTTTCGGCGTCCAGCAGCTTGAGTGCCGAAGCCGCATCGCGCGCCTCGATGATCTGGTAGTTCAAGTCGCGCAAAATTTCGGACGCGTACTGGCGCACGCCATCGTCGTCTTCGACAACCAGAATAGTCTCGCCATTGCCGCGCGAGGAACCGGCCGGTTCGTCATCCGCAACGACCGCCTCGGCGCTATCATGCCGCGGCAGATAGAGGCTGATGGTCGTGCCTTCGCCGATCTCGCTGTAGATCTTTACGTGTCCGCCGGACTGCTTCATGAAGCCATAGACCTGGCTAAGCCCCAGGCCGGTGCCTTTGCCGGCTTCCTTGGTGGTGAAGAACGGCTCGAACGCCTTTTCGACGGTTTCGCGCGACATGCCGGTGCCGTTATCGGTGACGGCGATCAGCACATATTGCCCGGGCGTGATGCCTTCGTGGTGGCGGCAATATTGCTCGTCGAGATAGGCGTTGCTGGTCTCGATGGTGAGCTTGCCGCCTTCCGGCATCGCATCGCGCGCATTGACGGCGAGGTTGAGCAAAGTCGATTCCAGCTCGGAAGCGTCCACCTCGACGTTCCAGGTGCCGGCGCCGCCGATGGTTTCCAGCTGCACCGTCTCGCCGAGCGAGCGGGTCAGCAGGTCGGATATGCCGACGATCAATCTGTTGGGATCGACCGCGCGGGGGTTGAGCGGCTGGCGGCGCGAAAACGCCAGCAAACGCTGGGTCAGTTGCGCGGCGCGCTGCGCCCCGGTGAGCGCATTGTCGAGCGCGCGCTCTGAGCGGGCCTCGACCACGCCGCGCTTGGCGATGCCGAGATTGCCGATGATGATGGTCAGCAGATTGTTGAAGTCGTGTGCGACACCGCCGGTCAGTTGCCCGACCGCTTCCATCTTCTGCGCCTGCCGCAAGGATTGCTCGGCGAGTTCGCGGCGCTCGGCCTCGGCGTAGAACTCCTGCGTGCGGCGCATTACCAGCAGCACCAGCGTAAACAGGAAGATCGTTGCCGGCACGCCGAAAATCAGATGGACCGACAAGCCCGAGAGCCAATCCATCGTGGTCTGGCTGGTGCTGCGCCCGTCGGAGACATAGAGATTTCCGTAACCGAGCGGGCGATAACCGACGCGGCGCTGCACGCCTTCGATGGAGTTGTTGCTGGTGACGATACCGCCGCGTGGATCGGCGTTGACGGCGGTGCGGAAACCACTGGTAGGGGAAAAACGGGTCATGTCGCCGGGCGGCGCTGGATACCGCGCCAGGATTGCGCCATCGCCGCGCGCCAGTGCCAAACTCGTTCCGGGCTGGTTCAGAGCGAGCTTCTCGTAGAAGTCAGAAAATATCTTGGGCACGGCGAAGACGATGAAGGCGCCGGCAAATTCGCCATTCTGCGCACGGCGGCGGCTGACGCCGAACAGCGTGTTTGGCCGCACGCGGGGGGTTACGACTTCACCGACATAAGTGCCTGCGTCCTGTTGGACATGAGCCTTGAAATAATCGCGATCAGCGACGTTGAGGTCTCTCGGTACCGGGTAGATCGATGAAGACACCAATGCGTCGCCGTTCTTGTCGACGATGGCGAGGGCGTCGATGGCGCCCAGCACCTGGTCAAGCTGGCGCAGCTTGAGATGAAGCGTCTGTTCTTGCGCCCGGATTTCGTCGTCGGACAGGTCGCCGACGATGGCGCGCAGGCTGGCGAAGCTCAGGTCGATCGATTGGAATATCTTGTTGGCTTGCTCGGAAATGATGTCGAGATTGGCGCCGAGCTGTTCGTCGGTGTGGACGACGGCGCTTTTGTAGCTGACCCACGAAGCATAGGAAAATAGCGCTACCGGCAGCGCCACCGATGCCACCATCACAATCTTCAGAAGTTTGATGGCGGCATCGCGGCGTGCGCGCATTCGAATCCCAACGGTGTTAGTCGCGGGAATGTAGGCAGATTAGTCTTGTGTGAAAAGGCACAAGATCGTCTGGAAGCCGTTTAGGCGGCCGCCATCACGTCGGCGGGGTCGAGCGGCAGCTTGACGGGAACTTTCCGCTTGGCCGAGAGGTCCATCGCCTTGGTCAACATCAGGTTGCGGTGGGCTTCTTCGACCGTCGCCGCCGCGGTCGGCAGACCCATGGAGACTCGATTGAGCCAGCTGACGGTCTCATCCGCCATCGGGCCGCGCAGTTCGCCGAGCGCCATATCGCCGGGCGGGTAGGAACCCATGAAGTCGACCAGGCGCGTCGAGTCCGGATTGTAGCCTTCGGATTGTGCCTTCGACACCGCGAGCACGATGTCACGGTGGGTGTCGTCGATGGTCAGAACGCCGGTCGTGCCGGAAATGCCGACTTCGAGCGAATAGACCGCGGCTGGCCAGGTGACCGGCATCGCCCATGACATGCTGAGATGATAGATGGTGCCGTCGTCGAAGGTGATCATGCCGGCGGTGGCGTCGATGCCCTTGTAAAGCGGGCCCATGACCTTATCGATCGAGCGTGCGTAGACCTCGACCGGCGTCTTGCCTTCGAGGCACCACATGCAGATGTCGAGCGCGTGCGTGCCGGAAATCACCATCGGCGAAATGGTCGAGGGATCGTCGGTGCGCTTGTAATTGTCGATGGCGACCAGCCGGTTCATGAAGGCGCGCGACGTCACAAGGGTCACATCACCGAGCGCGCCGGCGCGGCACTTTTCCTTGGCGGCGAGCCAGCGGCGGCGAAAGCGCTGCGTATAGCCGACCACGGCGTCGAGCTTGGCGTCCTGGATCAGCTTAAGGACCTTGGCCGACTGCACGAGATTGGTCGCGAGGGGCTTTTCGATCAGCATCGGAATGCCGCGCTCGATGCAGGCCATGATCGGATCGACGTGCAGATGTTCGTCGGTGGCGATGATGGCGCAGGTGACTTCCGGCCGCTTGATCAGTTCGACGTGGCTCTGCGTCACGAAATCGGCGCTGATCTTGGGGCCGACTTCGCCGGCGCGGTTCGGATTGCGCTCGGCAAGGCCGATCCACTCGACCGAGGGATGGCGCGCCGCCACTTCGCCGCGAAACAGGCCGACGCGGCCGCCGCCGATGATGGCCAGGCCGACGCCTTTGGATGATTGCTTCATGTCTCGTCCCTTTGAATCTTTTTTCTTGAGTCCTGCCGCGTCGCTTGAGCGAACTAAACCTTTTTGAGGTCCGGATTGGCCGGATTGAGGCCCGCGCGGTTGATGACCTTGAGTTCGGCGATGCCGTTGATGGTCTCGTTGGTTAGCGGCAAGTCGATTGGTTCATTACGATATGCCGACAGATCGGCGGCGCTGTAGGTTTCCATCACGCGGCGTGCGCTTTCGGGCGTCACCATCACCGGCGTGTTGCGGATGCAGGCCTCGAGGAAATAGATCGTCTCCGGGCCGATGCCGCCGGCAAACACGTGATCGACCTGTTCGCCCGGCATGGTCGACATCGGGAATTCCTGGCCGCGCTTTTCGGTATTGAGCCAGTTGTCGCGCTGCGTGTCGTCAAGAACCAGCGCGCCATCGACGCCGGTGATCTCGATCCAGGTCGAGCAGTAGTTCGGGAAGCTCGGAGGGAAATTCCAGCCGCCGCCGATCATCACGACGACACCATTGTCCATGGTGACGGTGGTAAACATCACGTCGTGCGAACCGTTGACCGGCTTCATATAGCCGTAGGCGCCTTGGCTATAGACACGCACGGGCTTGGCCGGCTCCAGCAGCCAGAACACGAAGTCGAGATCGTGTGTCGATTCCATCACCACCGGCGACAGGCGGACGCGGCCGGCGATCTTCTTGCCGAGGTCGCGCGACAGATGGCGGCTGACGAGTACCGACACGACCGGACCCAGCGTGCCGTCCATGATCTTCTTCTTGGCGAAGGCGATCTTGGTGTTGAAACGCTGCGAATAGCCGATGGTGAATTTCAGATTGTTCTGCTTGGCGAGATGGATCAGTTCGTCGGCTTCCCACAGTTCGAGCGCGATCGGCTTTTCCAGCATCACGTTCTTGCCGCCCTTCAGGCAGTCGCGCGCGATCGGGTAGTGGTTGGCTTCCGGCGTGGTCGAGACATAGACCACCGAGATGTTCGGATTGTTGATGATGTCGTTGTAGTCGGCCGTCGTGGTGGCGGGCTTGTACTTGGCCTTCACCTCGGCAAGACGGTCCGGCTTGATGTCGCACAGGTGCAGCTTGTCGACCAAAGCGGTCCGCGACAGCGCTTCCGCACGCAGGCCACCGATCCAACCGACGCCGATTACCCCAACTTCAACTGTCTTCACCGTGCGAGTTCCTTGCGTATTTATTGACGTTTTTGGCGATTTTGGCCGCGGCCGGGCGACCGCGCGGCGGCACCCTATATCAGCGTCATAATGACGGGAAGGGCGTGATTTTTCAGACCGTCAAAGCTTTTTCGCCGTCGCCGAACGCTTTTACGCCAAAGACTTGGGCGGCGAACTGCGGATAGACCTCCGCCAGTTGCGGCGCCACGGTCTCGCGCAGCAGCTTCAGTGTGGCGGGCGAGGGCAGTGCCGTCTCCGGCACGGTGGCTGGCAAAGAACCTGGCATGTCGAAATCGAAGCCGGTGTGCTCGATCACTTCCTCAACCGTATGGCCGGGGTGGACGCTGTCGAGCGTGAACCGGCCCTTGGCGAAGCTGAAAAGGCAGCGATTGGTGACCAGCGCGATCGGGCCGCCGGGCCGGTAGACGTTGCCGGCATTGGCGCCGGGCGCGCTGATGAAGTCGACTTGCGGCACCAACGTGCGGCGCGAATGCTCGGTCCGAAATAGAATAACCTTCGGCACGACGTAATACAGATGCGCCGAGCCGAACGAGCCGGGGAAGCGCACCTTGGGATGGTCGTAGTCGCCGATGCTGACCAGATTGATGTTGCCGTGGCCGTCGATCTGTCCGCCCGACAAAAAGAATACGTCGATGCGGCCCTGACCGGCGCAGTCGAACAGTTCGCGCGCGCCGTCGGTGAAGAAATTGTGCTTGCGGCTTTGCAGCAGCGATACGTAAGGCCGTCCGTTGCCGTTGCGCTCGCGCGCCAGCAGCGCCGCGGTCGCCGGGATTGGCGAGGCATTGCCGACGGCGACGTGGCGCACGTCGCCGATCAGCCGTGAGATCACGTCGGCGAGCAGTTCCTCGTCGCGGACTTTAGGCGGCGCGCTTGTCATACACATACTTGTCCAAATACTGCGCGAAGCCTTCGGGTGTCGCCGCCATCTTCGCATACTCGGCGAGATGATCGGCATCGGCGGAATAATAGTCCGGCAGGCCGAGCGGCCAGGCGCCGCGTTCGGCGACCGCAACGCTGTCGACATAGAAGCCGGGCAGGGTGCCCGCCGCCAGTACCGGATCGTCGAGCAGATTGCCGTCGTATATTCTCTCAACGGTCGCGATGGTCTTGTTCGACGCATGCGCCATCGTCGCCAGTTCGCGCTGCCGTCCGATCCAGACATTGCCGAAACGGTCGGCCATCGCCGCGTGGATCAGCGCCACGTCGGGCTTGATCGCCGGCAGCAGCACGATCGGATCGTCATTACCGAACGGTGAGTCGATGACTTTCCAGTCGCTGCGGTGTTTCAGAATGTCCGAGCCGATCAGCCCGCGCAGCGGCATGAAGGGCACGCCTTTTTCCGCCGCCTGCAATGCCGTGTGCAGTGCCGGGCAGGTGGCGTCCTTCATCTTGATCGTGCCGGATAGAATCGCGGCGGAAAACCGCGGCGCCGGGCCGAATTCGCCCAGACTGACGGCGCTCGTTTCCAGCGTCTCGATGCAGCCCGCGCCGATCAGCAGATCGGCTTGCAGGCTCGAGGTCGGCAGCGCGACGAGGTGCAGTCGTTTGACGCCGCGCTTGATCAGCGCGCGCGTCGCTGCCATCGGCACGCCCGAGACTTCGCGCGGCACCACGACCATGCAGCCGTCGATGATGGCGCTCAGTGCGTCGTCGAGCGATTGAAAGATGGAAGACATGTAGCCCGCATACCATGCTGGCCGGGCGCGCACAATTTGCGCACGCCCGGCTGATGCATGGTTACGACAGCGCCGCCTTCACGCGGTCGGGCGAGAACGGCACGCGGCGGATGCGAACGCCCGTGGCGTCGAAGATCGCATTCGCAATGGCCGCGGCGATGGGACGGATCGACGGTTCGCCGGCGCCGGATGGCTCGATCTCCGGACGGTTGATGATCACGACGTCGATCTGGCCGGGCGTCTCGGTGATGTCGAGGATCGGATAGCTGATCCAGTCGACGCTGGTCACCGACTTCTTGTCGAACGTGACTTCTTCCCACAGCGTGCGGGAAACGCCCTGCACGATGTTGCCCTCGACGCATTTCACCAGTCCGTCCGGGTTGATGACCTGGCCGCAGTCATGCGCGACCGTGAACTTCTTGGCGAAGATCTTGCCGGTCGAGCGGTCGATGTCGACTTCCGCAACGATGGCGACGCGGGTGCCGTTGCGCTGCGAGTAGGCGATGCCGCGGCCCGACACCTTGCTGCCGGTCTGGTCCTTGCGCGGCGATGGCCGTGCATCCCAGTTGGCTTTCGCCGCCGCCGCCTTGATGACGACGATGTCGCGCGGATCCTTGATATAGCGCAGCCGGAATTCGATCGGATCGGCGCCGGCCGCCGCAGCCAGTTCGTCCATGAAGGACTCGCTGGCGAAGTGGATCTGCGGGCCCACGGGATCGCGCAGATGCGACGTGCGCAGCGGCGAGGCCCGTTCCAGCAGCGGCGGGATCGTCTCCCACGACGCGCGCTTGTTGTCGAAGGCGTAGGATTCCGCCGGGATGCCGAAGCCGTCGCCGGATTTCAGCGCGATGCCTTGCGTCTGTCCCGACAGCGTATCGAACGGTTTGCTGCCGTTGGTGTCGACGTCGACGCGCGAGAACGCCTTGCTGGAGAATTCGTAGGCGATGATCTTGCCGCTGGCATCGAGCGCGGCGCGCGCCTTGTGGGTCGAGGCGGGGCCTTTCGGATCCCAGCCGGTGCCCTGGTCGCGCATATATTGCAGCCGCACCGGCTTGCCGACGGCCTTGGCCAGCACGGCGCAATCCGCCGCGCAATCGTCGGCGTCGTTGCGGCCGTAGGAGCCGGGCCCAGCGG
>CAISIV010000184.1 GCA_903885555.1 uncultured Hyphomicrobiales bacterium
CCCAGCCGGTGCCCTGGTCGCGCATATATTGCAGCCGCACCGGCTTGCCGACGGCCTTGGCCAGCACGGCGCAATCCGCCGCGCAATCGTCGGCGTCGTTGCGGCCGTAGGAGCCGGGCCCAGCGGCCCAGATGACGCGCACCTTGTCGACCGGCACGCCGGTCGCCGCGGCGACGCCCTGCTGTACGAAGTGGGACTTCTGCGTCCCGCTCCAGCAGGTGACGTTACCGTCCTTGATCTCGACCAGCGCGCAGGCAGGACCCATGCTGGCATGCGACTGGAACGGCCATTCGTATTCGGCCTCGATCACCTTCGCGGCGATCTTGAAGGCGTCATCGACGTTGCCGTTTTCCTTTTCGACCACCTTTTTGCGCACGGGCGCCTTGCGGATGTGATCGTACAGCGATGCCTGCTCAATGAACGGGTCCGCACCTTGCGACCATTCCACTTTCAGTTTTTCGGCGGCTTTGATCGCGCCCCACTCCTTGTCGGCGATGACGCCGAGGAAGCCCTTGTCCCAGACGACTTGCGCGCCGGGGATATCCTTGATGGAGGCTTCGTCGACCTTCACCGGCACGGAGCCTGCGACGGCCGGACGGATCATGCGAGCATGCACCATGCCCGGCACTTTCACGTCGGTGCAGAAGTCTTCGATGGCGAAGACTTTCGGCGCGACGTCGTCGCGCTTGATCGGCTGGCCAACGATCTTGTGTTCGCTCGGCTTCTTCGGCTGCGCCTTGCCCGGCGCGTACAGCGTGTTGCCGTACTGCTTGTTCCAGTCGAGCTGGACGTTGAAGTACTTGCCGCCGATCATCTGCGCATAGGAAATGCGCTTGGCCTTGTCGTCGGTGGCGCTGACCACGCCGTCGGCAACGGTGAGCTTGTCGGCCGGCACGGACAGCAAGCCCGCCGCCATCTCGACCAGCACGCGGCGGGCTTCCGCCGATGCCATGCGCATCTGCTTGCCGCCGAGCTGAATGCCCGTGGAGCCCGAGGCGCCGCCCTGGTTTACCGACGTGCCGGTGTCGCCCATGTAGACTTTGACGGCCTTGAACGGCACGTCGAGTTCTTCCGCCACCATCTGCGCGATGGCGATGTTGAGCCCGTGGCCCATGTCCATCTTGCCGAAGAAGGCCGAGACGCTGCCGTCGGCGTTGACCGCGATGTAGGACGACAGTTGATCCGGCGTCAGCGCTGGCTTTGCTCCCTGAGCAAAAGCAGCCTGCATCGACAGCATGCTGTCGAGCGACATCGCCGCGCCGACCGAGACGACCAGCGCGCCGCCGCCCATCAGGACGGAGCGGCGGGAGAGGGACGAGGTGGATTCGAATTTTGTCATGGTGCTCTCCTCAACCCATCATCGTCGCGGCGCGCTTGACCGCCTTGAGGATGCTGACATGCGTTCCGCAGCGGCACTTCAGCCCGGAGAGCGCGTCCTTGATCTCGGCCTCGCTCGGGTTCTTCTTGTCACGGAGGAAGGCGGCGGCGGTCATGATCCAGCCGTTGATGCAGTAGCCGCATTGCGGCACCTGTTCCTCGACATAAGCCGTCTGTACCGGGTGCGGTTTTTCCGGCGTGCCCAGCCCGGCGAGCGTCACGACCTTGGCGTTGCCGACGGCGGACAGCGGCGTCACGCAAGAGCGCGCCGGCTGGCCATCGATGTGCACGGTGCAGGCGCCGCATTGCGCCAGGCCGCAGCCGAAATGCGGATTGTTCAATCCGAGATCGTCGCGCAGCGCATACAGCAGCGGCATGTCCGGGTCGCCGTCAATCGTATGCGACTTGCCGTTCACATTGAGGGTGAATTTCTGATTCATAACGTTCAGCTCCCTGAACTCTGTTTATGGGCGGCAGGCTTACGGCCTGTGCCCGGTCGCGGTTTTCCGCGAGTGCGCCGAGTGGCGCTTGCGGGTCCAAGGCTAGTCCCGCACACTGGCCTTGGGAACGGCCCCGCGAATAAAAATGATGTTATATTGCCGGGAATAGATGCCCTAAGGCACGAGAACTCCTGAGGAACCGCACATGCGCACTGCACCATTTTTTCATATGGCCTTGGCCGCCATCGGCGTTTGCGCGCTAACGGTTTCGGTCCAAAATCAGGCTTATGCCCAGGACAAGGTCTGGCGCCACGGCCTGATCAACGCCAAGGCCGACGCCGGCATTTTCCTGATGGTGTCGACCCGCGATTTCGCCGCCAAGCAGGGGCTCAAGCTCGAGGTTTCGCAGTTCAAGGACGACCAGCTCGCGCTCAAGGCGCTGATTGCCGGGGAACTCGACAGTTTCGAGGGTGGACCGCAGGGCGTGTTCGCCGCCAATTCGAAAGGCGCCGATACCAAGATCCTCGGCTGTCACTGGATCGTCGTGCCGCACGGCATCTACACCAGGAACGACATCACCAAGGTCGAGGACCTCAAGGGCAAGCAGATTGCCGTGTCGGCCCCCAACTCGATGCCGAACATGCTGGCGCGCGAAGCACTGGCGACGCACGGCGTCTCGGACAAGGACGTCAAGCTTGCCGCGGTTGGCGGCGACCGCGATCGCTATCAGGCACTGATCGGCGGCGTGGTCGAAGCCGCGGTGGTCTCTAACGAATATGAGCCGGTGGCGCCCAAGACCATCCATCTGCTGATTTCCGGCCGCGAGGCGGTGCCGAACTTCCTGCGTGTCTGTATCGTCTCGACCGTCAGGACTTTGGCGGCGCGCGGCGACGACGCGGTCAAGTTCCTGACCGCTGAAATGAACGCACTGACATTCGCGCTGGCCAACAAGGACGCCACGGTCGCATTGACCCGCGAGCTCACCAATACCAAGCCGGACGATCCGCGCCCCGGCTTCGTTTTCGATGACGCCGCGTTGTACAAGGCGGTCGATCCGACGCTGCCGCTGCCCGGTGAGAAGATCATGTGGATCCAGGAGCAGATGGTGAAGGCCGGCAGCATGACCAAGGTGCTGAGCCTTTCCGCCGTCACCGCGCCGGAATATCGCGAGCGCGCTCTCAAGAAAGTTGGAATGTAATGGGTGAGGTGACGTTTCAAGACGTGTCCAAGCGCTTTGCGTTGCGCGTGGATGGGCAAGTCCATCACGTTCAGGCGCTGGATCGGGTCAATTTCACGGTGCGCAACGGCGAGATCGTTGCGCTGATCGGGCCGTCCGGCTGTGGCAAGACCACGGCGCTCCGCGTGGCGATGGGGCTCGACGCCTCGACCAGCGGCCGCGTCACCGTCGATGGCCGCGAAGTGCATGGCTGCGGCCATGACCGCGGCATGGTGTTCCAGCACGCCGAACTGCTGCCCTGGCTGTCGGCCCTGCAGAACGTGATGTTCGGCCTCGAGATGAAAGGCCTGCGCGGCGGCGAGTTGCGCGACACGGCAGAGAAATATCTGGCGCTGGTCGGCCTGTCGGATTCGCAGAACCGCCGCCCGCATCAATTGTCCGGCGGCATGAAACAGCGCGTCGGCATTGCCCGTGCGCTCGCCATCGATCCTTCCGTTCTGCTGATGGACGAGCCGTTCGGCGCGCTCGACGCGCAGACGCGCGAGTCCTTGCAAGCCGAGTTGCTCGATATTCACGCCCGTACCGGCAAGACCATTCTGTTCGTCACGCACGATCTCGACGAGGCGGTGCTGATCGCCGACCGCATCATCGTCATGCGCGGCGGCCGCGTGCATGACGTCGTCACGGTGCCTCTGCCGCGCCCGCGCGGCGATCTGGTTGAGGTGCGCGGCACGCCCGCGTTCGCCGACACCCGCTACAAGGTCTGGCGCGAACTGCATGAAGAATTGGCAGTACACTAATGGCCGATATTGCTGACA
>CAISIV010000185.1 GCA_903885555.1 uncultured Hyphomicrobiales bacterium
GCGCCGCGCGCCAGATCGAGCCGCGCGCCCATGCGGAAGGACAGGCCCCACGGCCCGGTGTCGTTGACGCGCACGGTGAGCGAGCGGCCGTTGAGCGGATTGGTGACGGTGAGGCTGGTGCCGAGCGCCCAGGTGCGCGCGGCGGCGGTGTTGCCGTTGGGGTCGAAGCGCTCGCCGGTCGCGGTGCGCTTGCCCGAGGCGTAATGGCTGGCGAGAATTTCCTGGCCGCCCGAGCAATTGCCCGACGGCTTGACGTAGCGATGCACCGAGCCCCAGCCGCGTGCTTGCGCCGGCTGCGCGCTCGTGAGCGCGAGCGAACCGGCGCCGATGCCCAGCACCAGACTCAGTGAAAACAGGCGTGCCAATCCCGCGTTTTTCATGCGGCTAGTCCCCTCGATCATCCTTGCTTTGCGCGGCACTTGGACGGGGGAGGTGGCGGAAATAGGGCGGGGGCATTTGGAAAAGGCGCTTGGGCTCACGTATAGGCAGCTCTTGTACTAGCGCTCTATCTTTACGATTATCCCGCCGGGAGGGCGGATGTAGTGATTGATTGGGCACGCGGAGGTTGGTTCGGCAGTCTCCGTCGTTACGTGGCGCGGGAAGTACGAGAACACATCAGAGTAAACCCGGCGATTCGGCGCGCGCGATATCCTTTGTTGCTTCGTTTTTTAAGGTGGTTATTAGCTGGAAAAGCAATCGGTTGGTTCGTAATCGTCTATCTAGGCCTCAACGCTGTAGCAGCGTTGTCTGAAATTTTACTCGGCTTCTATGGTTCGGATTGGCCCAAAAGTTGGGAGCTATCAAGTGATCACAGAACGTTTTTGAAAGATTCTACCTCGTACTTAATTTCGACGCAGGTCGGCATTTTAGCTATTATTTCTCTCGCGGTAGGTCTCATCGCGCTGGTTACCGAGCGATCAAGCAAAGAGTTACAAGTCTATTATCACGAAACGCTCACATTCGAGTTCTTTGCGAGCAGCGTAGCTTTGTTGAGCGTGCTCTGTGTCCAGGTGTTTTGGCCTCTGCAGACTGTTGCGCATCGTATTGGATTTGGAACCAACACAGCGGTATTTAAATTCTTTCTGAGCAGCGTCCACATAACTTGGCTGTTAGTTAATCTCGCAGCGCTCGCACATTTTGTGGCTGACAGCCTTCGCTTCGTTCAGCAGGATGCAAGAGCTCGTATACGCGAACGTTACACTGCAAATGTCGTGCTTCCTTACGATCTGACCGAAACATTACATCGCGCTTATTATGCAGCCGCGCCACGTGACTTTGTTCCGGCAATTAATGAGCATGACGGGCCGCTAATTTTTCTTGGTTATGAGCCATCTTCAAGCCAGCCAGAGGTCTCGACTGATTTTACGAGACCCGTTGTGCTTTACGACGTTCGTATGAAGCTGCTTGGTTGGGTGCTGAAGCGTTGGTGGCGAAGGTGCCAGCTTCAGGGCGATAGGGGCCATGGACAGCGTCGCCCGGTCCTGGCTTTTTCACCGTCTTTTGGGCGTCCCCTCAAAGGGACGACTAACTGGTGCGTTCGTGAAGGCGGTGTGCCTCTCACGAATCTTGAGAAATTTTTATTACGCCGAAGTTTTCGATTTAGGCGGGTGCGTCATGAAGTCTGAAAAACTGCCGGTGCCGTCGGATCTTCTTGAAGAACTAGCAGATAAAGTTATCGAAGCGATAGACGGCCTTGCCGTGAAACGCTTCGACGCGGCTTTAGATGAGATGATTGAATATCATGCCTTTCTTCTGGATGCATACTCAACGCAGACAGAAGAGGGTGAGCCGTTCAGTTACGCTCAAATTGACGCAAATTGGTTCGGCGGACCTCACCAGCAATGGATTAGAGAGTATCGTCGGGTATTTGACAGGGCGGTTTCTAGAATAGGTCAGGAAACGGAATTTGCTACAACTCTAGCCGGTCTCCCTTTGCGCTTGTTGGGGGCGCGTATAGAAAAACTTTCACCGCCCGTGGTTTCTGCTGTTCTTGATCTGAGTGCAATTCTGGCGTCTCGCCTTGAAGACTGGCTATCGAGACATGTCTCGATAGTGAATGCTCCTGGGCAATCTGCTTCGCCGCGACTCAGCTTGGCCGGATCGGACAAGTCGGCATTTTCAGATGTGCTATTCGACTTTATCGGCGCTTGGGAGGGCGTAATTCAATTTGTTGGTTCGCTCTATAAGTTGAAAGACGCCGAAAGCAGAGGGCCAGATGAACAGTGGAGGCGTCTCGCGAATAGTTGGCCATTTCTTCAGCATCACCTTCGCAATACGGCGTATTTCCTGGCATTGGCCATTTGGAATGAAGATGAGATCGGGGCTGAACGTTTCAGAGAAAGTCTTGTGCGCTGGCCCGCAGTATTTCAGTTTCAATTAGCTGATCCATATTATTCCGCTTTCGGACGGTACTTATTTCCGGATTTATTTTCGCTCAGTTGGTCTGAGGCAAAGGCGAAAGTGAATAGGATTGAGGGTGACGATTTTGAGCGAGGCGTAACGCCGCTAGCTCTCGGAGCAACGATTCTTCGCCATGTGCACGACGACGCCCTTATTTTGACTTCTGCCGTCTTGTTGCGTTGGATCATTGGAGAAAAGCAATCGACTAATATTGGTGCGCAGGTAGCGACGAGACTGTTAGCTAAAGAATTAGCGGACGCCGATGACAGTTTGATTCAGAATGATATGGGGTTCGGCTCGATTTTCTTCGAGTTGCTGCGCATAGAGCTTGGTGGCGACCTGCATTCGGACGAGGGCTACGGTAAGACCTTAGACGGTTTTGTATCATCTCTCGATCAAATGAGTGAACGTCGAGTAGTTCCCGGAAGGGTTTTTACACCATCTACGATTCACGGGAGAGACGATCTTCTTATCCCGTTTGCCATTTTGCTCGTCCTAAAAAGCCCGCTGCGTGGTGATGAAAATGTTCTGTCTCGTCTAAGTGAATTAATTAAAGTTGAAGAGAGATTGCCGCGTGGCGATCGATCTCTGTTTGATTTGATAAAGTTTCTCGATCGGTTTGTTGCGATATTGGCTGATGGCGGCGGCCACCTTCAAAGGCCGCTTGCCCTGATATCGCAGGATGAAAATTACGAACAAAGAATAGGGAATCTGAGGGAGATATTTACTGGTGCTATTGCGTTGATAAAAACGCACCGGACTGAAAAAATAAAAGCACTGCCTAAGGACATGGGCGCATTGGAGCGCATCCGTTTGGCTGGAGAGAGCGCAATAGTTACCTCTCTTCCGATATGGGTATTTCATGGTTTTGTGACGGAGAAAGACAGCGGCGGGCGAGAGGCTGCTGTAACTGAGCGGGCTATATTAGCCGGCCTTCCGAAAGGGATGTTCACAAGACCAATGATGGAATACTCGTGGACCGGGTTGGACGAAACGATTGTTGAAAGAATAAAATCTCTTGCGACACAATCAGTTTGGCAATCGTTTTATAAACGTAAGCGACAGAGTTTGGTCGTTAATGTGGAGCCTATTAATCCAATTTTCTGGAAGATGGCTGCCGCCTTTAAACATCAAGTTGGGATCGAGCCCGTTTTATTATTGCCGGACCATTATCGAGACGAAGTACTTAAGTGGCTTTATAGCCCAGGCCAGAAGCCGGACAGTGTTTTGATTGAACGGAAATCTAAAGGGGAGCGCCAGAGCGGGGGGTACATCGCAACTATTGAAGGGCTTGATGTATTCTCCGGAGGGATCGACGGAAATTCCGTGCTGTTCTCGTCTGCCACCCTTAAATCTGTGCGGTATGGTTTGGTCGAAAATGAAAATCTACTCCAATTAATTCCTGTCGACGAAGATGATCCATGGAAAATGTCTCTGAAAATGAAGTTTGCGCAATTGGTTGAATGGGATGGATCGACAATAATTGAGATTAAATCTCATCGCCCCAGAGATCGCGGGCTCAAACAGTGACTCTTTCACACCCTGTCCACAAAACTATCCACGACCCGCTTTTCGCCGGCGTGGTCGAACTTGATGGTCAGCTTGTTGCCGTCGACCGTCACCACGTTGCCGTTGCCGAATTTCTGATGAAACACCCGCTCGCCGACGGCGAAGGATGACGTCGCGCCGGTGGATTTGGCGATCAGTTCGCCTTCGATGACTAAAGGCAAGTGCTTACGAGTAGGGCTCTTGGCCTTGGGCGGCGGGGCTTCGGCGTACTCTTCATCCTGGTTGAAAATGCCGTCCGGCACATAGGCCGGCTGGCCTTTCTCGGAGAAGCCGCCGGCACGCGCGCCGCGTGAGCGGTTCGCGTCACTAAAAGAGCCCTCGCGCGGCTTGCCGGTGGCGTCGAACCCGCCTTGCCCTTTGCGCTGCTGCGCGCGCTGCCAGCCCGGCGTGTTGTAGCTCGAGCCGAACGACTGCATGTCGTCGAAGCGGCTCGCGCCATAGCCGCTCATGCCGAAGCCGCCCGAGCCGCCGGCCGCTTCCTTCACCTCGACATTGGCCTCCGGCAGTTCGTCGAGAAAGCGCGACGGCACCGTCGTCGTCCACATGCCGTGGATGCGCCGGTTGGTGGCGAAAAAAATCTTGGCGCGTTTGCGCGCGCGCGTAATGCCGACATGGGCGAGGCGGCGTTCCTCCTCCAGCCCGTTGCGGCCGCTCTCGTCCAATGAACGCTGATGGGGAAACAGGCCTTCCTCCCAGCCGGGCAGGAACACGGTGTCGAACTCCAGGCCCTTGGCGGAATGCAGCGTCATGATGTTGACGGCCTGCTCGGCGTCGCCGCTGTCGCGGTCCATCACCAGCGAGATGTGCTCGAGGAAGCCGCCGAGGTTTTCGAAATCCTGCATGGAGCGCACCAGCTCCTTGAGGTTTTCCAGCCGGCCGGCGGCGTCGGCGCTGCGGTCCTTCTGCCACATCTCCGTATAGCCGCTCTCGTCGAGCACGATTTCGGCCAGTTCGGTGTGCGGCAGCGAATTCATGCGGCCGCGCCAGCGGTCGAACGAGGCCATCAGATCGCGCAGCGCCATGCGCGGCTTCGGCTTCATCTCGTCGGTGGCGGAGATGGCGCTGGCGGCTTCGCTGAGCGGAATGCGCGCCTTGCGGGCGTAGTCGTGCAGCATCTGCACCGCGGCGTCGCCGAGGCCGCGCTTGGGCACATTGACGATGCGCTCGAAGGCCAGATCGTCGGCCGGCTGCGCGATGACGCGCAGATAGGCCAGCGCGTCGCGGATTTCCTGGCGCTCGTAGAACCGGGGACCGCCGATGACGCGATAGGGCAGGCCGAGCTGGATGAAGCGGTCTTCGAATTCGCGCATCTGGAACGAGGCGCGCACCAGAATGGCGATCTCGTCGAGCGGATGATCCTCGCCCCGCTCGCGCGCCTCGCGCTGCAGCTGCTCGATTTCCTCGCCGATGCTGCGGGCTTCCTCTTCGCTATCCCAGCCGCCGGTGACCTGCACCTTTTCGCCGTCGACGTCCTCGGTGCGTAGCGTTTTGCCGAGGCGGCCTTCGTTATGCGCGATCAGCGTCGAGGCGGCGGCGAGGATGTGGCCCGTGCTGCGGTAATTGCGTTCGAGGCGGATGACCTTCGCGCCGGGGAAGTCGTGGTCGAAGCGCAGGATGTTGTCGACCTCGGCGCCGCGCCAGCCATAGATCGACTGGTCGTCGTCGCCGACGCAGCAGATGTTTTTGGGGACCGTGCGCGTTGGCGCGGTGCTTTCTTCCTTTACCTCTCCCCTGGGGGGAGAGGTCGGCGCGCGCTGCGCGCCGGGTGAGGGGGTATCCCACGTATCTTCGATACTGACCCCCTCATCCGGCTCGCTTTGCTCGCCACCTTCTCCCCCAAGGGGAGAAGGTAAGGGCGTCGGCGCGCTCGGCGTCTGAGACAGCAGTCTCAACCATAGATACTGCGCGACGTTGGTGTCCTGATACTCGTCGACCAGGATGTACTTGAATCTGTGCTGATAATTCCGCAGCACGTCGGGGTGCTCGCGGAACAGCCGGCTGCATTCAAGAAGAAGATCGCCGAAATCCGCCGCGTTCAGCGTCTTCAACCGCTCCTGATAGGCGACGTAGAGCTTCTTGCCCTTGCCGTTGGCGAAGCTGGCCGCTTCGCCGGCCGGCACCTGGTCGGGCGTCAGGCCGCGGTTTTTCCAGCCGTCGAGGATCATCGCGAAGACCCGAGCAGGCCATCGTTTATCGTCGAGCTTCTCGGCTTCCAGCAGTTGCTTGATGAGACGGATCTGGTCGTCGACGTCGAGAATCGTGAAATTGTTCTTCAGCCCGACCATCTCGGCGTGGCGGCGCAGGATCTTCACGCCGATTGAATGGAAGGTGCCCATCCACGGCATGCCCTCGACGATCTGCCCGACCATCTTGCCGACGCGTTCCTTCATCTCGCGCGCCGCCTTGTTGGTGAAGGTGACGGACAGGATTTCCTGCGGCCGGGCGCGGCCGAGGTTGAGGATGTGCGCGATGCGGGTGGTCAGCACGCGGGTCTTGCCGGTGCCGGCGCCCGCCAGCACCAGCACGGGGCCGTCCAGGGTCTCGACCGCCTCGCGCTGCTCGGGGTTAAGGTCGGCGAGATAGGCGGCGCCGCGCGCACCCATGGCGCGGGCGGCAATGCCGCCGGGCGTTGGCGTCGGTCTCGAATCCAGGGGGAAGGGACGCTTCAACTCGGCCATTTTTGTCGTGATTCCTTCAGCCCAAGATGGCACTCGAAGCCGGCAATTTCGAGGGGCGGACCGCCACTTGTCGGCGCCTCCCCACCGAATTAGCGTGGAAAATCAAAGTTTCAGACCAAAAAAGGGGAATGCCGTGCGTTTGAAAGACAGAGTGGCGATCGTGACCGGCGCCGGCCGGGGCATCGGGCGCGATATCGCGCTGGCCTATGCGCGCGAGGGCGCCCACGTCGTGGTGGCCGAAATCGACGCCGTAACCGCCGAGACTACCGCCAAGGACGCGGGGAATAAGAGCATCGGCGTGGCCTGCGACGTGTCGAAATCCGCCGACATCAAGCGGCTAATCGACACCACGATGACGACCTACGGTCGGGTCGACATCCTCGTGAATAACGCCATGAAGATCGTTCCCGGCAAACTCGAGGCGCTGCCCGAGGCGGCCTGGGACACCACCATGAACATCGGCCTCAAGGGCGCCTTCCTGATGTCCCAGGCCGCCGCGCAGCCGATGATCGCGCAGAAGTCCGGCGTCATCGTCAACATCGCGTCGATCGCCGGATTGTTTCCGTACAACTGGGCCGGCGCCTACAGCGTTGTAAAAGCTGGGCTTATCATGCTGACGAAATTGCAGGCGGTGGAGTGGGCGCCCTACGGCATCCGCGCCAACGCGATCACGCCGGGCTATATCCGCACGCCGGGCACCGAAGCGATGTACGCCGATCCGGAAATCTACGAAGGCCGCCGCAAGGGCGTGCCGATGGGCCGCGTCGGCACCGGCGAAGATATTGCGGGGCCAGCGGTTTTTCTCGCTTGCGATGAATCGCAATACACCAGCGGCAGCGTGCTTGGCGCCGACGGCGCGCAGGCCGTCGGCTATTTCCTCAGCGTGCCGGGACGCAGGTTCTCCGGCGGGCGGATCGACTGACAAGCCAAACGCCGTCATGCCCGGCCTTGTGCCGGGCATCCACGTCTTTCTTATTTGCTGCCAAGGCGTGGATGGCCGGGACAAGCCCGGCCATGACGAGAGCCGCTATTCCGCCTTGTAGGTTTCCTTCTTGCTGTTCGCGATCTTGATCAGCGTTTCGGCGGCCTTGCGGTCTTCCACCAGGAAGGCCGCGAAGCCGGCCGGTGTCGTCGGCGAGGCGACGACCGACTGCTGATCGAGGAATTTGTTGAACTCCGGATCCTTGAACAGTCTGCCGAACTCGGCTGCGACCTTCTCGACGATCGGAGCCGGCGTGCCTTTCGGGGCGGCGAGGCCCCACCAGCCTTGGCCCGGATAATCGCCGAGACCGGCTTCCTTGAAGGTCGGGACATCGGGCAGCAGCGGCGAACGCTTGTCGGCCGACACCGCGAGCGCTTTCACCTTGCCGGCCTGGATCAGGCCCATGAAGTTGCCGACGCCGAAGCGCGTGACCTGCACCTGATTTGCCGCCAGCGCCTGCGCCGCCGGGCCGCCGCCTTTGTACGGCACGCCGACGATCTTGGTGCCCCACTGGCCGTTGAGCCAGCGCATGAACAGATCGGGGAACGAGCCGTCACCCAGTGTGGCGTAGTTCAGGCCGTCAGGCTTGGCTTGCGCATACTTCTTCAGTTCGGCGACCGAATTGATGCCGACCTCGGTCGAGACGAACAGGCCTTCGGTCAAGAAGAACAGCCGCGTCACCGGCGCAAGATCTTCCGGCGCGTAGGGCAGCTTGTCGAACAGCAGCGGATTGTAGGACATCGTTGAGTGATAGATGACGCACAGCGTGTAGCCGTCGGGTGTCGCCTGTGCGCAGGTCTGCGCGCCGAGAATGCCGGCGGCGCCGCCGCGGTTTTCGATGATCAGCGGCTGGCCGAGACGGCCCTGCAATTCGGCCGCGGCTTTGCGTGCGATCACGTCGGTGACGCTGCCGGCGGCGATCGAGACGATCAGCCGGATTGGACGATCCGGATAAGTCTGTGCCTGCGCGCTGCTGACGGCGCCAACCAGCAGCAGGCCGGCTAGGGCCTTGACGATCCTCTGCATGACGTTTCCTTCCCCATGAGCTTCTTCTTTGAAGAACTTTTTCTTGCGATTTTTCTAAAGCTTGCCGTCGAAGGCGGCGGTCGCGAAGTCGTCGACCATGTTGAAGCACTGCCGCGCTGCGCCCGGATCGTATTTGCCGATGCCCGGCACGTTCGCTTCCGCTTCACAGAACGAATGCAGCAATCCGCTGAACACCAACATCTGCCATTTCGCGCCGACGCCTTCCATTTCCGCCTCGAAGGTGTCGCGGTCTTTCTTCGGCACCACCGGGTCGGCGGCGCCATGCATGACGCAGATCGCGGCCTTGATGTCGCCGGCCTTGGCTGGCGCCACAGTAATCAGATCGCCATGCATGCAGATGACGGCCTTGATGTCCGCGCCGCTTCGCGCCAGTTCAAGAACATTGCCGCCGCCGAAGCAGAGGCCTGCGGCCGCCTGGCGGCTGAGATCGCCAATGCCGCGCTTGTCGCTTTCCTTGCGCAAGGCTTCGAGCGCCGCGTTGATGCGGCGGCGACGTTCCGGTGCGTCGGCGCGTAGGCCGTTGGCGAGCGGCGCTACATCCGGCGGCGCGTGCCCGACTTTGCCGCCGCCGTACATGTCGGCCAGGAAAACAATGTATTTGCTGCCGGCCATGGTGGCGGCGCGATCGATGGAGGCCTCGGTCATGCCCATCCAGTTCGACGAGACCAGCAAGAGCGGACGGCGGCCGCTCGCCTTCTCGTCATAGATCAGTGCGCCGTTCGCGGCGACGCTGCCGGCTTGATATTCAATTCGTTCGATCTTCACTGCGTTTCCCCTTTAACGGTCTCGAATTAATCGAGGATGATTTCCCCGATCGAGCCGGTATCGTATTGCGTGAAATAGAGCCGGCCGTTCGACATCGCGGCGATGCAGCGCGGTCCGCTGATCGGCGACGGAATGCCGTACTCGGCGATGAAGGTGCCGTCCGGCTTCATGTGGCCGATCTGGTTGGCGAAGTTCTCCGTGCACCACAGATTGTTGTCGGGGCCGACGGTGACGCCACGCAGCGATGCGTTCGGCGTTGGGAAGACGAACTCGCTGAACGTGTTGTTGCGGTCGATGCGGCCAAGCGCATTCGAACCGGTTTCAACGAACCAGATGTTGCCATCGGGATGCGTGACCATGGCGCGCGGCTGCGGATCGGTGCCGGGAATGGTGAACTCGGTGACGTCGCCATTGACGGTGATGCGCGCGACGCGGTTGCCGGCGGCTTCGCTGAACCACAGGGCGCCGTCGCGCACGACGATCGACAGCGGCTTGCTGCCCGGCGAAATGCCGGTCTGGAATTCGGTGATTGTGCCGTCCGGCGTGATGCGGCCGACCTTGCCGGCGTCGGTTTCCGAGAACCAGATATTGCCGTCCGGTCCGAGGCCGATGGCGTCGGGACCGGCATTCGGTGTCGGCACATCGAATTCGGCGAGCGCGCCGCTCGTGGAGATACGGCCGATCTTGTTGGCCTTCTTCTGCGCGAACCAGAGATTGTTGTCGGCGCCGAGGCCGATTCCTATTGGCGTAGCCCCAGCAGTTGGCAACGCGAATTCCTTGAACGTCGATGTGCGCGGATCGAAGCAGCCGATCTTGTGCGCGCCGCTTTCGCAGAACCACAAATTCTGGTCCGGTCCTTCGACGCAGATGTAAGGCGCGCTGCCCGTGCTCGGAATGCGATGCTCGCGCATCGTGACTTTACTCACCGCGCGCATGGTCGGACTACCAACAGCAACTGACATCGATCACCCCGTACCGCAATTCAGTACAACAAGACTGCGTAGCGGGATGCTAGCGACCGAATTTAAAACGAGTCAACGACTGGATTAGCGCTTGGGTATCGCGACGCTGCGGCCGGCGCCATCGGGCGTCGGCAAACCGGCATGTGCGACCTTCATACGCTCGACTAAACGCATGATGCTGTCGGGGAAGGGCGCGACCTTCTTTGCCGTCATATCGACGTGCAAGGTCATGGTTTCGCAGGTCGCCGATACCCAGTTTTCGGTGGCGTGCACCAGCTGCTCGAAGAGATGAATGCGTTTGGCGTCGTAGGCGAGCAGTTGCACCGTAACGCGGAGCGGATCGTGTTCGCCGACCTCGCGCAGGTAGCGCACGTGCATTTCGGCGACCATGGTCGAGTGGCCATGGTTCTTGAGATAGTCGGGGCCGAGCCCGATGAGGTCGTAGACCTCATCGACCGCGCGGTCGAACAGCACATTGTAATAGGCCATGTTGAGGTGGCCGTTGTAGTCGATCCACTGTGGTTCGACCTTCATCAGCGACGAGACAAAGGGCGCCGGGATCGCGGGTTCGTTGCGGTCAAGCATCCGCGGAACCTACGACAGCGGCATTTGGCCGTCCACGGACCAGCGCCAGACGTCTTATCCACCGGGCCTTTGCGGCGATTAACCAAAAATTAACGATTGGCTGACCCGGGCGGTATCCTCGGCTATCCTGAAAAAAAGCAGGGAGACGGGCAATGCTCGCCACAATGGCGCGGGGAACTTATCTGCTGTTGGTCGGGGTCATGATCGTGGCCTGGGCGATTTCGCTCGGTCACAGCGATGCGCAGGCGCTGCAGAACGACTGGCCCACTGAACCGTGGTTCATCTACTCCTGAACCGCTTCAAGCGGCGTGCGGCTTTGACGCCGCCCGTGGCTGCTTGACCTCTTTCATCTTCCCCGCCACGGTCGCCGCCCACGCACGGAATAGGCCCGATGGCAGGCGAGACTCTGACAGCTCACGCACCTGAAAAATCCCGCGATCCGGCGGCGGTCAAAGCCGTTGTCGAGAAACTGGCGGCCGCCTTCGGCAATCGCCTGGTGACGTCGCAGGCGGTGCGCGAACAGCACGGCCACACCCTGACATGGATCCCGAACCAGCCGCCCGACGCGGTTGTGTTTCCGCAGACCACCGAAGACGTCCAGAAGATCGTCGGCATCTGCGCGCAGCATGGCGTGCCGATGATCCCGTTCGGCACCGGCACCTCGCTCGAAGGCCACGTCAATGCGCCGTTCGGCGGTGTGTCGATCGACTTCCGCGACATGAACAAGGTGCTGGCGGTGCACGCCGAGGATTTCGACTGCGTCATCGAGCCCGGTGTCACACGCAAGGCGCTCAACGATCACCTGCGCGACCAGGGTCTGTTCTTTCCGATCGATCCTGGCGCGGATGCATCGCTGGGCGGCATGGCCTCGACGCGCGCGTCCGGCACCAACGCGGTGCGCTACGGCACCATGAAAGACAATGTGCTGGCGCTGAAGGTGGTGATGGCCAATGGCGAACTGATGACCACGGCACGGCGCGCCAAGAAATCGTCGTCCGGTTACGATCTGACGCGCCTGATGATCGGCGCCGAAGGCACGCTCGGCATTATTACCGAACTGACACTGAAGCTGTCCGGCATCCCGGAAGCCATCGCCGCCGGCGTCTGTCCGTTTCCTTCGGTCGATGCCGCCTGCAAGGCGACCATCCTCACCATCCAGTCCGGCATTCCGGTGGCGCGGATCGAATTGCTCGACGCGCTGCAGATCAAGGCGAGTAACGCCTATTCCAAGCTGACGCTGCCCGAGGTGCCGACGCTGTTCGTCGAATTCCACGGCACCGAGGCGAGCGTCGCCGAGCAGTCGCAGCGGTTCGGCGACATCGTCGCCGAACTGGGCGGTGGTCCGTTCGAGTGGGCGACCAAGCCGGAAGAGCGCACGCGACTCTGGCAGGCGCGTCATGACGGCTATTGGGCGGCGCGGCATCTGCGGCCCGGCGCGCAGGCGCTGGCAACCGACCTGTGCGTGCCGATCTCGCGGCTGGCGGAATGCGTCAACACCGCTTTGCGTTATGTCGATGAACTCAAACTGATCGCGCCGGTTCTAGGCCACGTCGGCGACGGCAATTTCCACTTTTCGCCTTTGGTCGACATGGACGATCCGGACGAGGTCAAGCGCGCCAAGATATTGCTGGAGCGGCTGACCGAACTGGCGTTGTCGATGGGCGGCACCTGCACCGGCGAGCACGGTGTCGGCCAGGGCAAGTTGAAGTACCTCAAGGCCGAGCATGGCGCCCCTGCGCTCAATGCAATGGCCGCCATCAAGCATGCGCTTGACCCGCAGAACCTGATGAATCCGGGCAAGCTCGGCTCGCTCTGAGCGGCCCCCTGCGACACAGAATTGCCGCCACGGCGCAATAAAAGCAGGTACATTTTTAGTGTTGAACGGGGCGCCGCCGGCCATGTGGTTCGGCGCGGGAGTTGGCGTTGCAAAATACGTTGTTGGGACTGGCGATCGCGATCATTCTGGCGCTGGTGGTGGCGCTGGTTGGACCGTTGGTGATCGACTGGGGCGGCCAGCGCTCGATGTTCGAGGTGCAGGCGACGCGGTTGCTCGGCGTCGATGTACGGGTCAAAGGCGCCATCGATGCACGGCTGCTGCCATCGCCCCGGCTTACGCTCAACGACATCGAAATCGGCAAGTCCGGTCCGGACGCCATCCACGCCCGTTCGCTCGGCATCGAATTCGCCCTCGGCCCGTTAATGCGCGGCGAGTGGCGCGCCTCCGAACTCACGCTCGCCGGACCGCAGGTGCGGATCGGTCTCGACGCCGCTGGCCGTGTGCAGGCGCCGGCCTTGGCGGTCGGCTTCGATGCCGACGCGCTGTCGGTCGACAAGCTCAGCATCGAGGACGGCAAGGTGACGCTGGCCGATGCCTCGAACGGCGCCGCGGTGACTTTCGAGAAGCTGTGGTTCAATGGCGACGCCAAGTCGCTGCTCGGACCGTTCAAGGGCGAGGGCGCCGTCACCATCGGTAACGAACTTTATCCGTTCCGCCTGTCGTCCGGCCGTTACAGCGATGAGAACGGTGCCCGTGTTCGCCTGAATGTCGATCCCGTCAACAGGCCGCTCAGCATCGAAGCCGAGGGCGCTTTGCTGCTGGCCGGCGGCGATCCGAAATTCGACGGCACGCTAAGCTTCGCGCGGCCGGTCGGTATCGCCTTGCGTGGCACGTCGGTGACGCAGCCGTGGCGCGCCACCGGCAAGGTCAAAGCAAGCGCCGCCACGGCGCTGATCCAGCAGATTGAATTTCAGTACGGACCTGAAGAGCAAGGTCTCAAGTTGACGGGCGTCGCCGATTTCAAATTCGGCACGCGGCCGCGCTTCGATGGCGTGCTGTCCGGCCGCCAGATCTACCTCGACCGCGTCATGGTGACGAACGACGGCACCAGGGCGTTGCCAGCCGCGGCGATCAGCCAGTTGGCGGAATTGGGCGGCGGCCTATTCCGTTCTTCTATCCCGATCCAGATCGGCGTCGGCATCGATCAGGTGACGCTCGGCGGCAACACCGTGCAGAACGTACGCGGCGATATCACCTTGGATGCGCAAGGCTGGAACCTCGATCGCTTCGAGTTTCGCGCGCCAGGCTACACGCAGGTGCGGCTGAGCGGGCGGCTCGCGGTCGGCGCCGACAGCGTGTCGTTCACCGGGCCCGCCGAGGTCGATTCAACCGACCCGAAAGCTTTGGCGGCCTGGCTCGAGGGCGCGGGCGACTCCACGCAAGCCGATCTGCGTCCGTTGAAGCTGCGCGGCGACGTGACGCTGGCGAGTAACAGAATCGCGGTCGAGCGCCTGCGCGCGGAATTCGATCGCCGCACCATCACTGGCCGTCTTGCCTATGATTTTGCCGCCGGCCCGCAGCCCGCGAAACTCGACGCCGAACTCAACGCACCCGAACTCGACATCGACGCCGCGCTCGGTTTCGGCAACGCGCTGCTGGCCGGGTCCAAGATCGACCGCCCACACAACATGACCATCGCCGCCGACATTGGCCGCGCAACAATCGCGGGATTTGTGGCGCGCAACGCCAGTGCCCGGCTCAAGGTCGATGGCGGCGGGTTGCAGATCGACCGGTTGTCGGTCGCCGACCTCGGCGGCGCGGCGTTTTCCGCCAGCGGCCGTATCGTCACGGCGGCGCCGTCGCCGCAGGGCGACATGCGCATCGATCTCGACGCACCGGATATGACGCCGGTGATGGCCTTGCTGGCGAGGTTTGCACCGGAAACCGCGGCGAGCCTTGCACGCAAGGCGCCTTTGATGGCGCCGGCCAAGCTGCGCGCCCGCCTGACCATCGACGGCGCCAATGCCGCGACGCTGGCCAAGCTCGGCATCGATGGCAGTCTGGGCAAAGTGCGGGTGGCGTTAAACGGCCAGGGCAGCGCCGACCCGGTGACGTTCAGCATCGGCGATATGAAACTGGATGGAAAATTCGACGCTGACGACGGCAAGGCTTTGGTGGCGATGCTCGGTCTCAACCGGACCCTTGCCGTCGATGCCGGTGCGGGATCGCTGACCATCAAGGCGAGCGGACCGGCGCGCGGCGACATGCAGGTCGAAACCCGGATCACCGCTGGCGGGCTCGACGTCACGATTGCCGGTACGGCGCGGTTGTTCGACAACAACCGCTCGGCGGCATTGCGCGCCACCGTCGTGCGCGCCGATCTCGCGCCGTTGCGCGGCCCCGGCGCCGGGCAGCCTGCTTTGCCGGTCACCTTTGCATCACGCGTCGCGCTGGCCGGCAACGATCTGTCACTGGCCGATATCAACGCGACGATCGGCGGCGCTTCGTTGCGCGGAAAGCTGAGCGCGACTTTGCAAAAGCCAAGCCGCATCCAGGGCGATCTCGAAGCCGATACCATCGACGGCGCGGCATTGATCACGGCCGTGATCGGAATGCCGGCGCAGGGTGCCGCCAAACTTCCGGCTGGCGCGGTCTGGAACTGGTCGAGCGAGCCTTTTAACGAGGGCATGTTCGGTGATTACACCGGGCAAGTCATGTTGAAGGCGCGTCGTCTCGATGCGCTGCCGCGGCTGACGGCGCGGGAATTTCGCGGCACGGTGCGCCTCGACAAGAATGAGTTCGTTTTCGATGAGATGAGCGGCGAAGTAGCGGGCGGCCGCCTGGCTGGCAAGCTCTCTCTACGGACCGGGCAGGAAGGACTGAGAGCGAACATGAAATTCGCCCTCGCGGGCATTGATGCCTCGACCTTGATGCCATCCGGCGCGCGGCCGGCGATCAGCGGCAAGCTCTATTTGTCCGCCGACATGGACGGCAATGGGCTGAGCCCGGTGGCGCTGATCGGCTCGCTGCAAGGGGCGGGCAAGGTGTCGCTCGCCGATGGCCAATTGGCGGGCCTCGACCCGCGCGCTTTCGACGCCGTGACCCGCGCGGTCGATCAGGGTCTGCCGATCGACGCGATCAGGATTGGCGACGTGGTGCGTAAAGCCCTGGATAGCGGACAGTTGCTCGTGAAGCGTGCCGACGGAACGCTGACGATGAGCGCGGGGCAGGTGCGCCTCAGCGATGTCACCATCGACAGTAAAGATGCCGATCTGTCGTTGTCCGGAAATGCGGATCTGACGGACGGTTCAATCGGCGCGCGGCTCGTCCTGTCCGGCTCGAGCAAAGCGGCTGGTGCGCGGCCGGATATATTCATGGCATTGCAGGGTTCGGCGGCGGCCCCGTACCGGGTGGTCGACGTCTCGGCGCTGGCGGGCTGGCTGACGTTGCGAGCCGTTGAAAACCAAACCAGGCAGTTGCGGACGATCGAAGGCCAGGACTCGAGGGCCGCGGCGCCTGCGCCTAAAAGCGAACAGGCGCCGGCTTTGCCAGCGCCCGTCGATATCAGACCGCTGCCGGCTCCGGCGCGGTAGAGGATCAGTCCGCCTGAAAAGCCGAGGCGGTCGCGCGCGCGCCGGAAGCGCGGGAGGCGCTTTGCGGCCGAGGGTCGGCATTCTGCGCGCGGAAGTGATCGAGAACGAACAGACGGATGGCCGACGAAAGATTTCCGTAGCGGCGATCGGTGTCGATTGAAGCCACGAGATCCGACAGCGTCAGGTCGCGCGACGTCGCAATTTCCTTCAGGCATTTCCAGAACGCTTCTTCGAGGCTGACGCTTGTCTTATGGCCAGCGATCACGATGGAGCGTTTGACAACCGGCGATTTCATCAGCGGTCTCCTTCTTCAATCCGATGCCCGTCAAGCTCGCGCTTGGCTTTGGTCTGCTTTGCATCTTCAAGCGTCCGCAGATGCTTGGGCTGGCCATGGGCAATACGGTTGAGCTCGGCCGTCCGATCACTCTGCTGCCGCTTGGCTTGCTTGCGAGCCGTTCGAAGATTCACGACGTCAGCCATTCGGCTTCTCGATGGTAGTTGGGTACGCCGGCAGATTTAAGGCATGGGCTTTGGTCTCGCCGCCAAACACGCCGTTATCCTGGCGTTTTCACCAGGCTGAAAGCTTTGGCAAACGTAACCGAAATATTGCGGTTACTACTTTGGGCGAAACCGTTGGGCGACTTCAACACACGGTTAGTTGATCGCAATAGTTTCAAACTCGACTGTCAGCGAATACAACAAGAGGAGCGCGGTATATTTGAAACAATAAGGTGAGATCGTGGAGTGTTTATTTTGTTTTTGAAGATGGGTTGCTATTGAAAGCAACGGTTATACTTTTGATCAACGCCTTCAAAATATTCCATTTCGTGGGATTTGACACGATAGCGAAGTGGAATAGTGCCCGGATACGCACGGGTTTGTCTGACCATTACATTCCTGTTGGCGAATATTGGGTGCTGTACAACAATTAAAGTTGGGCAGAGCGTTCGGTTGTGGGGCTTGATAGATTCGCGCGAATACTGTCGCTCTCGATCGATCGTTTCGCCGATTTCAGCGCGGATGGATCATCTGGTTGGGACGCACAAGACGATCGAATTCAGCGCCCGAGACGAAACCCAGACGCATAGCTTCCTCACGCAGCGTCGTGCCGTTGGCATGCGCGGCTTTCGCCACCTTGGTCGCGTTGTCGTAACCGATCTTCGGTGCCAGCGCCGTGACCAGCATCAGCGAACGCTCCATCAATTCCTTGATGCGCGGCTCGTTGGCGGTGATGCCGACGACGCAGTTGTCGGTGAACGAGTTCACCGCGTCGCCCAGCAGCCGGATCGATTGCAACATGGCTAGCGCCATCACCGGATTGTAGACGTTGAGCTCGAAATGACCCTGGCTGCCGGCGATGGTGATCGTCGTGTTGTTGCCGAACACCTGGCAGCACACCATCGTCAGCGCCTCGCTCTGCGTCGGATTGACCTTGCCCGGCATGATCGAGGAACCGGCCTCGTTGCTCGGCAAGTTCAGTTCGCCCAGCCCCGAGCGCGGACCTGAGCCGAGCAGGCGGATATCGTTGGCGATCTTGAACAATGCGGTGGCGGCCGAATTGATGGCGCCGTGTACGAAGACATAGGCGTCATGCCCCGCCATGTGCTCGAATTTGTTCGGCGCGCTGACGAAGGGCATCTTGGTCAGAGTTGCCATCCGTTTGGCGAAGGCCTTGGCGAATTTCGGTTTGGAATTCAGCCCGGTGCCGACCGCGGTGCCGCCTTGCGCCAGCGGATAAAGTTCGCGCATCGCCACCTTGAGCCGCGCGATAGCCGACTTCACCTGCGCGGCGTAGCCGGAAAACTCCTGGCCGAGCGTGATCGGCGTCGCGTCCATTGTGTGGGTGCGGCCGATTTTGACGATCTTGGCAAACTCTTTGGTTTTCTTGTCGAGCGCGGCCTGCAATCGCAGCAACGCCGGAATCAGGTGCTGCGAAATCCGCATTGCGGCGGCGATATGCATCGCCGACGGGAACGAGTCGTTCGACGACTGGCTCATGTTGACGTGGTCGTTCGGGTGCACCGGCTTTTTCGTACCGAGTTCGCCGCCAAGCGCGACGCTGGCGCTGTTGGCGATCACCTCGTTGAGATTCATGTTGGTCTGGGTGCCGGAACCGGTCTGCCAGACCGATAGCGGGAAATGTTCATCCAGCTTGCCGTCGGCGATGTCCTGCGCGATCGCGACGATGGCCTTGGCGCGTTTGGCATCGAGATCGCCGAGATCGCGGTTCACTTCCGCCGCGGCGCGCTTGACCAGTCCGAGCGCGTGGATGATCTCGATCGGCATCTTTTCGGTGCCGATGCGGAAGTTATGTAGCGAGCGCTCGCTTTGCGCGCCCCAGAGTTTGTCGGCAGGGATATCCAGCGGACCGAAAGAGTCGCTTTCGGTACGGGTTGGACTTTTGGCCATTACTTCTTGCGGAAGCGGTCGAGGCGGACCACTTCGCCGCCGCCGGACGGTTTGTCGGGCTTGGGATCCGGCACCGCCGACAGAGCAGGTGGCGCAGCAGCCGGTTTTTCCGGCGCTTTGGTTGGCGTTTTTTCCGGTGCGAGGCCGGGCAGTGCGCTCGGGAAGCGCTTGGCTTTGGCCGGCTGCTTTTCTTTCGCCTTGTCGGGCGGATTGGCCGGCGCCTGTTGCATCTGGCCCTCGACGACTTCCTCGAACTGCAGGCCGAACTGCACGGACGGATCGACGAAAGCGGTGATGGCGTCGAACGGGATGCCGAGCCGCTCCGTAATGCCGCCGAACGACAGGCCGACATCGAAGGCCTGCTCGGTAACGGTCAGATCCCAGAATTGGTGCTGCAGGATCACCGTCATTTCTTCCGGATACTGCGCGCGCAGCCGGTCCGACATGCGCACGCCGTCGGCGTGGGTGTCGAAGGTGATGAAGAAGTGGTGGTCGCCGGGCAGGCCCTTTTTGGCCGCGTCGGACAGAACGCTGCGGACGACACCGCGCAGGGCCTGTTGGGTCAGGAGGTCGTAGCGGATCTGGTCGGCCATGGTCACTCGGATTGGGCTTACGGGGTCGGGACTCAAGGGCTCGATGCTAGCGCGGCCGGCGGCCAAAACGAAAATGAAAGTGGAGGCTTCTGTTGCCAGGTGCCTCCGAACCCCGCCTAACCGCTGCTAAGACGGCTAGGACTTGTAGGCGTGGTTAGTCAAACCGCTTACGCGGCCTGAGCAACCGGAGCATAGTTGTCATTTGCAACTACGATTTGGCCCGATAACGGCGGAACCATGCCGAGCAAAAGTTCGTCCTTTACGCCCTCGTCGATCCTATTTCGCCCCCGCCGAAGCCCGTTCTCGCCGGGTTTTGGTGGAGGCGCCGGGTACTGCCCCCGGGTCCGAAAGGTTTATTACGACGTCCGTTTATCGCCATAGCCGGGTTGCCCCGGCACCGGTGAATATAGGGGCTAATCGTTGACGAAAGAAGACGTGTTTTGGGGAAATTACTCCTAGTGCTGCTGTATCCCCTCAATTCGCCTTCACGCCCGCCGCCTGGATGACCGGCGACCATTTTGCCACCTCGGCCTTGAGGTGAGCCGACAGCGCCGCGGGGCCTTGCTGTTCCGGTTTGACCGGTTCTGCGCCAAGCACGGCGAGGCGTTCGATCACCTTCGGGTCTTTCAAGGCCGCCGTCAGCGCGCCGCTCAATTTGTCGGCGACGTCTTTCGGCAGACCCTTGGGCGCCCACATCGCGTGCCAGGCCGTGACCTCGAAGCCCTTCAGTCCTGACTCATCGAGTGTCGGCAGTTCGGGCAGCACCGCGAGACGCTGTTTTGTCGTCGCCGCATAGCCTTTGATCTTGCCGCCCTTGATCTGTTCGGTGGTTCCCGTGGTCTGGTCGCACATCACGTCGAACTGGCCGCCGAGCAGGTCGGCCATCGCCGGACCGGTGCCGCGATAACCCACCGCCGTCATCTGCGTGTCGATCGCGCTCATGAACATCAGCGCGCAGAGATGCGACGCCGAGCCGATGCCGGCATGGGCGTAGGTCACGGCGGTCTTCTTCTCCTTGATCCAGGCGATCAGCTCCTTGATGTTTTTCGCTTCGAGCGTCGACTTGGCGACGACGGTCATCGGCACGTCGGCGATGCGGCCGATGGAGTCGAAATTGTCGGTCACATTGTATTGGAGGTTGGTGTAGAGCGAGGGCGCGGTGGCCTGCGCGATGTGCCAGACCGAAATCATGTAGCCGTCGGGCGCCGACTTCGCGACGCGCGCCATACCGATGGTGCCGCCGGCGCCGCCGACATTTTCCACCACGACCTGCTGGCCCAGCGTGCGCGACATCGTTTCGGCGATCAGCCGCGCCACGGCGTCGGTCGGTCCGCCGGCCGCGGCCGGCACGATGAGGTTGATGGCGCGCGTCGGATATTGCGCGTGTGCAACATTCGCGCTTTGCGTGGCGGCGAACAGACAAAGAGAAAGAACAGCTGCGATGCGGCCGGCGCCTTTGAACATGATGTCCTCCCAGACAGTCTTTTTGTTGCGCGAAATTTAGCACACAACCCGGCGCGGTCGACTCGCCGCAATTGGAGGGATTGACCCGCAGGGCCGGGCTCCGTAGTGTTATAGTATAACATTTGGTGGCTGGATGCGGGCGTTGCGGATAAAGATGAGGTTTGGCGGCTGGCTGGCGCTGTTTGCGCTGGGGCTCCAGCTCACTTTGTCCTTCGGCCATATCCACGCCCAAGACTTCCAAGCTAAAGATTTCGCGCCAGCCAACGTCCCTGCCGCACAAAGCCAGTCAGCGCCGCAGAATGCGCCGAACGACCACAATGACGGCGATCACGATGGCTGCGCGATCTGCGCCGTCATGCATCTCGCCGCGACGTCAGTGTTGCCGGCGCCGCCATCGGTCGTTCTGCCGCCGGCTGCGACTTTCATTGTTTCTGTTGTCGCCGACCGAACAGCATCGCCGCCATCGACGCGGCGGCCGTTCCAGGCGCGCGCCCCGCCCCAAGCCTGACTCACTGTTCTTCGCGATTTCGTGACGCGGGCGTTTCAGCGCCTGCGCGTCGCGCGATCTGTTTGCCCGTCAGGTTTCGAGGTTCGTCATGTCGTTTCGCCGCGCATTGTTGCTGGCTGTCTCTCCGTTTGTCTTGATTGCTTTCGCCGCGCCCTCTCATGCGCAAACCGTGTTGCCGGAACTGACCATCACCGCGCCGAGTCCGATTCAGGGAACCGGCACTGGCGGCAATGATGGCCTGCAAGGCACACTGCCCATCATCACCGATCAGTTCGCCACCACGACCGTCGTGCCGAACGACGAACTGCGCCGCAGTGGCGGCGCGACGCTCGGCGATCTGCTGTTTTCGAGGCCCGGCATTACCGGATCGAGCTTCGCGCCCGGCGCGTCGAGCCGTCCGGTCATTCGCGGCCTCGACGTCAACCGCGTGCGCATGCAGGAGAACGGCATCGGCGCCAACGGCGCGTCGGATCTCGGCGAGGATCATTTCGTGCCGGTCGATCCGCTGACGTCCGATCAGGTCGAGGTCATTCGCGGCCCGGCGACGTTACGGTTCGGCTCGCAGGCCATCGGCGGCGTGGTCGAAACCAGCAACAACCGCATTCCGACGGTGATCCCGTCGCGCGGCATCGGCACCGAGTTTCGCGGCGCCGCGACCTCGGCCGACAGCGGCATAGACGGCGCGGTGTTGCTTGACGCCGGGGCGGGGAATGTCGCGGTGCATGCCGATGCGTTCGGCCGCAGCACGCAGGACTATCGCGTGCCGCACGGCACGCAGCTGAATTCGTCGGCGCGCAGCAACGGACAATCCGCCGGTGGCTCTTACATTTTCAACGAAGGGTTCTTCGGCGCGGCAATCACGCAGAACAACGCGCTCTATCATATCCCCGGCAGCGACGGCGAAAGCGCCAACACCCGCATCGATGCCAAACAAACCAAGCTGCTGACCAAGGGCGAATGGCGCGCACCGTCGAGCGCAATCGATGCCATCCGCTTCTGGGGCGGCGTCACCGACTACAAGCATAATGAGATCGGGCTCGCCGACCCGGCAAATTTTCTGAGCGACGGCATCCGCCAGACCTTCACCAATAAAGAGCAGGAGGGCCGCGTCGAGGCGCAATTGGCGCCGTTCAACCTGCGCTTCGCGTCATTGACCACCGCGATCGGCGTGCAGGGCGGCCATCAGGAGCTGACCGCGCCAAGTCCGGACAACGCCGGCTTGTGGGACCCGAACCGCAACAGTCGCATCGCCGGTTACATGTTCAACGAGTTCAAGTTCAGTGCCGATACCAAGGCGCAGATCGCCGGGCGCATCGAGCGCGTCGATCTCTCGGGCACGGCGCGCAGCTTCGATGCGACGGGCGCCATGACCTCGGCGGCGGTATCACCGGGCTACACGCCCAAGAGCGTCAGTTTCGGCGTCATTCAAAATCTGCCGTGGGACCTCGTCGGCAGCGTGACGGCGCAATATGTCGAGCGTGCGCCCAAGCCCGCCGAACTGTTCTCCGGCGGCGGTCACGACGCCACCGTGACCTTCGACAAGGGCAATCCGAACCTCGGCATCGAAGCGGCGCAATCGCTCGAACTGGGGTTGCGGCGCGCGCAGGGGCCGTTCCGTTTCGAGGCGACGGCCTATGTCACCAAGTTCAAGGGCTTCATCTACCGGCGGCTGACCGGCAATACCTGTGACGATACCGGTGCGTGCGGGGCGGGGGCCGGTGAACTGAACGAGGCGATCTACTCGCAGGCCGATGCGACATTCCGTGGCGGTGAGTTCCAGAGTCAGTTTGAGGTCGCGCCGCTCGGCAAAGGCATGATCGGCATCGAGAACCAGTTCGACGTCGTGCGCGCCACGTTCAGCGACGGCAGCAATGTGCCGCGCATTCCGCCTCTGCGCATCGGTGGCGGCATATTCTGGCGCGATGCCAACTGGCTGGCGCGCGTGCGGCTGCTCCATGCCTTTGCGCAGAACAATGTCGCGGCGGTCGCCGAGACGCCGACGCCGGGTTACGACGATCTGCGCGCAGAGCTCAGCTACAAGTGGAAGACGGTGACGCCGCGCGCCGGCGAACTGAGCGAAGTGAATGTCGGCATCGTCGGCACCAATTTGCTTAACCGCGACATCCGCAACAGCGTGTCCTATTCGAAGGACCAGGTCTTGATGCCGGGCGCCAGCGTGCGATTATTTGCCAGCGTGAAATATTGATTGCGCGGACTTCTCACCCATGAGGTGAGAGGGCCCTCGTCAGAAGGCGTCCCGGCGGCTACCATGACACCGCTTTACTTTGGTGCCGACCGGGAGACTTCCATCATGTTGCTTGTTGTTCGCCGCAGCTTGCTGCGCGCTGCTCTGGTTGCGTGCGCCACGATGGCAGTTTTCGCGCCGCACTTCGTCGCCGCGCAGGACTATCCGACCAAGCCGATCCGTCTGGTCGTCGGTTTTCCGGCGGGCGGGCCGAACGACATTCAAGGCCGCATGCTGGCGCAATGGCTGACGACGCGGCTCGGTCAGCCGGTCAATGTCGACAACCGGCCGGGCGGGTCGAGCAATCCGGCAACGGAAGAAGTCGTGAAGGCGGCGCCCGACGGTTACACACTGCTGCTGGCCGGACCGGCCAATACCATTAACCCGTCGATCTACGACAAGCTGCCGTTCAATTTCCTCGCCGACATTCTGCCGGTGGCGTCCGTCATCCGCGAGCCGCTGGTGATGGTGGTGCATCCGTCGGTGGAGGCAAAGACGGTTGCCGAATTCATCGCGCTCGCCAAAGCCAATCCGGGCAAACTCAAAATGGCGTCGACCGGCAACGGCTCGTCGCCGCACGTCACCGGCTTGCTGTTCACGTCGATGGCCAAGGTCGATCTCGAAATCGTGCAATATACCGGCGGCGGGCCGGCGCTGAAGGACATGATCGAGGGTAAGGCGCAGATGATGTTCGAACCGATGTCGGCTTCGATCGAGCCGGTGCGCAGCGGCAAGCTGCGCGCGCTCGCGGTGACGACAACGACGCGCTCGTCGGCGCTGCCCGATGTGCCGCCGCTGACCGAAGCCGTGGCGGGCTACGAAGCCAGCGCACTGACCGGGATCGGCGTGCCGGCGAAAACGCCGGCCGCCATCGTCGAGCGGCTGAACAAAGAGATCAACGCTGCCTTCAGCGATGCCGGCATGAAAGCGAAGTTCGCCGATACCGGGGCCATCATGCTGCCCGGCTCACCCGCCGAGTTCGGTAAGATGCTTGCCGCCGAAACCGAAAAATGGGCGAAGGTGATCAAGAGTTCCGGAGCCACACAGTAGATCTGCGTTTCAATGCTGGCCCGGCTGCGGCGGCTGCGCTAACCCTGTGACCTCATGTCTCACCTCGACCCGCCGCTGTTAGCTCAGACCGAGCGCCCGTCGCTCGGCGAACTGTTCAAGGCGTTTCTGATCGTTTCGATCTCCGGCTTCGGTGGTGCGCTGCCCTGGGCACGGCGTATGATCGTCGATCAGCGCCGCTGGATGACGGCGGAGGAGTTCAACGAGGCCTTCGCACTCGCACAATTTTTGCCGGGGCCCAACCTCGTCAACTTCTCGGTGGTGTTCGGCCTGCGCTTCGGCGGCCCGGCCGGGGCGGCGATCGCTCTCATCGGCCTGATGGGGCCGCCGCTGATCATCGTCATGATCCTTGCCGTTCTCTATGCCCAGTTTGGCGAAATCGAAATCCTCGGGCGCATTTTAAAGGGCATTACCGCGGCCGCGGCCGGACTGTTGATCGCGGTCACCGTTAAAATGGCCGCGCCCTTGTTTCTCAAGCGCTGGAACTCGGCGCCGGTGATCGCGCTGCTGGCATTCTTCTGCGTTGCGATCATGGCTTTCCCGTTGCCGTGGGTATTCGTGGTGCTGGCGCCCGTCAGCGTCGGACTGGCGTGGTTCAAGCGATGAACGACAGCCCGCTCACCACGCTGTTCATCTATTTTGCGACGCTGTCGCTGTTCGCCATGGGCGGGGCCAATTCCGCCATCCCGGAAATGCACCGCGTTGCGGTCGGCACGATGCACTGGATGACCGACCGTCAGTTCGGCGATATGTTTGCAATCTCACAATTATCGCCCGGTCCGAACGTCATCATCGTGACCTTGATCGGCTACCACGTCGCGGGGATTGCCGGCGGCGCGGTGGCAACCATTGCGATGTGTGGACCGACCTGTTTCCTGGCGTTCCTGGTCGCCGGCGTCTGGGATCGCTTCAAGGATGCCCCTTGGCGCATCGCAATCCAGGCGGGTCTGGTGCCGGTTTCGCTCGGTTTGATCGCGGCCAGCGCTTTTGTGTTGGCACGCGTCGCCGACAGTAATATCTATGCCGCCGCCATCACCGCCGCGACGGCGGTGATGGCCTTTGCCACACGTATCAACCCTCTTTGGCTGTTCGCCGTTGGCGGATTGCTGGGCTTGAGTGGCTGGCTGTAGCGAATTTAGCCTAAAGGCGTGGGTCCGGCGGTTAAGCCAGCACAATGCCTAAGGTTCGCGCTTCCGGCCGGGGCAGATCGTGTGCTAGGGATCGGGTAATTAACAGGTTAGAGTTCAAGAAAAGCGATCGAGGAGGGGTGATGTCCGAGGCAAAATCCTCCCCCAAAGGGGGCGGTTTCCAATTCAAAGTGCGCGGTCCGCGCGATTTTTACGGCGGCCTTGCGCTGATCGCTCTGGCGATTATTGCGATCGCGGCCTCGGCTGAATTGCCGGGCCAGAGCGGTTTTGCTTTCGGGCCGGGAACGGCGCCGCGCATCTTCGCGACGCTGCTCGCCGTCTGCGGCGGTCTCGTCGCCTTGACCGGTTTGCTGGTCGAAGGTCCGCCGGTTGAAAAGTTCGCGTTCCGTGGTCCGGCTTATGTGTTGTGCGGCATCTTGTTGTTTGCCGGCATGATCCGTGGTCTGGACCTGAGCGTCGTGAAAATCCCCGCCCGCATCCCGGCGCTGGGTCTCGTCATTGCGACTTTCAGCGCCTTCATCGTGTCGATCATGGGATCGACCGAGATGAAGTGGGTCGAGAGTCTTATCGTCGCAGTAGGCATGACGATCTTCTGCGTCCTGCTGTTCGTCTATGCGCTCGGGCTTCCGTTCCAGCTCTGGCCAGCGTTTTGATCGGATCGCATCATCATGACTGACCTACTTGCAAATCTCGCGCTCGGCTTCTCTGTCGCCGCGCATCCCTACAACATCGGCTTCTGTCTGATCGGCGCGCTCGTGGGCACGCTGGTCGGCGTGTTGCCGGGCGTCGGCACGGTTGCGACCGTGGCGATGCTTCTGCCGATCACCTTCGGTCTGCCGCCGGTTGGCGCGCTTATCATGCTCGCCGGCATCTATTACGGCGCGCAGTACGGTGGTTCGACAACGTCGATCCTCGTCAACATCCCGGGTGAAGCAACCTCGGTGGTGACCTGTCTCGACGGTCACCAGATGGCGCGTAACGGACGCGCGGGCGCTGCGCTCTCGATCTCGGCGATCGGCTCGTTCTTCGCCGGCTGCGTCTCGACCGTGCTGGTCGCGGCGCTCGGTGCGCCGCTCACCGGCCTCGCGTTGCTGTTCGGTCCCGCCGAATACTTCTCGTTGATGGTGCTCGGCCTGATCTTTGCCGTCGTGCTGGCGAAGGGTTCGGTGCTCAAGGCCATCGCCATGATCCTCGCCGGCCTGCTGCTGTCGATGGTCGGGTCCGATCTTGAAACCGGCGCCGGCCGCATGACCTTCGATATCCCGGAACTTTCCGACGGTATCGGCTTCGCCAACGTGGCGATGGGTCTGTTCGGCTTCGCCGAAATCATCCGCAACCTGGAAATGTCGGCGGAGAGCCGCGAAATCGTCAACGCCAAGATCTCGGGCTTGATGCCGACGCGTCAGGATCTCATCGACTCCTCGGGCGCCATCGCCCGCGGCACCATCCTCGGCTCCATCCTCGGCATTCTGCCGGGCGGCGGCGCGGTGGTGGCGTCGTTCGCGGCCTACACCTTTGAAAAGCGTATCTCGCGTACGCCGGAGAAGTTCGGTCGCGGTATAATCCAGGGCGTGGCGGCGCCGGAAGCGGCCAATAACGCCGCGGCCCAGACGTCGTTCATCCCGCTGCTCACCCTCGGCATCCCGCCGAACGCGGTGATGGCGTTGATGGTCGGCGCCATGACCATCCACGGCATCGTGCCGGGTCCGCAGGTCATGACCAAGCAGCCCGAACTGTTCTGGGGCATGATCGCCTCGATGTGGCTCGGCAACCTGATGCTGGTCATCATCAACCTGCCGCTGGTCGGCGTTTGGGTCACGCTGTTGCGCGTCCCGTACCGCCTGCTGTTCCCCTCGATCATCGTGTTCTGCTGTATAGGCATCTACTCGATCAACAACTCGCCGACAGACGTTCTGATCGCGGCGGTGTTCGGTCTGGTTGGATACTGGCTGGTGAAGCACGACTTCGAACCGGCGCCGATGGTGCTGGCCTTCGTGCTCGGCCCGCTGATGGAAGAGAACCTGCGCCGCGCCATGCTGATCGCGCGCGGCGACGCCACCGTGTTCGCAACCCGTCCGATCTCGGCCGGTCTGCTGCTGGTGTCGCTGGCTCTTCTGACGCTGGCGCTGCTGCCGATGATCCGCAAGCGTCGCGACGAAGTGTTCGTCGAGTCGGAAAACTAGGCATCGAACGACCGGCGGTTTGCCGGTCGCTACCACTGAAATAACAGCCGCGCGGTTTTGCCGCGCGGCTGTTGCCTTTTGGGGCCTCCGACATCCGATAAAGTGCGTCATATAAAGATGCACGCGTATCGTATCGGAGTACCAACATGTTACGTTTGTTAAGCCGCGCCGCGTTTGGCGCGTTCGTGTTTGCCGCCGCGGCCATTCCTGCCGCCGCGCAGGATTTCCCCAAGCGCAACATCACGATGGTCGTCCCGTTCGCCGCCGGCGGACCGACCGACATCGTCGCGCGTATTGTCGGCGAGCACATGTCGAAGACGCTTGGCCAGCCGGTCATCGTCGAAAATGTCGTCGGCGCCGGCGGCACCACAGGCTCGGTGCGGGCCGCCCGCGCGCAGAATGACGGTTACGCCATCATCATGGGTCATATGGGAACGCATGCCGCAGCCGTGTCGCTGTATCCAAATCTTGCCTACAAGCCGGACGTCGATTTCGAGCCGATCGGCATGGCCGCCGGTACGCCGATCTTGATCGTTACGCGCAAGGACATTCCGGCCAAGGACCTCAAGGAGTTCGTCGTCTGGGCCAAGGCCAACAACGACAAGGTCAACATGGCCCATGCGGGTGTTGGCTCCGTGTCGTTCACCAGCTGTCTGCTGCTCAACTCGATCCTGCAGACCAAGCCGACGCAGATTCCGTTCAATGGCACCGGCCCGGCGTTGAACGCGCTGGTCGGCTCGCAGGTCGACTACATGTGCGACCAGGTCGTCAATCTGGTGCCGCATGTGACCGGTGGCACCATCAAGGCGCTGGCGGTGGGTACCGCCGAACGCAATCCGGCGCTGCCGGATGTGCCGACGTCAAAGGAAGCCGGCCTTGCGGCCTTCCAGGTGACTGCATGGAACGCGTTGTTCGCGCCCAAGGGCACGCCGAAGCCGGTGGTCGACAAGCTCGCCGACGCGCTCGACAAGGCGCTCGACGATCCAGCGGTGCGCAAGCGTTTGCTCGATCTCGGCAGCGACATTCCCGGCAAAACCGGCCGCGGTCCGCAGGCGCTGAGCACGCTGGTGAAAAGCGAGATCGAGCGCTGGGCGCCGGTGCTCAAGGGCACGACCATCAACTAATCGCGAGGGCGCGAGAAATCCAAGGCCGGCGCTCGACGCCGGCCTTGTTGTTTTTGGCAAAGGGGTGAAACTAAATCTCCGGAGGGCCGTTGCCTCGAAAATCACCAACCGTTGAAACGCCGGAGGCTCCTATGTCGAAATACCTTTACGCCGCTGTTGTGCTGGCCTGCGCCTGGACCGCGATACCGGTGACGCCGGCCGCCGCCGCTATCGAGTATCCGTGGTGCGCTCAATATTCCGGCAGAGGCGGCGGCGGCCGCAATTGCGGCTTCAGCACCTATAGCCAGTGCATGGGGACCGTCAGCGGTATTGGCGGCTTTTGCGAGCGCAACCAGTTCTACCAGGGCCGGCCGAAGCGGCGCTGACCGCTCAGCGCGTCAACGCGACGAGGCTGGCCGTCAGAATGACGAGTTGGACGCAGAACACCGTGATGTTGACGTCCCACTTCTTGGCGATGATCGGCACCGGCGCATCGAACGGCTCGTAGCCGTTGCTGTCATAGGCGCCGCCGCCATAGACCGGCATCGTGACCAGCGCCGCGAAGAACGCGGCATAGACGATGATGCCGATCAGCGCGGCAAGATACAACCGTTCGAGGCCGAGCGGGCCCGGCCACCAGATCAGCGCCAGGTTCAAAAGGCCGAAGCCCGAATAGCTGACGATCTGCCAGACCAGATGGAAACGCGCATGCGGCGTCCACAACGGGTTGGTGGCGTGGGTCTTGTTGAAATCGGCGAGCACTGTGCCGAGCGACCAGCCTAACGTCATCAATGTCAGCAGAACGCGGGCGGCCAGCATGTGGTCGAAAGCGAATGTCATTGTTGTTTCCCCCTCAGTGCGAGGGGATGCTAGCCGCGTCGTTGAAAATTATCGAGGGCGCTAGCCGACCAATCCCGTCATCGGCTTGATGTCGGCGCTGCCAGGGAACACGACGCTCGCCAGCGCCTTGTCGCTGACGCGCACGTGGTCCTTGAGCAGTCCCTTCAGCACGGCCCGCAGATCGGTGGTTGCCTTGAGATCGCGTTTCTCATAGAGCGCGGCCTCGCTGACGCCCGGCCAGTCGGCGATGACGCGGCCGCCTTTCAGCGCGCCGCCGGCCAGTAGCGCCACGGTCGCGGTGCCGTGGTCGGTGCCTTCGGTGCCGTTGATACGCGCGGTGCGGCCGAACTCGGTGATGACCGCGACCACGGTTTCCTTCCAGGCATCGCCCATGCCACTTTCGACCGCGCCGATAGCGCCATCGAGCGCGCCGAGCAGCGACGACAGTCGGCCGCTCGCCGCGCCTTCGTCGGCGTGGGTATCCCAACCGTCGAACGACAGCGCGCCGATGCGCGGTCCGTCCGGGCGCGCGAGGAATTTGGCCGCGGCGCCGGCTGCTTCCTCGAAATAGGCGCGCACTTGCGCCGCGCCGCCGCCCGGCGCTTTGCCCGGAGGCGTCTGGCCCATGCCACCGGCCTTGGCGATTGCTGCCAAGCCCATGCGCTCCTGGATGACGCGCGCCAGCTGCGGATCGGTGTGATTGTAGAGATCGAGCAGCCGCATCACGGTATCGTCGGCGGCCGGCGGCAGCCGCGGCGGGGTCCACGACATGACCGGCGCCGAACCGCGCACGACCAAGGGGGTCACCGGTCCGACCGCGAAAGCATTCTGCGGTTTGTTGGTTGGCTTTGCTTGGGCCCGGTCGGCGGCCTCAAGTGTGCCGAGTGCGCGGTTGAGCCAGCCGGTATCGACCGCGCCAGGTTTGGCTAGCCCGCTTTCCAGCACATCCTGGCCGTCGAAATGCGAACGCTCGCGATAGGGCGTCGCTACGGCGTGTACGATAGCCACCTGTTTTGCTTGATACAGGCGATACAAGTTCGCCATCGCCGGATTGAGCGCAAAAAAAGAATCGAGCGGCAGCGCCGGTGTTGCGCCGTCGAGCAGCAAGGCCTTGTCGCCGCGCAATCTGATCCAGTCGGGGTCGCCGACCGGCGCTACCGTTGCGAGACCGTCGAGCGCGCCGCGCAACACGATCACCAGCAATCGCGGATCGCGGCCTTCGGCGAGCGCCAGCTTCGGCAGATAGGCCCAGGCGAACAGCGACCCTGAGCCCAGCAGCAATTCGCGGCGCGATGGAGCGTGGAGCATCATCATCTCCTCAAAAACTCAGGAGCCATCAGCAGTAGCGCGAGTGCCTGCGGCCGGCTTTCGGCGCGCGACAAAGCCTGCCGGGTTTCCGGCGAGGCGAGGGGACCAAGCGCCGCATCCGCGATTTCCTCCGGATCGACCAGGCCGCCGACGCGGCGTGCCAGCTGATTGGCGATGTCGAGGCGTTGCGGCAGGCCGTCGAGCCAGGCGGCATTTTCGTCGGAGAAGCCTTTGGGCGCCGGCGGGCGCCACAATGGCTCGCCGAGCAGATTGAGCGTGTTGATGATGCGGCGAATGTCGGAAAGCGCCAGGCCGCAGGCACGCATCGACGCCACGGTCCATTCGCTCGGCTTTTTGAGCTTGGTGCGCGGTGCATCCCAGGCTTCGGGTGCGAGCACCAGCGCCTTGGACACTTCCTTCAAGTCGCCTTTGGTGTCGGCGAAGCGTTTGGCGAGACGGTCGATTAAAGCCTGCGGCGGGTCGTCCGCAACGAAATGCCGGGCCAGCTTGCGCGCGATATGTTTCGCGGTTTCCGGATGGCGCGCCAGCGCCAGCAGCACGGAACGGCCTTGTTCGTGTCCGGTGTCGTCGTAATTTTTCGCCAGCACGGTTTGCGCACCCGGCTCGTGCATGCGGTCGTTGAAATTGAACTCGCCGCCGCGTTCCGGCTCCTTAGCCGGCGTAATGGTCCAGCCGGTGATGACCTTGGCGAAATTGGTGACGTCGTCCTGCGAATAGCCGGATCGCGCGCCGAGCGTATGCAGCTCGAGGATTTCACGGCCGAGATTTTCGTTGAGACCTTTACCCTGACGCTTGCCGGCCACGGAGTTGGGGCCGATAGAGCGCGCGTTGTCGAGATAGAACAGCATCGCCGGATGGGATTCGACGGCCATCAGCATGTCGGCGAAGTTGCCGAGCACATGCGGGCGGATCGCTTCGCGTTCGAAGGCGCCGGCAACCGGGCGCACCTTGTCGGCCGAGACGCAGAAATGGTTCGACCAGAACCAGACCAAACGCTCGGCAAAGCCGATCTCGGCATTGAGCGCTGAATCGAAACGCGCCTTGGCCTCTTCGAAAAATATCTGCTGTGGAATTCCAGGGCCGGGATCGGCCTTCGCCGGCTGAGCGGCGGCCGGCTTTGCCGCTTCCATCGCCGGAACGTCGGTCTTAGGCGCCGAGGCTTGAGCTTCCTTCGCGGCAAACTCTTTGGCAGCTTGCGCGGCCTTGTTGGCCTCGTTCTGCGCCATCTCGCGTTCGGCGCGCTGCGCCAGCCGGTCGGCCTTGCGCTCCTGGCGGAAATTGAACGCGGCGCGGGCGGCTTCACCCGACGTCAGAAGGTCACTGTCGGAAATTTGCCCGGCATTGGGGCGGTCCAGTTCGGCAAGAATCGCGCCGCGGGCGTCGGAGCCGATAGACGCCAGCGAGCCGGCGCGCGGGCCGAAGCCGAACCTGTGCAGCGCGACTGCGGCCTGCGTTTTTGCATCCAGCGGCTTGTTGTCGAGAGCCATGAACGCCTGATTCCAATCTCAGCCCCACGTCAGGATGGGCCGGAACTCTGTCGATACTGAGGCGTCAGGGCGCCGACAGCACGCTGGAAATATCTTTCTCGTTAAGAATACGATACTGCCCGAGCGGCAAATCGACCGGCAATGTCAGTCCGCCGACGCGGTCGCGGTGCAGCGCGGTGACGTGATTGCCGACCGCCGCGAACATGCGGCGCACCTGGTGATAGCGGCCTTCGGTCAGCGTCAGATAAGCGCGCGTCGGCGACACCACTTCCAGCTTCGCCGGCAGCAGCGGCGTCTTCTCGCTTTCCAGCATCATCTCGCCGGAGGCAAAGATTTTGTCCTCCGTGCCCTTCAGCGGCCGGTCGAGCGTGACGTCGTAGCGCTTGGTGACATTGCTGCGCGGCGAAATGATCTTGTGCAGGAGCGCGCCGTCATCGGTGAGCAACAACAGGCCCGAGGTTTCCTTGTCGAGCCGCCCGATCGTCGAGATGGCCGGTTCGCGGTCGCGCCAGCGATCCGGCAGCAGCGAATAGACCAGCGGCGGCTCCTTGTGCGAGCAGGTCACCCCGGTCGGCTTGTTCATCATCAGGACGAGACCCGGCGGCGGATCGAGCGGCTCACCGTCGACCGTCATGCGCGACGACAAATCCGGCGTCACGGCAATGCGCTGGTCGCTGTCGCGTAGCAGTGTGCCGTCGAGCGTGACGAGGCCCATGACGGCCAGGCGTTGCACTTCGCGCCGCGAGCCGTAGCCGAGATTGGCCAGCAGGCGATCCAGTCGCAGCGTCGGAGGGCCCTTGCTCACGTTTCTTGGCTCACTTTGTCGCCTCGTAGATCTTGTAGCCGCCGGTTTCGATTCTGAGCGTAACGCGTTTGAACAGCGGTTGCAGGATGGCTTCGTAAGGCAGATGGCGATTGGCGACCAGCCAGCAGACGCCGTCCTTGCGCAGCACCTCGGCGGCGCGCTTCACGAATGACAGCGCCAACGTCTTGTCTTCGGCGCCGGCATCGTGGAACGGCGCGTTCATCACGACGAAATCCAGCGCGCTCAATTCGGGGTCGGCGTCGCGCGCATCGGTCCAGCGGAACTGCGCGCGGGCATCGGCGATATTGTGCTGGGCGCATTCTATGGCGCGGCGGTCGATGTCGATCAGTGTCAGTTGTGTGACCTTGGCCGATTGCAAAACCGCATGCGCCAGCAGTCCGAGGCCGCAGCCGAAATCCGCGCCGCGCCCGCTGAACGATGGCAAGTGTTGCAGTAACAGCGCCGTGCCGGGATCGATACGGTCCCAGCTGAACACGCCGGGCTGCGACCAGAGCCCGAGGTCCTCGACCAGCCGCGGCGCGCCGTTCGACAAGGCTTCGTCCGTGCCGTTGAGCGCAGAAGGCCGCGTGCAGACCGCGATGCGATGATGACGCCGCGCGGTTTCCTCGACCGTGCAGCCAAAAACTTCCAATTCCTTGCGCAGCCGCGTGCCGCCTTTGTCTTTGGGCGCGAGCACGGTGAAGGCGCCGCCCGGCGCCACCGCGCGCAAGGCCAGCGCCATCGCGTAACGCCGCTCCAGCGTTCCCGGCGGCGCCAGCATGGTCATCGATGCGAGTGACGCTTCGGCCTGCCGCTCCAGCGCCGGCGCGCCGGGTGTCAGCGGTGAAAACTGGATCGCCTCGGGCGGCGTGTCGGCCACGTCGGCCGGCGGTTTGCCGTAGACGCCTGCCGGAAGTGCGGCTGTCACGGCGTCATCACGTCGAGGAGGGCGGGCTTCACGCCAAGCTGATCGATCAGTTTGTTGAGTTCGCCGCGCGCCTGCGCATTGCTGCGCTGGTGGCGCTCGGCGAGGATCAACTCGTTCTTCATGGTGTGTTCGAGGCCGGTGAATTCGGTGACGCGCACTTTGTAGCCGTGCGCTTCCAGAACCAGGCCGCGGATGACGTTCGTCACATGCGCGCCGAATTCGCGGCGCTGGATCGGGTGCCGCCAGAGTTGCCGCAGCGGGCCGTGCTCGCCCTCCAGCAATCGTGCCACCTCGGCCTGGCAGCACGGCACCAGCGCAATCGTCTTGGCCTCATGGCGCAGCGCAAAGCGGATGGCGTCGTCGGTGGCGGTGTCGCAGGCATGCAGCGCCGTCACCATATCCGCGCGTCCGCCGGGCAGGTTCGTCTCCGCGATCGGCGAGGCGATGAATTGCATGCGGTCGAAGCCCGACGATGCCGCAAGCGCACGCGACGATTCGACCAGTTGTTCGCGTGCTTCGACGCCGACGACGCTGCCGCGCCCGGTGGGCCCGAGGATCAGATCATAGAGAATGAAGCCCAGATAGGATTTGCCGGCGCCGACGTCGGCCAGCACGGGCTCGGCGCCGTCCTTGAGCAGAGTTTCGAGCGCGGGCCGCAGCAATTGGGTGAGGTGCAGAACCTGGGTGAGCTTGCGCCGTGAGTCCGCGTTGAGCTGGCCGTCGCGCGTGAGAATGTGCAGCGCCTGCAACAGCGGCACGGATTTCTCCGGGGATTGGCTCGGCCAGAGCTTCTCCCAGGTGTCTTTATCTTTGGCGGCTTTCTGTGCGGGCTTCATCGCGGGTCTCCAGCCCGCTTATCTAGCGGGGCGGCTGCGCCGTTGCCAGCGCGGCGGAGGCTTGGAGGCGCTCAATAGCGTCCGTTTTTATCTTGGATAACACAACGCGGGGTTGTCAGCGCCTGACCGCAGGCATTAGCGTAGCGAAGCGAAGCGAAGCGGAAAATATGTCTCCAAAGGCGGAATTGTCGTCGGCTGTACCGCCAACGTCGAACAATGGCCAGCATAGAACTTCGGCTCTATCAATATTACGTCATGCTCTGCGAAGAGCGAAATTTTTCGCGTGCGGCAGAGCGTTTGGCGATCAGCCCGCCGACGCTCACGCATCAAATTCAAAAACTTGAAAGGGACCTCAATGTCCCTCTGCTGAACCGCAAGACGAAAAAGAAGGTTCAGCTTACGGAGGCGGGCGTACGCTTTCTTGAGAGCGCGCGTGATGTATTGCATCGGGCCGAGGAGGCCGAAATTGCCGCCCGCAAAGCGGCGCGTGGCGAGGTCGGACGGCTCGAGATTGGATACATGGTCGCCACCGTCTATTCGGGATTCGTTCAGCGTTACGTCGGCAATTTCCAAAAAACATATCCTGCCATCGATATCACGCTGCGGCAGATGTCCACGGTCGGTCTTATCAGCGCGATCCTGGCGAACGAAATCGACGCCGGCTTTGCGCGATTGCCGAAACAGTATCCGTCCGGCTTGAGCGGTTTCCTCTTTTACCGCACGCCGGTTATTCTTGCCCTTCCCAGCACGCATCCGCTGGCCCGCAAGCGCGGCCCCATCAACGCCAAAGATCTTTCCGACGAGCCCTTCGTCAGCACGTCGATCGGATACGATCTCGCCTTCACGCGCAATGTCGAGTCGATCGCCGGCCTTGGCGGCTTCAAGCCGAATATCAGAAAGCGCGCCGAAGACATGACGACCGTGCTGGCCTACGTATCGGCCGGATACGGCATTGCCGCTGTCTCCCAAGAAACGGAGAATTGGCTGGTCCCCAATGTCACGTTCAAAAGACTCGCGCCGCCATCCGCACCGGAAGTGGCGTTCTCATTCATGTATCGCAGCAATGAAACCGCGCCCGCGTGCAAGGTTTTTATCGAGGCGATCCGCTCATACGCGCAGAAGGACGATGCCGCGAAGCGTCGAAATTGAATCAATCGGACGGTCGCAAGAGGGGGAACGCGATGCTGAGAGAACTATCGCTTGGATTGGCCGTGCTTGTCGGCGGCCATATTGGACTGTTTGATTCTGCCCTTGCGCAGGACTGGCCGGCGAAACAAAACATCCGGGTGATCGTCACCAATACGCCGGGAAGCGGCCTGGACGTGACGACGCGTGTCGTGTTCGAACAGGTGTCGAAACAGATCGGCCAGACCATTGTCATGGAGAATCGTCCCGGCGCAGCGGGAACGCTCGGCATGGCCGCGGTCGCAAAGGCTGAGCCCGACGGCTACATGTTGCTGGCGTGCTCGTCGGCGATCGCGCTGGCGCCTTACACCCACAAGACCTTGCCCTACGACACCACACGCGATTTGCTGGCGATCGTTCCGCTCGGCAGCTTGACCAATGTGATGCTGACGCCGGCCGGACGCTTTCAATCGGTGAAGGATATTGTCGCGGCGGCGAAGGCCAAACCGGGCAGTCTCTCCTATGCTTCGCTCGGGCCAGGCAGTACCGGACATCTGGCGGCCGAGCGGCTTAGCCTTAGCGCAGGCTTCAAGGCGGTGCAGGTGCCGTTCAAGGGAGCGGCGGAGGGCCTGCTGGATGTTGCTGCGGGGCGTGTCGACTTCTTTTTCACGCCTGTCATCCCCGCCTTGGCGCTCGTCCAGGAAAAGAAAATCGAACCGCTGGTGGTGAGCAGCACGGCCCGTTCGTCGCTGCTGCCGGACGTGCCGACCACGGTCGAGGCGGGCTATCCGGATTCCAGTTACGATTTCTGGATCGGCATATTCGTCGCTGCCGCGACACCGGAACCGATCGTGACGCGGCTGCATGCCGAAATTCGCAAGGCGCTGGCGCTGCCGGAGATCAGGAGCCGTCTTGCCAGGCTCGGCGTCGAACCGATGGACATGACGCGGGCGCAGTTCGACGCCTATTTCAAAAACGAAGTCGAAAACAACGCCACGCTGGTCAAGGCGGCGAATATTTCACCGCAATGATTTGGCAGAGCTTTTTTCGACGCGGCTGAAAAACTCGCCGACCAGCCGGTTGAAAATGTCCGCCTGCTCCAGATTGATGTAGTGGCCCGAATTGGCGACGCAGTGATACTCGGCGTGCCGCAGCGCGCGCGCGACGCGCTCGCAATCGCGTGCCGGCGCGATTGGGTCGTTGGCGCCGGCGATCACCAGCGCCGGCAGATCGATTTTCGCGAGCGAGGGAAAAATATCGGATTCGGTGAGCGCGCCATAAGCGGCCAGATAGCCTTCGGGCTGCGCCGAACCCGCCAGCGCGATGACGCGCCGGACCAGAGCTTCGGGCATTCCTTTTGCGACATAGGTCGAGTTGCGCATTTCGGCGAACTTGCGCTGGCCCATGCTCTCCAGTTCGGCGCGGCGCACCGAGCGCAAGCGGGCGCGCTCCTGCGGATCGAGATGGGCTAATCCGGTCACGCCGCAGGCGAAAACCATGGCGCCGATACGGCCGGGATTCGACTGGACAAGATTGGCGAGGATGACCGTGCCGTAGGATGTGGCGACGCCAACCGCCTGCTCGATATCGAGAGCATCCATGAACAGCCGTGCGCGCTCGCTGAAATCGGCCGTCGCGGCCGGTGACGTCGCCAGCAGATCGGAGTCGCCGAAGCCGGGCATGTCCCAGGCGACGACGCGGTGGCTCTTGGAAAATGCATCGAATTGCGGCTGCCACGACGCCGAATGGCCGCCGAGCCCGTGCAGGAAAAGGAGGGTGGGGCCGCTGCCGGCCTCGCGGTAGGCGATCCGCCGGCCGTCGAGCACTACATATTTGACGGGCGTTTCCATTCGCGGGTCCTTGGCGCGGTCAGCCTATGGACGGCAGGGCGGGTTGTACAGGAACCCAAGAGGCCGTTGATAAGGGCCTGCCGCGCGGTTGCCCGGCGGGGTAAACTTCCCCATCTTGAGTCGATCCCAACCGGACCTGACCGATGCGCCAATACCTCGATCTAATGGAACATATTCTCCACCGCGGCGTGGAGAAGGGCGACCGTACCGGCACCGGGACGATGTCGGTGTTCGGCCATCAGATGCGGTTCGATCTGGCCGACGGCTTCCCGATGCTGACCACAAAGAAGCTGCATCTGAAGTCGATCGTGCACGAACTGCTGTGGTTTCTGGCCGGCGACACCAACATCAAATATCTCAAGGACAATGGCGTGCGCATCTGGGACGAGTGGGCCGACGAGCACGGCGACCTCGGGCCGGTCTATGGCCATCAGTGGCGCTCATGGCCGGCCAAAGACGGCGCGACCATCGACCAGATTGCCAACCTGATTGCGATGATCAAGCGCAGCCCGGATTCGCGTCGCCTGATCGTGACAGCGTGGAATCCGGCCGACGTCGACAAGATGGCGCTGCCGCCGTGTCATTGTCTGTTTCAGTTCTATGTCGCGAACGGCAAGCTGTCGTGCCAGCTCTATCAGCGTTCGGCCGATGTGTTTCTCGGCGTGCCGTTCAACATCGCGTCCTACGCGCTGCTGACGCTGATGGTGGCGCAGGTGACGGGCTACAAGCCGGGCGAGTTCATCCACACCTTCGGCGATGCACATTTATATATGAACCATCTGGAGCAGGCTAACCTGCAGCTGTCGCGCGCGCCCAAGGCGCTGCCGACGATGCGCATCAATCCTGACGTGAAGGATATTTTCGCTTTCCGGTTTGAGGACTTCACGCTCGACAATTACGATCCGCATCCCCACATCAAGGCGATGGTGGCGGTGTGATGGAGCACACCGGCCCGATGTGGTCGGAGCGCTAGCTTGTCTTCATGCCGAACAGCTTGGCGGCGTTGAGGCCGAGGATGCCGGCGCGGTCGGCATCGCTCAACGTCTTGGTCGCGAAGACGTGGTCGACCGGGTGTTGTTCCCACGGGATCGGATGATCGGAGCCGAGCATGATCTGGCTGGCGCCGACCTGTGCGGCCAGGTGGCGCAAGGCTTCCGGGGTGAACACCAGCGCATCGAAGTAAAGCTGGTTGAGATATTCGGTCGGCTTTTTCTTCAGCTTGATGTTCGGATTGCAGAACGATGGCGCCACGAAGCAGGCATGATCCGAGCGCGGCGCATAGGACGGCAGATAGCCGCCGCCATGCGCGGCGATGATCTTGAGCTTGGGAAATTTGTCGAGTGTGCCTTCGAAGATCAGCTTTTGCAGCGCGATGGTGGTGCCGAGCGGATTGCCGATGGTGTTCGACAGCCAGCCGTTGCCCTTGAAGCGGGCGTCGAGTTGCGGCGTGCTCTGCGGGTGGATGAACAATACCGCGCCGAGTTCTTCGGCTTTGGCCCAGACCGGATCGAATTTGGGATGTGAGAATTCCAGGTCGTTGACGCCGGCGCCGATCGCGGCGCCGCGCAGGCCCTGTTTTTTCATCGCGATGGTCAACTCTTCGACCGCGAGATCGGGCGCCTGCAGGGTCAGCGACGCGAAGGCGGCGAGGCGGTCCGGATGCGACGCGCAAACCTCGGCGAGTTTCTCGTTTTGCAGCTTCACGACAGCCGCGGCGGTGTCTCGGTCCTTATGATACCAAAATGGATTGATCGACATCACCTCCATGTCGATCGCCATGGTGTCCATATTTTTGATGCGCTCGTCGACATTGAATGATCGCGACTCGGTCCAGGCCGGCCCCGTGGCGGGCGGCGTACCGGCGCCCAGCAATGCGACGGCGTCTGTGAACACGCAGTGGGCGTGCACGTCGATGGTTCTGATGCGCTTGCCGCGCACCATGACCGGCAGCCGCTTGGCGACCCGATGTTGCGCGCGCGCGGCGTCGAGCAAACCGCAACTGCAAAAGACGATGCCCGCGCTCGCACCCTTGAGAAAGCCCCTGCGTGTTTCCATGACTCAATTTCTCCCCAAATTATTTTTTTGGTTCGCTGCAGTCCGGACGTTTCGCCGGGCTCCGGTGATGTTAGCAAGATGCCGGCAAAGAGATAGCCGCCATGCCGTGGCTGATCGCTCGCGAATTAATGCGAAATATACTGGCCAGCCATTTTCCTTGTGTTGTGGCCACCGTCAGGACATCGTCGCGACTCATGCGATAGAATGCTATTGCTTGTGCTCAAACAAACTTGGACCCAACATGCCAACCGTTCCTGGCCGCCATTTCTTCAGTATGACAATTAAAACCTTGGTGGCGGTGTGAGTATCGCCATCCGCGCCGCGGTTCCAGCCGACAGCGCGCTGATCTTTGCTCTGGTGTGCGAACTGGCGGACTACGAGAATCTTCAGGCGGAGGTGGATGCGACGCCGGAGGAAATTTCCGCGGCGCTCTTTGCCAAAGAGCCTCAGGTGTTATGCGACATCGCGGAATGGAACGGCGAGGCGGCGGGCTTTTCGGTCTGGTTCAAGAATTTCTCGACCTTTCGTGGCCGCCACGGAATTTATCTGGAAGACTTGTTCGTGCGGCCCGAGTTTCGCGGCAAAGGGATCGGCAAGGCCCTGATGTCCAGACTGGCGCAACGATGTGTGGATGAGAAGCTCGCCCGCTTCGAATGGGCGGTGCTCGACTGGAATGCGCCGTCGATTGCCTTCTATAAGTCGATCGGCGCCCAGGTCATGGACCAGTGGAAGATCTGCCGGCTGACCGGCAAGGCGCTGCACGACTTCGCCGGGATCGGAACGTCATCATGACAACGTACAAGATCGTTCTGGTTGCCGCGATCGGCGAAAATAATGTGATCGGCCGCGAAGGCCAGTTGCCGTGGCGTTTGAAGTCCGATCTGCAGCATTTCCGCCGCGTCACGCTCAACCGCCCCGTCGTCATGGGGAGGAAGACCTACGTCTCCATCGGCAAACCGCTGAAGAATCGTACCAACATCGTGCTGACCAGCGATTTGAGTCTGATCGCGCCCGGCTGTGTGCTGGCGACCAGTCTGGACGCGGCGTTGGCCTTTGCCCGTCAGGATGCCCAAAAACGTGGCGTCGACGAAATCATGATTATCGGCGGCAGCGACGTGTTCAACGCCATGATGCCCGCCGCGGCGCGGCTGGAGATCACCCATGTCCATGCCAGTCCGGAGGGCGATGTGGTATTTCCGCCGATCGACCCCGCGGTCTGGAAAGAGGTGTCGCGGCAGGAGATACCCCCTGGTCCAGAGGACAGTGCCGCCTTCGCCGTGGCCGAATATGTGAGGCGATAGCTCGATACAACCACCTGCCGGGCGCGGCATGACAGCGCGTTGTGCCCCGGCATTGCGTCCCCTATAACCCCCACCAATATAGCCAAAGACTTAGTCCAAAGACTTGGATTTGCCGGGCACAAAGCCTCGGCGCTGGGAGACTTTTCAATGCCATGGAGCAATCAGGGCGGCGGTGGCGGCCCGTGGGGTTCAGGCTCAGGCGGCGGTGGCGGTAAAGGCCCCTGGGGTGGCGGTCCGCAGTCGTCGGGACCCACGCCGCCGGACCTGGAGGAAATGCTCCGCCGTGGTCAGGACAAATTGCGGCGCGTGCTGCCGGGCGGCAATCTCGGCGGCAAGGGCTTTGCGATCCTCGGACTCGCGGCTCTCGTGTTGTGGGGCTTCTCGGGCGTATTCCAGGTCGGCCCCGACGAACTCGGTGTCGTGCTGCGCTTCGGCAAGGACGTGCGCGAAGTCCAGCCCGGCCTGAATTATCACCTGCCGTATCCGATCGAGACCGTGCTCACACCGAAGGCGTTGCGCGTCAACAAGATCGATATCGGCATGCGCGTCGTCGACGACGTTCGCCGCGGCAGCGCCACGCGCGACGTGCCCGAAGAAAGCCTGATGCTGACCGGCGACGAGAACATCGTCGACGTCGATTTCTCGGTGTTGTGGAAGGTCAAGCCGACCGGCGTCGGCGAATATCTGTTCAATATCCAGAGCCCCGAAGGCACCGTGAAGGCGGTGGCCGAAAGCGCGATGCGCGAAGTCGTCGGCCGCTCGGAAATTCAGGGCGTTCTCACCGGCGCAAAGCAGACTATCGAGACCGCCGTGCAGGACCTGATGCAGAAGACGCTCGACAACTACGGTGCCGGGATTCAGGTGCAGCAGGTGCAGATGCAGAAGGTCGATCCGCCGACGCAGGTCATCGATTCCAACCGCGACGTGCAGGCGGCCCGCGCCGATCTTGAACGCGCGGTCAACGAAGCGCAGACCTATCAGAACCGTGTCGTGCCGGAAGCGCGCGGCCGCGTGGCGCAGATCACGCAAGCCGCTGAAGCCTACAAGTCGCAAACGGTAGCGGAAGCCACCGGTCAGACCTCGCGCTTTCTCAAGATCTACGAGCAGTACCTGAAGGCGCCCGAGGTTACCCGCGAGCGTATGTATCTGGAAACGATGGAGCGCGTACTCGGCGGTGCCGACAAGATCATCCTCGATTCCGGCGGTCGTGACGGCTCCAGCGGCGTCGTACCCTATCTGCCGCTCAATGAGCTCAGCCGGCCGGCGGCGCCGCGCACCCAACCGCAGGCGGGAGCACGGTAATGCGAAACAATTTCATCGGCGGCGTGGCCGCTATCCTCATCGTCGCGGCGCTGTTCATCGCCTACTCGTCGCTGTTTACCGTCTATCAGACTCAGCAGGCTCTGGTTTTGCGTCTCGGCCAGCCGGTGGGTGTCATCAGCGATGCCGGCCTCCATGTGAAGTGGCCGTTCATCGAGAACGTCATCGCTATCGACAAACGCATTCTCGATCTTGAAGCGCCGGCGCAGGAAGTCATCGCCTCCGACCAGAAGCGTCTGGTGGTCGATGCCTTCGCGCGTTATCGCATCAAGGATCCGCTGCGCTTTTATCAGACGCTCGGCTCGATCCAGGGCGCCAACTCGCAACTCGCCATTCTTATGAATTCGGCGTTGCGCCGCGTGCTCGGCGAGGCGACCTTCATCCACGTGGTGCGCGACCAGCGCGCCGACCTGATGTCGCGAATCCGCGAGTTGGTCGATCGCGAGGCCGCCGGTTACGGCATCCAAGTCGTTGATATCCGGATCCGCCGCGCCGATCTGCCCGAGCAGAACAGTCAGGCGGTCTATCAGCGCATGCAGACCGAACGGCAACGCGAAGCCGCGGAATTCCGTGCACAGGGCGCCCAGCGCGCCCAGGAAATCCGCTCGCGCGCCGATCGTGAAGTCACGGTGCTGATCGCCGAAGCAACGTCGCAGTCCGAACAGATCCGCGGCGAAGGTGACTCGATCCGGAACCAGATTTTCGCCGACGCCTTTAACAAGGACGCCGATTTCTTCACTTTCTACCGCTCGATGCAGGCCTACGAAGCGAGCATGAAGCAGGGCGACACCCGTCTTGTTCTCAAGCCGGACACCAACTTCTTCCGCTTCTTCAACGATCCGTCGGGCAAACCGCGCGGCAGTGCGACGCCGCCCGCGGCATCGACCGGGTCGGCCGTGCCGGCACCGGCGCGGTAACGGAATAAAGCGAGAGAGCGCGATCGGTTATGACGGATTTTCTGGCCGCGCTCGGGCTGGTCTTTGTGATCGAAGGGCTGATGTTTGCAGCCGTTCCGGGTCACGCCAAAAAAGCGATCGCGAGCGTTCTGGAAACGCCCGAGCCGACCTTGCGGATCATCGGCATCGGCTCGGCGGTGATCGGGCTGGTCGTGGTCTGGCTGGTGCGCAGCTAGCCTCGATTCATGACCGAGGGGCTGCTTTTCGGTCCGAATCGGCCTCTCATGGTGTTGATGTCCCACGCCCTTGATTAGCCGCGAAGGCGGCGGCACTGTCGAACCCGACCCTCTGTTTCAGGAGACATGACGCCCATGGGCGCGCTCTTCACCAAGACGACGACAACTGTACGCGGCGGCATGGCGATTTTCGCTGCAGCCGCAATCCTTTGGCCGGTCATGGCCGGGCAGGCGCTGGCGCGCGGGCCGGAAAATATCGCCGATACCGCAGAAGCCGTGATCGACGCCGTCGTCAATATTTCGACCAAACAGACCGTCGACATCTCCGGCGGCGGCGCAATGCCGCAGCTGCCGCCAGGCTCGCCGTTCGAGGAATTCTTCGAAGAGTTCTTCAAGAACCGGCGCGGCCAGGGTGGTCCAGGCGGGCCGGGTGGACAGGGCGCCCCAGGCGGTCCGGGACGGCAGGGACAGGGCGGCGAAGGCAGCACGCCGCGCCGGGTCAGTTCGCTCGGCTCTGGCTTTGTCATCGATCCGTCCGGCCTCGTCGTCACCAATAACCACGTCATCGCCGACGCCGACGAAGTCAGTGTCATCCTCAACAACGGCACCACGTTGAAAGCCGAGGTTCTCGGCCGCGACACCAAGACCGATCTGGCGCTGCTCAAGGTCTCGTCGCCGACGCCGCTCAAGGCGGTGAAGTTCGGCGACAGCGACAAGCTGCGTCTCGGCGAATGGGTCGTGGCGATCGGCAATCCGTTCAGCCTCGGCGGCACCGTGACCGCCGGTATCGTGTCGGCGCGCAACCGCGACATCAATTCGGGACCTTACGACAACTACATCCAGACCGACGCCGCCATCAATCGCGGCAACTCCGGCGGCCCGCTGTTCAACCTCGATGGTGACGTCATCGGCGTGAATACGGCGATCATCTCACCGTCCGGCGGCTCGATCGGCATCGGTTTTGCCGTGCCGTCGAAGACCGTGGTGGCGGTGATCGATCAGTTGCGTGAGTTCAAGGAAGTGCGGCGCGGCTGGCTCGGCGTGCGCATCCAGCAGGTCACCGACGAAATCGCCGAAAGCCTGAGCATCAAGCCGGCGCGCGGCGCACTCATCGCCGGTATCGACGACAAGGGTCCGGCCAAGCCTGCCGGTATCGAGCCCGGCGACGTCGTCATCAAGTTCGACGGCAAGGACATCAAGGAGATGCGCGATCTGCCCAAGATCGTCGCCGAAACTGCGGTCGGCAAGGATGTCGAAGTGCTGATCGTGCGCAAGGGCAAGGAAGAGAAGAAGACGGTCAGGCTTGGCCGTCTCGAAGAGACTGAGAAGAAGGTTGCCGCCGTCACCAAGAAAGATGACGTCGAGGAGAAGCCGGCGATCAAGAAAGCGCTTGGCCTCGATCTCGCCAATCTGTCCGACGATCTGCGCAAGAAGTTCAAGATCAAGGACAAGGTGAAAGGCGTGCTGATCACCGGCGTCGATGCCAATTCACCGGCGTCGGAAAAGCGCCTGGCGCCCGGCATGGTGATCGCCGAAGTGCAGCAGCAAGCTGTGGCGAACGCCACCGATCTGCAGAAGCGCGTCGAGTCGCTCAAAAAGGAAGGCAAGAAAGCGGTGGTGCTGCTTGTTGTCTCGCCCGACGGCGATCCGAGCTTTGTCGCGCTGAGTTTGCAATAACGTCCGTATCCCTCGCCCATTTGCGGGTGAGGGATACAGGACTGCGGGCATTTAGAGCCCGAAAGCGCAGTATTCGTAAGTAGAGCTCGATTTGGCCGGTTCGCCCCACAGGCGCTTCAACGAACTGATCAAAAACAACATTGTTGCGTCCCCCTTGGTTGATGCGTCTACCTTAGGGGGCAAGGTCGGAACATTTGGTTCCCACAAACGGTTAAAAATTGGGCACCAGGCCGTTATGTCGTGCTCGAGAATTTCATCAGCACGATCCCGGAGATGATCAGGCCCGCCGCCAAAACGCGGGTCGCGTTCGCCGGCTCTTCAAGAACGACAATGCCGATTGCAAAGGCGCCGATCGCACCAATGCCGGTCCAGACCGTGTAGGCGGTGCCGAGCGGCAATGTTTTCATGGCAACGGCGAGCAGGACGAAGCTCACCAGACTTGCTCCGATGGCGATGGCTGACGGCACCAGCTTGGTAAAGCCGTCCGACTGCTTCATGAAATAGGTCCAGATGACTTCCAGACCGCCAGCGACAATAAGAATAATCCAGGCCACGGCCGCTCTCCCTAGAAAGACCGGGACGTCCCGGAGTGTCGATCAAACTGCAACAAACTCTTCCACCTTGTAGCCCTGCAGGTACAGCAGCGCGGTGAGGTCGCCGTGATCGATGCGCGCCGCAGCGGCCTCGGCTACTTTCGGCTTGGCGTGATAGGCGACGCCTAATCCGGCTTCCGCGATCATGTCGAGATCGTTGGCGCCGTCGCCGGTCGCCATCGTGTCTCCGCCGCCAAGTCCCAGCCGCCTGCGCAATTCGATCAAGGTGGCGCGCTTGGTCTCGCGACCGAAGATCGGTTCATTTACTGCGCCCGCCAATTTATCGTCGGCCAGCGTCAGCGTGTTGGCGCGGGTCTCGTCGAAGCCGATCATTTTGGCGATGCGGTCTGTAAACAATGTGAAGCCGCCGGACACCAGCGCGGTGTAGACGCCGTGCTTGCGCATGGTCTGCACCAAAGTGCGGCCGCCGGGCGTCAGCGTGATGTGCTTTTCGATAACCTCGTCGACGACATTGACCGGCAAACCTTTGAGCAAAGCCACGCGCTCGCGCAGTGCCGGTTCGAAGGCGATCTCGCCGCGCATGGCGCGTTCGGTGATCGCCGCCACGTGCTCTTTCAATCCGACGAAAGCAGCCAGTTCGTCAATGCATTCCTGGCCGATCATGGTGGAGTCCATGTCCGCCAAAAACAGCTTCTTGCGCCGGTTGGGGGCCAGCTGAACCACGACGTCCACCGCCGCGTTAACGACGCCGCGCAATTGGGCAACGACTGCGCGTTGGTCCAGGCCGCCGCTTAAGCTAAAGGGAATGTCGGTGGCGCCGGGGCCGAGCCGTTGCGGCTCTGCCGCGCCGGGCAATTCGGCACGGACGCGCGCCAGCATGGACGCGTCGAGCGCGTTCGAAGGGCCGATCAGGGTTGCGACATGAGTCATGCGATGCGAGCCAATAAGGCGGTGCTTATTGCAGGGCCGACCGCCAGCGGCAAGTCGGCGCTGGCTTTGGCATTGGCCGAGAAGCTCGGCGGCACCGTCATCAATGCCGATTCGATGCAGGTCTATTCGCACCTGCGCGTCATTACCGCGCGGCCCACGCCGGACGAAGAGGCGCGGGCGCCGCACCGGCTCTATGGCACGATCGATGAGGCAGAGAATTATTCGGTCGGGCGCTGGGTTCGCGATGCCGGTGAGGTGCTGGCCGAGACTGCGGCCGGAGGCCGCATGCCGATTATCGTTGGCGGCACCGGGCTGTATTTCAAGGCGCTGACATCCGGACTGGCGGCGGTGCCGCCGATCCCCGCCGAAATCCGTGCCCAGGTGCGGGCGAGGGTGGAGAACGAGGGCGTCGCGCCGGTCTATGCCGAATTGCTGGTGCGCGATCCGGTGACGGCGCATCGCTTGATGCCGCTCGATCGCGTTCGCATCTGCCGCGCGCTTGAAGTCATTCTGGCGACCGGACGCTCGCTGTCGGAGTGGCATCAGGACGGCGGCATGGCGCCGCTGCTCGATCCGGCGCGGGCGGCCAAGATATTTCTCACCTGTGAGCGCACCGAGCTGGTGGCCCGCATCGATAAACGTTTCACCGCCATGCTCGAAGCGGGCGCGCTCGACGAGGTGCGCGCTCTTGCCGCACGTCAGCTCGATCCGTTGCTGCCGGCGATGAAGGCGCATGGCGTGCCGTGGCTGATCCGTCACCTCAACGGCGAGATTTCATTGGAGGAGGCTGCCGAGGGCGGCCGCATGGATACGCGCCGCTACGCAAAACGTCAGGTTACATGGTTTCGAGGCCAGATGACGGACTGGACTGCGGTGACGCCCGACGTCGAGGTCGATGACATCGCCGCGATGCTACCGCGATAGGCAGCATCCGATTTTATTAATTTGGATTATTATAGAAGTGTATTTTTAAATCCCACACCCGGTTCTGTAGTTTAAAGTCTCTTTCACCAATAGGTTTCATTCTACGCGTATTGCGCGCTGTAGAGGTAACTTTGTAATGTTTCGGAATTTTGGCGGCATCAAAATTGCCACACGAATTGCGCTTTCTTTTGCGCTCGTGATTCCAATCGCGATGTGGGCCTTGTTCGCCGAGGCCAGCCGGTCGTGGCAAGTCTATCGTACGGCTGAAATCGCTGATCGGCAGAACGCATCCGCCAACGCGCTGATCCTCGGCGTCTATGACGTCCTCATCGAGCGGCAATTCATCAACAATGCGCTGCAAGGTGCCGAGCCCGCGGGTCCGGCCGCGCTCAAGAACATCAAGGATAATCGTACGCCGGCGATGGCAAAAATCGATGCAGCGTTTGCCGACCTGATGACGCAGGACTTTACCGGCAAGGATGCGCTGGTTGCCGAGTTCACTGCTGCCCGCGATAAGGCCAATCAGTATCGAAACAAGTCGGATGCCGCCATCGCACAGGCGGCGCCGCAACGCGACGCCGACGTCGTCAAGAACACCTATGCCGTCATGTCGTCGTTTGTGGAGACGGCGCAAAAATTGTGGAACGGCGTGCTGGGTAATACCAGCGGCCTCGATCCCGAACTGTCGCGGCTGGCCAATATTCGCGTACTGGCCTGGAACATGCGCGATACCGCGGGGCGTGAACGCGCAACAATTTCGCAAGCGATATCGGCCAAGGCTGCGATCTCGCCCGATAATATTTCGAATATCAAAAGCATTCGCGCGCAGGTCGGCCTGATGTGGCGGTTGCTGGAAGGCAATCTCAGGGTTGGGGAGCACGCAAGTATCGCGAAAGGTGTGCAGGCGGCAAAGAACGGCTATTTCGCCAAGTTCCAGCCGCTCGCCGATCAGATGCAGAAGGCGTCGGCCAACGGCGCCAGTTATCCCATGGCGATTGGCGAATGGGCCGACACGACCACGCCGTTGCTCGCCACCATCCTGGACGTGATGAATGGCGCCAGCGAAGCGAGCGAATTGCATACAGCCAATCTGAAGCGTTCCGGCTGGCAAAGCGTGGTTATAAGCGCAAGTTTCCTGGTGGCCTGCGTGCTCTTGTTCGTCGGCGTGATTGCCTTCGCGGTCGTAACGATCGCGCGCCCTCTCCGGGCGCTGACCAGGCCGCTCGACGAACTCGCCAAGGGCAACTTTGCCGTCAAGGTCCCCGGAATCGGACGCAAGGATGAGATCGGCCAAATCGCGTGTGCTGTCGATCTGATGGCCGCTAAGGTTCGCGAAGCCCTGCTTCAGATCAAGGTGTCTGCCCGCGAAGTCACCAATGCTTCGGCTGAAATCGCCACCAGCACGACCGATCTGTCGCAAAGCACTGAGGAGCAGGCCGCGAGCCTCGAGCAGACCTCGGCCTCGATGGAAGAAATCTCCTCGATCGTGCGCAAGAATTCCGAGAGTGCGCAACACGCTGCGCAATCGGCCGCGCAGACCCGCAGCATTGCCGATCAAAGCGGCGCGGTCGTCGCCAAGGCGATCGACGCCATGGCGCGGATTGAAGAGTCCTCGCACAAAGTGTCCGACATTATCGGCGTGATCGACGAGATCGCACGCCAGACCAACCTGCTGGCGCTTAACGCCGCGGTAGAAGCAGCAAGAGCCGGTGAAGCTGGCCGCGGTTTCGCGGTGGTCGCCACCGAAGTCCGCAGTCTGGCCCAGCGCTCGTCGCAGGCCGCCAAGGACATCACTGCGTTGATCACCAACTCATCCGGTCAGGTTCAGGAAGGCGTGCAACTGGTCAATCAGGCCGGTTCGGCGTTGGGCGAAATCACCAAGTCGATTAATATTGTCACGCAGATCATCGCCGATATCGCGGCCGCGGGCGCCGAGCAGGCCAGCGGCGTCGATGAAATCAACAAAGCCATCACACAGATGGACAATGTGACTCAGCAGAACTCAGCCCTGGTCGAAGAAAATGCGGCGACCGCCAAGACGCTCGAGCATCAGGCGCAGAATATGGACGATCAGGTCGCATATTTCCGGATCGAAGCCGAACCTGATACCGCGCCGATGGATGCCCAAAGCGTCAATACGCGGTCGGAACAGCGGCGTCCGCAGCCGGTACGCGCCGCACCGCGACGCCGTTCGGCTGCCTGACGCGTCGTCTGACCGTCACGGGCGATAATCCAGAATAACTAAATGCGTTAGTGAAAAGCGCTGACGCCGCGTAACAATTTTATAAAATCGTTTAGAAAGCCTGTCCACTATCGCTCCAAATTCTGGTCTCGTCGACAATCAGGAATTGGATGCACCGTCATGCTTGATAGGCTCACCGTCAGCGTCCTGTTGAAGTCCGTCATCACCACCTTGGCGGCGGCTGTGGTGGTCATGCTGTCCTTGGGAGCCTGGCAGTCGTGGAATCGCTTGACGACTCTCAGCCGGATCGGCGCTGTCGCAGAAGCCTCATCTTATCTCTTCACGTCTCTGCACAATCTCCGCGTGGACCGATCGACAACGTTTCGTACGCTGAGTGGTGAAGAGCAGTTTTCTTCGCCGCCTGCGCAGCTCAAAGAAGTCCGCGACGCTGAAATGCCGGCCCTCAAGGCCGGCCTGATTGCATTAGCTGCCGCTGACTTTCCCGGACGGCAAGACGCGATCGGTGGTCTCAATGCGTCGCTGACGCGGCTGATTGCGCTGCATCAGGAAACCGTGTCGGCCTTCCAGCAGCCGAAGGCAGCGCGCCGGCAAGGCCTGGTGCAGGATTTCAACAACGACACCAACGTCCTGATGACGTTGCTCGACAAGACGTCGTCGCTGATGACCCGATCGGTGAAGCTTGAGGACGCGTATATCGACCAATTGCTGGAAATAAAGCAGCTGGCCTGGGTCGCGCGTAACGCGGCCGGCGATGCCTCGGTCATGCTATCGAACGGGCTCAGCGGACAGCCGCTGGGGACCGACGCGTTCGTTAAATACACCGCTCATATGAGCAGACTTGAAACGGCCTGGGCTGCCTTGGAGGACATTGCTGCCGGTCTTTCGCTTCCGGCCAGTCTCACCGCGGCTATCGAAAAGGGCAATAAGGAGTTTCTTGGCGCAGAATACAGCGCGCTCCGGCTGAAAACGTTGAACTCCTTGATCGCCGGCGAAAAACTCAATGTCAATGTGGTGGACTGGTCGCGGATGTCGGTGGCGAAGCTCGCATCGCTGTTGAATGTCGCCGAGGCGGCGCTGGATGCTGCGAAGGGTTACGCCGCGACCCAGCGCACGAGCGCGACGTCGGCTTTGACGATCCAGCTTGGCTTGCTGATCATGGCGCTGGTCTTGGCAGGGACCGTGATGCTTCTGGTCTCCCGCCGCGTGATTGCGCCGCTGCGGATGATCCAGGAAGTGATGTTGAAGGTCGCGACCGGCGACTTCAATGTGTCGATGCCGAAGATCGATCGCAAGGACGAAGTCGGCCAGATCGCCGGCGCGGTCCGCTCGATGATCGGCCGTATTCGCGAGACCATCGGCGAGATCAAATCGTCCGCCAGCGAAGTCACCAACGCGTCGTCGGAAATCTCCTCGAGCACGACCGACCTGTCTCAGCGTACGGAAGAGCAGGCTGCCAGCCTTGAGGAGACCACGGCGTCGATGGAGGTCATCTCCGCGACCGTGAAGAAGAACGCCGAGAATGCTCAGCAGGCCAATTCGTCGGCCGGTGAAACTCGCCGGATCGCCGAGCAGGGCGGCGCCGTCGTCGCGCACGCGGTCGATGCGATGGCCAAGATCGAGGACTCCTCGCGCAAGATCTCCGACATCATCGGCGTCATCGACGAAATCGCCCGC
>CAISIV010000186.1 GCA_903885555.1 uncultured Hyphomicrobiales bacterium
CCCGCGCCCTCCTCGACTGGAGCCAGCAGGAATTGGCGACACGGGCCAAAGTTGGAGTCGTGACGGTGCGCCAGCTCGAAGCGGGAATAAAAGAACCTCGTCGCGCCACTCTCACGGTAGTCAAGCAAGCGCTAGAAAGCGGCGGCGTTGAGTTCATTGACGAAAATGGCGGCGGCGCGGGCGTGCGGCTCAAGCGCGTTCGACCCAAAGTAACGAAATAGATTTGTATGCCTAGAGTTCCATTGTAAGCCGCTAGGCTTGGTATTACGTCGCCACGCCTCAGATGGCCACGATGCCGCGCCGGATGAGTTCATCGATCACTTTATGGGCAAGCGTGTTAGCGTCACCCTCGATGGCCTTCAAACGCAGATTTGGATTTTCCGGCGCCTCATAGGGCGCATCGACGCCGGTGAAATTCTTGATTTTGCCGGCCATCGCGCGCCGGTACTGGCCTTTCGGATCGCGCGCTATACATTCTCCCTGCCTCCCAGCGGGAAAAATCTTTGTCGAATAAACTACAAAACCTATCGGTATATTAAACCCTTAAAATTGCATATTATACAGGCAGGAGAAAAATCTTATTCTTTTCAGTATGGTGAGAGCGGCCTTTCTGCAGCTTATGGTGGCTTAACGTCCCCACTTTGGCTATTACTTTGCACAGTTGTTAACGAGAATTGAATTCTGATGAACAGCAACGGCAGCCTTTTGTTGAGCCCCACCACGGCAATCCGTCCTCTCACGATCGGTCTGGTTCAGATCAATAACTCGTTTTCGGGGCAGAATTATCTGCCTTATTCGGTCGCGCTGTTGCAGACCTATACAGAACACAATTCGGCCGATCCGACGCGCTATCGTTTTTTGCTGCCGCTTTTCAAGCGCGTGAGAATCGCCGACGCCGTCGATCAGCTCGTCGATGCCGACGTCGTCGGCTTCAGCACCTACGCCTGGAATGGCCGCTTCTCGCTGGAGATCGCCCGGCGCCTCAAGGCGCGCAACCCGAACGTCCTCATCATTTTCGGCGGCCCGCATGTGCCCGACCAACCCGAGGCGTTCATGCGCGCCAACCCGTTCATCGACATCGCGGTTCACAACGAAGGCGAGGCGATCTTCCTGCGCATCCTGGAATCGCTGCCGGCGCGCGACTGGGCCACTCTCGCCGGCGTCAGCTTTATCGGCGCCGACGGCAGCTTCACCCGCAACGCCAACGGCGCGCGCTTCCGCGATCTCGACGACGTTCCGTCGCCTTTCCTCGACGGCGCATTCGACCGCCTGATGGCCGCTAATCCGAACGAGAGCTGGATCGGCCTTTGGGAAACCAATCGCGGCTGCCCGTTCCGGTGCACGTTCTGCGACTGGGGATCGGCGACCGCCGCCAAGGTCACGAAATTCGGCGAGGAACGCCTGTTCAAGGAAGTCGACTGGTTCGCCAAGAAGAAGATCGAATACATCTTCTGCTGCGATGCCAATTTCGGCATTCAAAAGCGCGATGTCGACATTGCGCAGTATGTCGCCAAGGTAAAGCAGGAAACCGGATTCCCGCGCGCTCTGTCGGTGCAGAACACCAAGAACGCCACCGAGCGCGCCTATGAAACACAGAAGATTCTGTCCGACGCCGGCCTGAACAAGGGCGTCGCGCTTTCAATGCAAAGCGTCGATCCGACGACTCTCGAAGCCATCAAGCGCGACAACATCTCGCTCGACACCTATATGGAGTTGCAGCGCCGCTTCACCCGCGACCGGGTCGAAACCTACTCCGACTTAATCTTAGGGTTGCCGGGCGAGACTCACGAGTCGTTCCTGCATGGCGTCAATCTGCTGATCGAAAACGGCCAGCACAACCGTATCCAGTTTAACAACCTGTCGATTCTGCCCAATGCCGAGATGGGCGCCCCAGCCTATCAGGGCAAGTACGGCATGAAGACGGTAGAGTCGCTGATCATCAATATCCATGGCGAGCGTGTCGAACTCGACGACGACGTGCACGAAGTTCAGGATCTGGTTATCGCCACGGCGGCCATGCCGCTTGCGGACTGGCGGCGCACACGGTCGTTCTGTTGGATGACCGCGCTCCTTCATTTCGACAAGCTGTTTCAGATTCCGCTGCTTCTGGCTCACAGCATTTCGGGGATGGCCTATCGCGACATGGTCGAAGGCTTCATCGGCGCCGATGCCGTCAAATATCCGACCATCGCGGGCATTGCCAGATTTTTCGAGGACGAGGCGCTCTCGATCCAGCAGGGCGGCGCCGAATATGTGTTCTCGAAGGAATATCTCAATATTTTCTGGCCGGCCGACGAATACATCTTCATCAAACTGACGGCCGAGCAGAAGTTCGACGTTTTCTACCGGGAAGCGGCGCAGTTGCTGCTTGAGATGCTACGGGCGCATGGCACGAAATCGCCGCTCGACGCGATCGAGGAAGCGATCCGGCTCAACGGCGCGCTGGTTCGCCAGCCTTTCGTGAAAGACGATGTAACGCTGCAGCTGAACTACGACCTGCTTGGCTTCTGGCAGAATATGCGCAACGGCGAACCTGCGGCACTGGAAGCAAAGTCTATGGTCGTCAAAATCGACCGTTCGTCGAAGCCTTACGATGACTTCCAGACCTGGTGCCGGGAAGTTGTCTGGTGGGGCAACAAGAAGGGCGCCTATCTCTACGACAATCGCGTCGAAGTGGCCGAGCGGCAGTTGGCGGGCCACTACTGAGAAGGGCGGCGCCAGCCGGCTTGGTGCTTTGAGATGAATTATCGCCGGCTCGGGCACAGCGGCATCAAGGTCTCGGAAATTGGTTTTGGCGCATGGGGCATCGGCGGGGCAACCGCCGGATTGACCTCATATGGCGCGACTGACGACAGCGTATCGCTGAGCGCCCTTCAGCGTGCGCGCGATATCGGCATCAATTTCTTCGATACGTCGAACGTTTACGGCGACGGCCGCAGCGAGCAACTGATCGGCGAAGCATTCGCGCGCGACCGCGACACGGTCGTGATCGCGACCAAGGCTGGATTCAGCCGTTGGGACCGCGAACCGGATTTCGATCCGTCGGCAATCACACGCTCGTGCGAACAGAGCCTCATACGCCTGCGAACTGATTATGTGGACTTGCTGCAGTTGCATAATGCGAGCCCGGAGGTTTTAGCGCGCGGCGACGTCGTCAACGCACTCGATAGCCTGGTGCGCGAAGGCAAAGCGCGCGCCTGGGGCCTATCGATGCGATCGCCGGCCGATGCCAAAGCGGTGCTCGCCACGGTGCGGCCAACAGTCCTGCAGGTAAATTTCAACATGCTGGACATCCGCGCCCTGGAATGCGGCCTGTTCGACGCCGCCCAGGCACAGGATGTCAGCATCATCGCCCGCACCCCGCTCTGCTTTGGTTTTCTCTCCGGCGCCATTCGCCCCGATACGGCGTTTCCACCGGGCGATCACCGTCTCGGCTGGAAACCGACGCAGATCGCCGTCTGGTGTGAGGGCGCAGATCGTGTGCTTGACGCAGTACCGCGGCCACTCGGCTCATCCAAGACGCAGGCCGCGTTGCGTTTCTGCCTGTCGTTTCCTGCCGTCGCCAGTGTCATTCCCGGCATGTTGCGGCCGGACGAAGCGGATGAGAATGCAGGCGCGAGCCCGCTCGGCCCCTTGCCCCCCGAAGCAGTAGATGCGGTGATTTCGATCAACCGGTCGCAATCGTTCTTCGTCCGTTAGTTCATCGGCTCATCATTCACGAAGGCTGAGGTCAGAATGTCTTCTTCAATCGATCCCTGGGAGGTTCTGGCCCGCCGCACGGTTTACTCGGCGAAACCGTATTTTGAGGTTGCGGTCGAGGAAGTGCGGCTGCCCGACGGCCGCGTAGTCGATGACTACCACCAGATCTCGTCGGGCGTGTTCACCACCGTCGTGGCCGAAACTGCGGCCGGGCAATTTCTCATGTTGCGGCAGTACCGTCACGGCATTAGGCGCGTCGGCTTGAGCCTGCCGGGCGGCAGGGTCGAGCCCGGAGAGGATTCATTGGTCGGCGCGCAGCGCGAATTCCTTGAGGAGACCGGCTACACCGCGGGAACGTGGCGGCCGCTGGCTGAGTATTATCTGAGTTGCACTTACGGATTCGGCCTTCATCATTTCTACCACGCGCTCGGCCTGACCAAAATCGCTGACGCAAACTCCGGCGACTTGGAGGGCGCGGAGGCCGTCTTCCTGGAACGTGAGGAAGCCCTTTCGGCTTTGCTGTCCGGCGACTATTCGTCGATCGGTCATGCCCTTCCGGTGGCGATGGTGCTGTTGGGGAAAAAGTAGCCGCCTGCAATTCGGCTCTACGAAGCGACGTTTCCAGTGCCGCC
>CAISIV010000187.1 GCA_903885555.1 uncultured Hyphomicrobiales bacterium
CCGCCCGGACTGGGTGATCTCGCGCCAGCGCGCCTGGGGTGTGCCGATCGCCGTGTTCATCAAGGAAAAGCCGGACGGCTCGGTCGAGATCCTGCAGGATCCGGAAGTCGAACTGCGCATCCTCGAAGCCTTCGAGAAAGAGGGCGCCGACGCCTGGTATAAAGACGGCGCCGCGGCGCGCTTCCTCGGCAAGCGTGGCAATGAAGGCTGGAAGAAAGTCGACGACATCTGCGACGTCTGGTTCGACTCCGGCTCGACGCACGCTTTCGTGCTGGAAGACCCGGTGCATTTCCCGTCGCTTGCCGGCATCAAGCGCAAGGTCGACGGCGGCAAAGACACCGTGATGTATCTGGAAGGCTCGGACCAGCACCGCGGCTGGTTCCATTCCTCGCTGCTGGAAAGCTGCGGCACGCGCGGCCGCGCACCGTTCGACGTGGTGCTGACGCACGGTTTCGTGCTCGACGAGCAGGGCCGCAAGATGTCGAAGTCGACCGGCAACGTCACCGCGCCGCAGGACGTCATCAAGAATTCCGGCGCCGACATCCTGCGCATGTGGGTCTGCGCCTCGGATTACGCCGACGACCTGCGCATCGGGCCGGAAATCCTGAAGACCACCGCCGACACCTATCGCAAGCTGCGCAACACCGTGCGCTGGATGCTGGGCTCGCTGGCGCATTTCCACGAGGACGAGCGCGTCAAGTTCGAGCAGATGCCGGAGCTGGAGCGGCTGATGCTGCACCGGCTGACCGAGCTCGATGCCTTGGTGCGCGACGCCAACAAGGATTTCGACTACAATCGCATCTTTGCCGCCTTGTCGGCTTTCATGACATCCGATCTGTCGGAGTTCTATTTCGATATCCGCAAGGACGTTCTGTATTGCGATCCGATTTCGTCGGCCAAGCGCAAGGCGTCGCTGACGGTCATCGATCATCTGTTCCGCTGCACGGTGACGTGGCTGGCGCCGATGCTGTGCTTCACGGCGGAGGAATCCTGGCAGTCGCGTTACGGCGCCGATGCCAAGTCGGTGCATCTCGAACCGTTCCCGGACGTGCCTTCGGCCTGGAACGATACCAAGCTTGCCGAGAAGTGGGAGTATGTTCGTGAAGTGAGGCGAACTGTTACCGAGGCAATGGAGCTTGCGAGAGCGGCAAAAAAAATCGGTTCCTCTCTTGAAGCTCACCCCGTCGTAGAATTTGACGATGGTTACTTTCCCAACTTGCTACAAAACGTGGATATGGCTGAAGTGTGCATCACTTCCGGCATTACTGTCCGAGAATCGATGCCGAACGAACAATCTCTCGGCGATGATCGAAAAGTTGATTTAGAAAATATCTATAGGAAGGTCGTTCGTTGGACTGGCGGCGCTTTTTCCGTAATCGTAGACGTGCAATTGGCTTCTGGTAGAAAGTGCGCCCGTTCGTGGAAAATCCTTCCCGACATCGGCGCCGATCCGGAGTTTCCGGACGTCTCGCCGCGCGATGCCAAGGCATTGCGTGAATGGGAAACTCTGCGCAAGGCGGCGGAGTGACCGCCGCGGGGGCCAAGATGAATTCTTATCTCCGCGGCCCGTTCACCGTCTTCGGCCTCGTAGTCGCGGCGGTGACCTGCGTGCTCGATCAGGCCAGCAAACTCTATCTGCTGTTCGTCCACGATCTGCCGGCCCACCCGGTGCGGCTCGGGCCATTCTTCGACTTCGTGCTCGCCCGCAATACCGGCATTAGCTACGGCCTGTTCCAGACCAATACCGCGCTGGGGCAGTGGGTGCTGCTCGGCATCAAGGTGGCGGCGGTGATTCTGCTCTGGGTCTGGCTGGCGAGGGCCGGGGGCCGCCTGGCGGCATTGTCCCTGGGCCTGATCATCGGCGGCGCCATTGGCAACGGCATTGACCGGCTGGCCTATGGCTGGGTGGTGGATTTCGTGTTTTTTCACGTTTCCGGGGCTAATTGGCGGTTCGACTGGTACGTCTTTAACCTAGCGGACGTGGCCATCGTTGCCGGGGTGGCCGGCCTCCTGTATGAATCCGTGGCTGCGGGACGCGCCGTAAAAGCGCCCTGATCGACCGCGATAGTCCTTTCGCGGACAATACAGGTGGTTGAATTCCTTGAGGGATTCGAGACGCTACGCCGCCGGACCGCGAGTAATACCGGGATGAGTGCCATGATCCGTGACATGCGCCTGACGCTGAAGTCTACCGTGAGCGCCCTGGTTCTGGGTTCCGCGATGCTGGCCTATGCCGCACCGGCGGGCGCCGCCGACGACAGCGTTCCGATCGATACCAAGATCATGCGCAACATCATGGAAGGCCTCGGCCTCAAACGTGATGGCGAAGCGACCATCAATTATCAGCAGCGCGCTCCGCTGGTAATCCCGCCTGGCAAGGTTCTGCCGCCGCCGGAGCGCGGTGACGTTGCTGCGAAAAACCCGGCCTGGCCGGTCGATCCGGATATCGAGCGCGCCCGCCGCGAAGCCAAGGCCGAGCGCGACGCCGATCCGAATCCGGACGATGTGATCCTGCGCGAGGGCCGCCCGTTGCGGCCCGACGAAATCGCGCCGGGCGCCAAGGCGGCGCAGCGCGGCGCACGCCGCGCGGCCAGCAGCAGCGCTTCATATGAGTCGTCGCCGTATGGCTTCGGCAGTCAGATGAAGCCCTCGGAACTCGGCGACAAGGGCAACATCTTCACCAATATGTTCGGCAAGAAGGACGAGGAAGTCGGCAATTTCACCGGCGAACCGCCGCGTGCCTCCTTGACCGCGCCGCCCCCGGGCTATCAGACGCCGTCGCCGGATCAGCCTTACGGCACCGGCAAGGACAAGTCGCGTACGCCCAAGCCGGAAAATTACCTGATCGATCATCCGGTCGGTAAGCAGTAATTCAATTTGTTTTTGCGTGATGATTTCGTTGCCGCGTGAACATGCTTGACGTTTCGCGCGGCTGAGCGGGGCGCTTTTTCCGCCATTGGCAGAATCGAGAGTCATGTCCTTCATCGCAATGTTGTCCCGGACCGCCGCTGCGTTCATCGCCGCTGCGCTGCTGGCGCCTGCCGCTATCGCCGAACCGATCAAGGTCGCGAACTTCATGCTGCCGAACGGGCTCGAACTGGTGGTCATTCCCGACCGCCGCGCGCCGGTCGTCACGCACATGATCTGGTACAAAGTCGGGTCCGCCGACGAGACGGCAGGCAAATCCGGCCTCGCACATTTCCTCGAACATCTGATGTTCAAGGGCACAGCGAAAAACCCGACTGGACATTTTTCGCGCGTGGTCGCGACCATCGGCGGCCAGGAAAACGCTTTCACCTCGAGCGATTACACCGGCTACTACCAGCGCGTGCCGACCGAGCAGTTGAAAACGGTGATGGAATTCGAGGCCGACCGCATGACCGGCCTGCAGCTCACCGACGAGGTCGTGCTGCCCGAGCGTAACGTCATTCTCGAAGAGCAGAACCAGCGCGTCGGCAATAATCCGCGCGCCCGGCTCGGAGAGCAGATCGACGCCGCGCTGTTCCTCAACCATCCCTATGGCCGGCCCGTGATCGGCTGGCGCCAGGAGATGGAGGGGCTCACCCGCGATGATGCGCTCGCATTCTACCGCCGCTTCTACGGTCCGAACGGCGCGGTGGTGGTGATCGCCGGCGACATCGATCCCGAACAGGCGCGCAAGTTCGCTGAAGACACCTACGGCAAGGTCAAACGCAATGACGTCATTGTGGCACCGCGTGTGCGGCCGCAGGAGCCGCCGCCGGTGGCGTCGCGCTCGTTGACGCTGGCGGATGCCCGGGTCGAACAACCGCTGATGCAGCGCTCTTATCTGGTGCCGTCATTCGCCAATGCGCAACGCGGCGAGTCCGAAGCGCTCGAAGTTCTGGCGCATATTCTCGGCTCCGGGTCGAGCAGCCGCTTGTACCGCACGCTGGCGGTCGACAAGCCGGTCGCGGTATCGGCCGCCGCCGGTTACGACAGCTCGGCGCTCGATCTGTCGAAATTCACGATTTTCGGCTCGCCGCGTCCCGGCGTGACGCTGCAGCAGTTCGAAGCCGAGGCCGATGCGGTGATTGCCGAATTGATCGCCAAGGGTGTCAACGTCGACGAACTCGATCGCACCAAGTCGCGGCTTATTGCCGATGCGACATACGCCCAGGACAATCAGGCGACGATGGCGCGCTGGTACGGCGGCGCGCTCATGACCGGAGCGAGTGTCGACGACGTGCGGCGCTGGCCCGAGCGCATCCGCGCCGTGACCGCGGAGCAAGTGCAGGACGCCGCGCGCAAATGGCTCGACAAGCGGCGCTCGGTCACCGGTTTCCTGATCAAAGACACCAGCCCCCAGGCGGAGAAAAAGTCATGAACCGCCTTGTGAACCGTCTTGCGGCTTTTATTGCGCTGACCGCCCTGGCGCTGGTGACCGCCGCGCCTGCGTCCGCGATGACCATCGAAAAGATCGTCAGCCCGTCCGGCATTCCGGCCTGGCTGGTGCGCGAGCAGACCGTGCCGCTGATCACGCTCAATTACGCGTTTCACGGCGGCTCCAGCCAGGACGCGCCGGAAAAATCCGGCACCGCCAATCTCGCTGCCGACCTGCTCGACGAGGGCGCCGGTCCTCTCGACGGCAAGACATTCCACGAGCGTATGGAAAACCACGCCATCGAACTCGGCTTCCGGGTCGGGCGCGACGAATTCCATGGCTCGCTGCGCGCGCTCAATGAGCACCGCGAGGAGGCATTCGATCTTCTGAAGCTGGCGCTCACCGCGCCGCGTTTCGAACCTGATGCGGTCGAACGCGTACGCGGGCAGGAACTGTCCGCGCTGCGCCGCGACACCACCAACCCGAATACCATCGCCAGCATTCAATGGTGGGCGACCGCGTTCCCCGGCCATCCTTATGGCCTCGAAGGCAAGGGCACGCTGGAAACCCTGCCGCGCGTCACTGTTGACGACATGCGCGACTACATCCGCCGCGTCTTCGCGCGAAATGAATTGACGATCTCGATTGTCGGCGACGTCGATGCCAAGACCGCGGGCGAACTGATCGACCGCACCTTCGGCTCGTTGCCGGCCAGGAACGACCTCAAGCAGGTCGTCGCCGCGACACCGCGCGGGCTTGGCCGCCGCATCGTGATTAACCTCGACGTGCCGCAGGCGGTGGTCAATTTCGGCGGGCAGGGGCTTGCCCGCAGCGATCCGGATTTCATGGCCGGCTATATCGTCAACCACATTCTCGGCGGCGGCAGTTTCTCGTCCAGGCTTTATCGCGAAGTGCGCGAGAAACGCGGACTGGCCTACGGCGTCTCCGATAGTCTGGTCTGGTTCAAGCGTGCGGCCGTCGTTATCGGCGGCACCGCGACGCAGGCCGACCGCACCAGCGACGCTTTGGCGATCATCGAAGCTGAGACCAAGCGCATGGCCGACGAGGGCCCGACGCCGGAAGAACTGGCGGCGGCAAAATCCTTCCTCAAGGGCTCCTATGCGCTGTCGCTCGACACCTCGGGCAAGATCGCCGCGCAGCTCACCCAGATCCAACTCGACAATCTCGGCATCGACTACGTCACGCGCCGTTCCAGCCTGATCGACGCCGTCACCATCGGCGATGCCAAGCGGGTCGCCAAACGCCTGTTCGGCGGTGGCATGCTCGTCACCGTGGCGGGCCGCCCCAAGGGTTTGTCGTCGGTGGGAACCGAGTAAAGTCCGCCGCGTTGGCCGTTGCGTCCTTTTAGCGTCTCTAGGCAAAATAACCGTATGCCCATCATCCAATCCATTGATCATGCGCTCGAAAAAAATGTCGGGCCGCACGGCATTTCCGACAGCGTGCTGAATGCCGCATTGGCGCGCACCGAAGGCGCGCTCGACTGGTTGCGCGCCCGCCACGCCGACGGCGGATTGCCGCTGCTGCGACTCGCCGGCAAGCATGACGATCTGCGCCCAATCATCGAGGCGGCCGACCGGCTTGCCGACCGCGCCACCGACATCGTGCTGCTGGGCACCGGCGGCTCCAGCCTCGGCGGGCAGACGCTGGCGCAATTGGCCTGGCATGGCGTGCCGGGCGTTGGCGCCTTGCGTCAACCGCCGCGCCTGCATTTCATGGACAATATCGATCCGCGTACTTATTCGGCACTGCTCGAGAAGTTGCCGCATGGCACGACGCGTTTTGTCGCGATTTCCAAATCGGGCGGCACCGCGGAAACGCTGATGCAGACCATCGCGGCCCTGTCGTCGCTCAAGGCTCAGAACCTCGGACCGCGCATCCCCGATATTTTCCTCGGGCTGACCGAGCCGGCCAAGATGGGCAAGCGCAACGGCCTGCGCGATCTGCTGACCCACCATCACATCCCATGCCTTGAGCACGACACCGGCGTCGGCGGACGCTTCTCGGGATTGACCAATGTCGGCCTGCTGCCGGCGGCGATGCTGGGTCTCGATATTTTCGCGATTCGCTCGGGCGCGCAGGAAGCGTTTGCGCCGGTGCTGGCGAAGAAGGCGGCCCGCGAAGTCCCCGCCGCGCTGGGCGCCGCGCTGTCGGTGGCGCTGGCCGAAAGCAAAGGTAAAAGCATCAGCGTTGTGATGGCCTATGCCGACCGGCTGGAGCGTTTCACGCGCTGGTACGTCCAGCTCTGGGCCGAAAGCCTCGGCAAGAACGGCAAGGGCACCACGCCGGTGGCGGCGCTCGGCCCGGTCGATCAGCACAGCCAGGTGCAGCTCTATCTCGGCGGGCCGCGCGACAAATTGTTCACGGTGCTCAGCACAGACACCAAGGGCGTCGGCCCGAAGATGGACGCGGAGTTATCGAAGCTCGCCGGCGAGCCGGCCTTCGGCGGCAAGACGCTCGGCGATCTGGTGGATGCGGAAGCCCGCGCCACTGCCGAGACGCTGGCCAAGAACGGTTGCCCGGTGCGCACGATTCATCTGCCCGACATCAACGAAGCCAGCATGGGCGAATTGCTGATGCACTTCATGCTGGAGACCATCATCGCCGCGCATCTAATGGGCCTCGATGCCTTCGATCAGCCGGCGGTGGAAGAAGGCAAGGTGCTGGCCAAGAAGTATCTCACTTCCTAGCCGTTCTGCGGCATGATGGGGCATGCACCAGGTCACCGACCATATCTCGATCGACGATAGCGAGCTTGAGGAGAGCTTTGTCCGCTCGTCCGGGCCCGGCGGGCAGAACGTCAACAAGGTCTCGTCGGCGGTGCAGTTGCGCTTCGACGTGCGCCGTTCGCCGTCGCTGCCGAACGACGTCGCACTGCGGCTGATGAAACTGGCTGGCAGCAGGCTCACCAAAGACGGCGTCATCGTCATCGTCGCACAATCGCACCGCGACCAAACCCGCAACCGCGCCGACGCCCGCGAGCGGCTGTTCGACCTGATCCGGGAAGCGGCGGTGCGCCCGGTGCCGCGCCGTGCCACCAAGGTGCCCAAGGCTCAGAAGCGCAAGCGGGTTGAGGGTAAAAAGCACCGTTCCGCCATCAAAAGCATGCGCGGTGGGCGTCCCAGCCTCGATTAAGGGCTGGAATAGCGGGGGTAGCTCGCCGCGCCGCCTCGCAGTGGCCGATTGGCGCCCTTACATTGCGGCTCAATCCGAATCAGGTGCCGACGTCGGATTTATCCGATGTCGGCCAAGAGAAACGTTCATGCCCGTCCGCCAATTATCCGAATCCATGATCAATCGCATCGCCGCCGGCGAAGTGGTCGAGCGGCCGGCGAGCGTGGTCAAGGAACTGGTCGAGAACGCGCTCGATGCCGGCGCGCGCCGCATCGACGTGCTGACCGACGGCGGCGGCCGCCGCCTGATCCGCGTCACCGATGACGGCGATGGCATGACGCGCGCCGATCTCGAACTGTCGGTCGATCGCCATGCCACCTCGAAACTGTCCGGCGACGATCTGCTGGACATCCACACGCTCGGCTTTCGCGGCGAAGCCTTGCCGTCGATCGGCGCCGTGGCGCGGCTGATCATCACGACACGGCACAAGGACGAGCCGCATGCGTGGATGCTTGAAGTCGATGCCGGCAAGAAGTCGGACGCCAAACCGGCGGCGCTCGGCCACGGCACCACGGTTGAGGTGCGCGATCTGTTTTACGCGACACCGGCGCGGCTGAAGTTTCTCAAGACCGACCGCAGCGAAGCCGAAGCCGTGCGCGAAGTGGTGCGGCGGCTGGCGATGAGCCGGCCGGATGTTGCCTTCACGCTGGCTGGCGAGGAGCGCGCGCCGGTGACGTGGGCTGCGGCGATCGACGAACTGTCGCGGCTTGGCGATGTGCTCGGTGCCGACTTTCGCGCCAATGCGATTGCCATCGACGCCGAGCGCGAAGGCGTGCGGCTGGAAGGTTTTGCCGGACTGCCGACTTTGTCGCGCGCCAATACGCTCGGGCAATATCTGTTCGTCAACGGTCGCCCGGTGCGCGACAAGGTGCTCGTCGGTGCGGTGCGCGCGGCTTATTCCGATTATCTGCCACGCGACCGTCATCCATTGCTGGCTTTGTTCGTGACGCTCGAAAGCCGCGAGGTCGACGTCAATGTGCATCCGGCCAAGACCGAAGTGCGCTTCCGTGACGGCGCGCTGGTGCGCGGCTTGATCGTGCGCGCATTGAAGGAAGCATTGGCGCGCGAAGGACAGCGCGCGGCCTCGACCGGCGGTGGCGCGACTATTGCGGCGTTTCGGCCCATGGCGATGCCGCGGCGCGGCGCTTTTGACTGGCGCAACTCGCCGGCGCGTCCTGTGCCGATGGCGGCGTCGCGCGGCAATGTGGCGTTTGGTTTTGCCGAGGCGGCACAAGATACGTATCAAGAGGCGTTCGATGTCGGCGAGCCCTCCGCCGATGCGCGCATCGAAAGCTTCGAGCCCGCCGCCGAGCAGATCGAGAGCCCGCTGGGTGCTGCACGTGCGCAGATTCACGAGACCTACATTGTGTCGCAGACGCGTGACGGCCTCGTCATCGTCGATCAGCACGCGGCGCACGAACGTATCGTCTACGAGCGCATGAAAGCGGCGGTCGAGAAATCCGGCGTGGCGCGGCAGATTTTGCTGATCCCTGAAATCGTCGAACTCGACGAGGCCGACGCCGCGCGGCTGGTGGCGCGCGCCGAGGATCTGGCGAAATTCGGTCTCGCGATTGAATCCTTTGGGCCCGGGGCCATTGCCGTTCGTGAAACGCCGTCGATGCTGGGCGACGTCGACGTGCGTGGGCTGCTGCGCGATCTTGCCGAGCATATGGCGGAGTGGGACGACTCGCTGCCGCTGGAGCGCCGGCTGCTGCACGTCTCGGCGACGATGGCCTGCCACGGCTCGGTGCGGGCAGGGCGCCGGCTCAAGCCTGAGGAAATGAATGCACTGCTGCGCGAGATGGAAACAACACCGAACTCCGGGCAGTGCAATCACGGCCGCCCGACGTATGTCGAGCTGAAGCTGACGGATATCGAGAGACTGTTCGGCCGGCGTTAGGCGTTCCGCAAGAACACCAGCTCCGTATCGTCGTACTCGCGGCGCTCCAGTTCCTCGAAACCTTCGGGCGCCTTGAACGCGGCATCGGCCGCCTCCTCGACCACGATCAAGGCATCCGGCTTCAGCCAGCCGCCCTCGCGCGCGCTGACGAGCGCCAGTTCGGCGAGACCCTTGCGATAGGGCGGATCGAGGAACACCAGCGAGAACGGATCCATCGGATGCGCCGGGCCCAGCTTGGTGGCGTCACGCCGGAAGATGCGTGTGGTGCCGCCGAGCCCCAGCGCCTCGGTATTGTTGCGCAACAGGGAGCGGGCCTCGACGCCATCGTCGACGAACTGCACGAAAGCCGCGCCGCGTGAAATGGCCTCGATGCCGAGCGCGCCGGTGCCGGCAAACAGATCGAGCACGCGCGCGCCGGTGACCGGATCGCCGTAGGCATGCATCAGGATATTGAACAGCGCCTCGCGCAGGCGGTCGGCGGTCGGGCGTAGCCCTTCAGCCTTCGGCCCGGCGATCGGTCGCGAGCGCAAGCGTCCGCCAGCGACCCTCATGCTTTTTCTCGGCGCATGATCTTATCCGAAAACCGGTTCCCACTTTTCGGGATCATGCGCTATCGCGGCCTCGACGGCCGCGGGCCGCCGGAGCGGTCGCGGCGCTTCTGACGCTTCTGGAAACTGCGCGCGCCACTGGTTTCCTGCTTGTCGGCGGGACGGCGGCGCTTATCGTCGGCTTCGCGTTTCGCGGCGCGCTTGGCGCGTTCTTCGGCGAGCCGCGCGGCTTCCGCTTTGGCTTCGTGATCGATCATCGGCGCATCGAAGTCGGCGCCGGACTCGGCGACGATCTTTTCGCCCAGCTCGGCGCGCAGCGATTTGGAATCGACTTCCTTCACCGACCATTCCGGCAATTCGCCAAGATTGAACGGTCCGAACGAGACGCGGATCAGCCGGTTCACCGTCAGGCCGAGCGATTCCATGACCTTGCGCACTTCGCGGTTCTTGCCCTCGCGGATCGCAAAGGTCAGCCAGCAGTTGGCGCCTTTTTCGCGCTCCAGAATGGCTTCGATCGGGCCGTAATGCACGCCGTCGATGGTGATGCCGTCGCGCAGTTTGTCGAGTTGCTCCTGCGTGACGCGGCCATTGGCGCGCACGCGATAGCGGCGCAGCCAGGCGGTGGACGGCAGTTCCAGCACGCGTGCCAGTCCGCCGTCATTGGTCAGCAGCAGCAGGCCTTCGGTGTTGATGTCGAGCCGGCCGATGCTGATCAGCCGCGGCAAGGTCTTGGGCAGCGCCGTGAAGATGGTCGGGCGGCCTTCCGGATCGGAGTGGGTCGTCACCAGGCCGCGCGGCTTGCTGTAAAGGAACACGCGGGTGCGCTCGCGGCTCGCCATCGGTGCGCCGTCGACCACGATGCTGTCGGCGGCGGTCACGTTGAGCGCCGGGGAGGTAATCACCGCGCCGTTCACCGAAACGCGGCCTTCCGCGATCAGGGCCTCCACTTTGCGCCGCGAGGCGACGCCGGCCCGCGCCATGACTTTGGCGATGCGTTCACCGGGGATCGTGCTTTTGGTCTTGTCGGACATGATGGCCGCCTGATAGCAGACCTGATGCCGCGTGTCCCGTTCGAGACACGCGTGGAGAGCCTGATGCCCGCGCCCAATTTCATGGAAATGGCCCTGGATGAAGCCCGCGCCGCGGCGGCGCGAGGCGAGGTGCCTGTGGGCTGCGTGGTGGTGCGCGAGGGCGAAATTGTCGCCCGCGCCGGTAACCGGACGCTGGCCGACAAGGACCCGACCGCGCATGCCGAAATGCTGGCGATCCGGGCAGCTGCAAGTGCGCTCGGCTCGGAGCGGCTGACCGGCTGCGATCTCTACGTGACACTGGAGCCCTGCGCGATGTGCGCGGCGGCAATGTCGTTTGCCCGCGTGCGCCGGCTCTATTTCGGTGCGGCGGACCCGAAGGGCGGGGCGGTTGAAAACGGCGGGCGCTTCTTCGCGCAGCCGACCTGCCATCACCGGCCGGAAGTCTACGGCGGCATCAGCGAGAGTGACGCAGCCGTCTTGTTGCGCGATTTTTTCGCGGTGCGGCGAGCTTAAATCTAGGCGTACTTATCGACGTGCTTGCCCTGTCCGGCTGGCGGGGGCGGCGGCGCGGATTGCTTGGCCTCGACCGGCTCGGCCGCGGCGTCGCGCTGGTTCGCTTCCTGCGTCGAACTTGTCTGGGGCGATGTGCCTGTACGTGGCATGATCGTCTGAACGCCAATACTAATCGAACTCATGGGGGTATCCCTTCGGGGACACCGTACTAAGCCTGCCTCACTGAATTGTTCCGGGATGCCGTCGAATGCGCTTCAGCGCGGCAAGCTTTTATTGACTCTGAATTTTACCGTCGGCCGCCGGCGCGCACGAATTGCCCAGCGCGCGGCGCGCGCAAACTCCCTAGCGCGCGGCGCGCGCAAACTCCCAAGCCGTGTCGGCGAGCGGGCGGATCATGTCGGCTTTGGCAGGCGCGAATTCCGACGTCGCGGTGCCGTCGCGCACGCGGCCGATGATGCCTTGGAGAATGGCGGCGATACGGAAAAAATTATAGGCGAGATAGACCGGCAAATGCGGCCGCGGATCGAGCCCGGTGCGCGCGACGTAAGCCGCGACGTAATCGTCCATCGACGGAATGCCGAGCGATGCGATGTCGTGACCGGCGAGGGTCGCGGTGCCGGCCGCGCTTTCGGTCGGCGGCATGTGCCAAGCCATCAAATGATAGGTGAAGTCCGCCAGCGGATCGCCGAGCGTCGACAATTCCCAGTCCAGCACGGCGATGATCTTCGGCGCGCCCTTGTCGACGATGAGATTGTCGATGCGGTAGTCGCCGTGCACCAGCGTCGGTTTGCCGGCCGGCGGAATATGCACCGGCAGCCATTCGATCAGCCGCTCCATGGCATCGATGGTGTCGGTCTCGGAGGCGCGATACTGTTTGGACCAGCGATCTACCTGGCGCGCCACGTAGTTCTCGCCGCGGCCGAAATCGCCGAGACCGATCCCGGCCGGATCGAATGAATGCAATTGTGCGATTGTCGCGTTCATCGCGTCGTAGACCGCGATGCGTTCTGCCGCATTCGAGCCGGGCATCTGCGGCTCCCAGAACACGCGACCGTCGGCAAAGCTCATCACGTAGAACGGCGTACCGGCGACAGTCTCGTCGGCGCAATAGGCCAGCGGTTCGGCGACCGGAAATTGCTGGGCATGCAGCGCGCTGATCACCTTGAACTCGCGGTCGACCGCATGTGCCGACGGCAGCAGTTTGCCCGGCGGCTTGCGGCGCAGCACGTATTTGCGCGACGGCGTTTCCAGCAGATAAGTCGGGTTCGACTGGCCGCCCTTGAATTGCTTGACGGTCAGCGGGCCGGCAAAGCCTTTGACGGCGTTCGCGAGGTAGACTTCAAGCCGCGCTTCGTCGATGCGCAGCGCACCTGCCGCGTCCTTGGTGCCTGAAAAAGCCTGCTGGCGGTCAATGGTCGTCATGCGTCTATCTTAGGCCCGGGCGCGGTCCAGGA
>CAISIV010000188.1 GCA_903885555.1 uncultured Hyphomicrobiales bacterium
CCTGCAACTTCCGCCCTGCAAAGCTTTATGAGATGGTCCGAATGGTGAACAGCAGCACTTCCAGCGTCGATACTGCCGAGATCGAGCGCTTTTCCAGGCTTGCCTCGACCTGGTGGGACCCGCGCGGGCCGATGGCGCCGCTGCACAAGCTCAATCCGGTTCGCCTCGGCTATATCCGCGACAAGGCGACGGCGCATTTCGGCCGCGACCCCAAGAAGCTCGACTGCCTGAAAGGCCTGCGCATGCTCGATATCGGCTGCGGCGCCGGGATTCTGTCGGAACCTCTGGCGCGGCTCGGCGCTGCGATGGTCGGCGCCGATCCGTCGGAGGAAAATATAGCGGTCGCCAGCGCGCACGCCGAGGACAATGGCGTCGAGGTCGACTACCGCGCCACCACCGCGGAGGCCCTGGCCGAAGCGAACGAAAAATTCGACGTCGTGCTGGCGATGGAAGTGGTCGAGCACGTCAACGACGTCAACGAATTCGTCGCCACCTGCGCCTCGATGGTCAAGCCGGGCGGGCTGATGGTCGCCGCCACCTTGAACCGCACGCTGAAAAGTTTCGCGCTCGCCATCGTCGGCGCCGAATACGTGCTGCGCTGGCTGCCGCGCGGCACGCATCAATGGGACAAGTTCGTCAAACCGTCCGAACTCGAACGCGCCGTCGAAGCCACCGGACTGAATGTGACCGGCGAGCGCGGCGTGATCTACAATCCGCTCGCCGACCGCTGGCAGCTCTCATCCGATATGGACGTGAATTATATGCTGGTCGCCGAACGTGCCGAGAAGGAGAAATAAAAATGATTCTCGAACTGGTCGAATTCAATTCGCCGAAGGGCTGGAGCCGCGACAAGGTCGCTGCCGAGGCCAAGCACGTCGTGCCGAAGTGGCAGGCCAACAAGGAACTGCTGCGCAAGCATTTTCTGCTGGAATTGAACGGCAAGACCGGCGCCGGCGTCTACATCTGGCCGTCGGTCGATGCGGCGCAGAAGGCGCATAACGAGGAATGGCGGCAGTCGGTGATCAAGCGCTGCGGCAGCGCGCCGACCATCCGCTATTTCGATCTGATGCTGCTGGTCGATAACGAAAGCGGCAAGGTGACCGAGTTTCCCGCTGCCGCGGAGATTCTTTCGGCAGCTTAACTCGTCGTCCCCGCGAAGGCGGGGACCCAGTATTCCGCGCCCTCTCGATAGAGCGCGGAATACTGGATCCCAGGTCTCGCTGCGCTCGCCCGGGATGACAATTGTGCCCATCCTCACTCAAGAAAAACTTTCATGCTTTGGGCCGTCTTTACGTTGATCGCCGCCGCGGCGCAGACCGCGCGCAACGCCATGCAGCGCGAGCTGACCGCGAGCCTCGGCACGGTCGGCGCGACGCATGTGCGGTTCCTGTTCGGCTTTCCCTTTGCGATCCTGTTTCTGATCGGCGTGATGCTGGCGACCGGCTACGGCTGGCCGCCGATCCCGGCTGTGTTCTGGCCCTGGGTCGTATTCGGCGCCGCGACGCAGATCATCGCCACCGCGACCATGCTGTCGGTGATGGGCGAACGCTCCTTTGTGGTCTCCTACGCCTACATCAAGACCGAGCCGGTGCAGGTCGCGCTGTTCGGCTTCGTATTTCTCGGCGACCACATCACGCCACTGATGGGCCTGGCGATCGTCATCGCCACCGCCGGCGTCATCCTCATTTCGCTCAAACCGGGTGCGGCGCAGGCCAGCACCACGCGTTCGACGCTGATCGGGCTGTTCAGCGGCAGCATGTTTGCCGTGTCGGCGATCGGCTATCGCGGCGCCGTTCTCTCGCTCGGCCATCCAAATTTCGTGCTGGCGGCGACCTTCACGCTGACGGTCGGGCTGCTGATGCAGGCAGGGCTGCTCACGCTTTACCTGGTGCTGCGCGAGCCGCAGGTGCTGCGCAACATCATGAAGCAGTGGCGGCCGTCGATTTTCGCCGGCTTCATGGGCGCTTTCGCCTCGGAATTCTGGTTTCTCGCCTTCGCCATCGCTACAGCGGCGAGCGTGCGCACGCTGGCACTGGTCGAAGTGCTGTTCGCGCAGGGCATCACGCGCTTCATCTTCAAGCAGCCGACCACGCCGCGCGAGGGTCTCGGCATCGTGCTGGTGGTTGTCGGCGTCGCTGTGCTGGTATGGGCGTATTGATCCTCGATTGTGACAGCGTGGCCGCAATTCCTGGAAACGGAAAATACACGTTACGGGCGAATGTCATATTCGCACCCGCGCGGGCTTAACCAACCTAAAAATCGCCCGTGACACTGTGGCTGCGACCGGACGTCTGCCGGCGACCACAGGGGAATGCGCCATGTTGACCGTCGAGCACCTAGCGGCCGAAGCTTTGCGTCATGAGCGCCTGAGGGCGAATGCAGCGACTCGCAGCAATCATCACAGCCTGAGTTGGGTTTTCGAAATTTTCGGTTGGCACGCGCCGAAACGGTCTTAAGCCGTTCAGCGGCCCCTGATCAATTCCGCTCGTCCGGCAATGTCGGCAGCGGGTGAAACTCGATGCCCTCGTCGAGCATTTCCTTGGCATCCTTTGGCGTAGCTTCGCCGTAGATCGAGCGATGCTCGATCTCGCCGTAGTGCATCTTGCGTGCTTCGTCGGGAAATTTGGTGCCGACATTGTCGGAATTCTTGGTGAGGTGTTCGCGCAGTTCCTTGAGCTTGGTGCGGAACTCCTGCTCCTGCGGCGAGATCATCGCCACCGGCGTGTTCTCGGCCGGTGCCGCTGCGGCTGCATCGGTCTGCGGCGCATGAGCTTGCGCTTTGGCGCGCTTCTTTGACGTCGAGATCTGCGGCGCCATGATCGTCTTGTCGACCTTGGCCGAGCCACAATGCGGGCAGGTCACCAGCTTGCGCTTGGCCTGCTTGTCGTAGGCCGCGGAGTCCGCAAACCAGCTTTCGAACTGATGGCCTTGATCGCAGGCGAGGGTATAGCGGATCATTCGCGGACCAGATGCAGATGCGTGGCTTCCGCGATCGGCTCGACGATCTCGAAGCGCCGGCCGTGCTGCAGCGACGGCACTTTGCTGCGCGCCTTCGTCACTTGCGCCGGATCGATCTCGGCCATGATGACGCCGGGCTCGGTGCCGCCTTCGGCGAGAACGCGGCCCCATGGATCGACGATGATCGAATGACCGTAGGTCTCGCGGCCGCTTTCATGCTTGCCGGCTTGCGCCGATGCCAACACGAAGCTGCCATTCTCGATGGCGCGGGCGCGCATCAGCACGTGCCAGTGCGCCTCGCCAGTCGGCTTGGTGAAGGCGGACGGAATCGCCAGCAAGGTGGCGCCCGCTTCGGCCAGCGCGCGATAGAGCGCCGGAAAGCGCAGGTCGTAACAAACCGTCAGTCCGAGAACGCCCCAGGGCATGCTGCTGATGACGGCCTGCTCGCCCGGCCGGTAGTTGCGCGACTCGCGATAGCTCTCGCCATTGCCAAGGTCGACGTCGAACATGTGGATCTTGTCGTAGCGCGCGGCGATGTCGCCTTGCGGCGTGATCAGGAACGAGCGGTTGGCGGCCTTGTCGGGCGACACCTTGATCGCCAGCGAGCCGATGTGGATAAAAATGCCGAGCTTGCGGGCGAGTTCGCGGTACGCCGCCAGCGAGGTGTCGTGTTCTTCCTCGACGATCGCGGCAAACAGCTGCTCGCGATTGGCCGCCAGAAGATTGGTCATTTCGGGCGTCTGCGCATAGTCGGCGCCTGCGGCCTTCGCTTCGCCGATCATGCGGACGGCATCGTCAAGATTAGCGGCGGGCGACAGGCCCGACCGCATCTGGATCATCGCGGCCTTGAAGGTCGCGGATGTACCGGTCATGCGGTGGATCCCTGCAGCAGCGTGTCGAGCTTTCCGGCGCGCTCCAGCGCGTGCAGATCGTCGCTGCCGCCGACATGCGTTTCGCCGATGAATATCTGCGGCACGGTCATGCGGCCATTGGCGCGCTCGATCATTTCCTCGCGGCGGGCCTGGTCACCGCTCACTGAAATTTCCTTGAACGCGACGCCCTTGCGCTTGAGCAGCGATTTGGCGGCGACGCAGTAGGGGCAAAAACCGGTGGTGTAGATCTCGACGGGCTGCATGGTCGTTCCGTTGCGGTTCACAGCTTAGTTATATGGTGCTGCGCAGCGGCGCGACAACCCGGGCGAAAACCAGCACGTCGACATGGGCCGCGCCGGCCCGCAGCAGCGCCCGGGCGCAGGTATCGACCGTGGTGCCCGAGGTCAGCACGTCGTCGATCAGCACCAGCCGTTTGCCCGCGATCCGGGCCTTTTGCTCGGGCAGTACCCGGAACGCACCCTGTACGTTATCGGCGCGCGCGGGCTTCGACAGGCCGACTTGTTGCGGCGTGGCGCGCACGCGCCTGATGCCGCCATGCAGAACCGGCACGCCTGAAATGTCCGAAATGGCGCCGGCCAGCGCCGCCGCCTGGTTGAAGCGCCGGGCCCAGAGCCTGCGCCAGTGCAGCGGCACCGGCACCAGCGCGTCGGCCCCGGCGGTCAGCTCACGGCCGGCGCGCGCCATCCAGCGCCCCATCATTGGCGCCAGATCGAGCCGGTCGCTGAACTTGAAGCCGATCACCAGCGCCCGGGCGACCTCGTCGTAGCGCACCGCGGCGCGGGCCCGGTCATAGGCCGGCGGGCTGGCGATGGCTTCCATCGAGAGCAGGCCGGGGCCGGGATCGTAGGTGAAGGGAATGCCGAGCCGCGCGCAGTAGGGCTTCTCGATGAAGGACAATTTCGACCAGCAGCCGGCGCAGAGCCCGACGCCGTCGCCAAGCGGCTCGCGGCAAGACGGGCAGAGCGGCGGCAAAGCGACATCGAGCGCCAATCGCAATGCACCGCGCAGCCCGCTGCGAAACCGGGCGCGGCGCGGTGGGGTCTCGACTTCACTTGTCGACACCATATCGTTCATGCTGCAAAGGCTACCAGATGTCATCGAACCCGGCCATCTTCGACCGCAAGCTGCTGCGCCTGCGCCAGGCGCGCGCGCAGGCGCTTGGGCCCGAGACGTTCCTGATCGACCGCATTGCGGAGGAGCTGGGTGAACGCCTGTCCGCGGTGCTGCGGCAATTCGACCGCGCCGCCGATGTCAGTACGCCGACCGATGCGGTGCGGCGTGTTCTCGCGGCCAGCGGCAAGGCCGCAACGGTTATCGGCGGCGTCGACGCCATCAGCGACGAGGAAGTTCTGTCTTTTGCCGAGAGTTCGCTCGACCTTGCGGTGTCGGCGCTGGCGCTCCAGTTTGTGAATGACCTGCCGGGCACGCTCATCCAAATACGGCGCGCGCTGAAGCCGGATGGTCTGCTGCTCGCGGCATTGCTCGGCGGCGATACGTTGATCGAATTGCGTGAAGCCTTTGCCGAAGCCGAGGCCGAGATAGAAGGCGGTATCTCGCCGCGCGTCGCGCCCTTTGCCGACGTGCGTGTGCTTGGCGCGCTGCTGCAACGCGCCGGATTTGCGCTGCCGGTGGTGGATTCCGACCGGCTGACGGTTCGCTACGATTCAGCGTTTGATTTGATGAAAGATCTTCGCCGCATGGGTGCGACGAATATTTTGCTTGAACGACGCCGTTCACCACTTAAGCGCGCAACTCTGGCGAAGATGGCGGAGATTTATGCGAAACGGTTTGCCGATATTGACGGCCGCCTGCGCGCGACTTTCGAAGTCGTCTGGCTGTCCGGCTGGGCGCCGCATGACAGCCAGCAGAGGCCGCTGAAGCCTGGCACTGCTACGCAGCGGCTGGCCGATGCGCTCGGCTCAAAAGAAATATCGACCGGCGAAAAGGCCGGGAAGTAATTTTACACTGTCGCCTGTGGTGCGCCGTCGATGACGGCTTTCAATTCCTGCTTCAGGCCCAGCGCCATCAGTACTTCGGCCATGATGAACATCGGGCCGATGAAAGCCTGGAACAGATTGTCCGCCAGCGCCGGGCGACGGCCTTCCCAGACATGGCCGACGAGCTGGAAGACCCAGCCGCCGACGAAGAAGATCGCGAATACGATCCACGCGGTCGTGCTGCCGAAGCCGACGATCCACTGCGCGATCAGCAGCATCGGCACCATCATCACCAGCATGGCGAGACCGATGATGCGGTCGAGCGCGATCCAGCCGAGCACGGCCAGAATGGCGACCATCAATGCGATGGAAATGCCATCGATTTTCACCAGCGCCAGCGGCACCAGGATCGAAAACACGATCGCTGGAATGCCGATGAAGTGGGTGGCGCGGTTGCGGTGATCGCGATGATAGCTGGCGTAAATCGCAAGCTGTCGCGCGAAAACACTGTCCAAAGAGCCGTTCATGACGTCCTCCCCGGTTTACGGCCTCTACGGGCCGTCACGGGAAGTCTAGCACGCCTTAGCGCAGGGCAGTCGAGACCGTCGTCCACTTCGCATTGAGGTTTGTGCCGAGCGTGTTCACTGTCGCCAGAATGGCGATACCCACGCCGGCCGCGAGGATCGCGTATTCGATGGATGTCGCGCCGCTGTCGTTCTTGAGGAAATCGAGGAGCTTGGCAAAACGGTGCATCGGAACATCCTGTTCGAGCAGTGTCAGAGTAGCGCCATCAGATGTGCGATCAGCGGAACGTCCGCCGGCGGCATGTCGTATTCGCGGAGCCGGTTGGGTTTCACCCAGGCCAGTTGTTGTCCTTCCGCTGCGATGACCGTCCCTTCCCAGCGCCGGCAGACATAAAGCGGCATCAGCAGGTGAAAGTCGGGGTAGCTGTGGCTGGCGAAAGTGAGCGGCGCCAGACAGGCCTCGCGAACGGTTATTCCCAGTTCTTCCTTCAGTTCCCGGATCAGCGTGTCTTCGGGCCGTTCGCCGTTTTCGATCTTGCCGCCCGGGAATTCCCACAAACCCGCCATCGCCTTGCCCGCGGGGCGTTGTGCAAGCAGCACGCGGCCGTCGGCATCGACGAGAGCACAGGCGGCGACAAGAAGAATTTTGCTCACAACCCCTCAAGTTCCAAGTTGGCAGCCGTTGGTTAAAGCCGCCTGAAGGCCGACGGTTAAGAAGACGTTACGACCGGTAGTCGCCGTTGATGGCGATGTATTCCTTGGTCAGGTCGCAGGTCAGCACGCGGTCGCGTCCTTTGCCGAGGCCTAGCGCCACTTTGAGGAAAATCTCCGGCTTCTTCATTTCGGCGCTGACGGCGGCTTCGTCGTAGCCGGGATCGCGTGCGCCTTTGTGCGCGACGCGGATTCCGGCAAACCAGATCGACAGCTTGTCGCGGTTGGCCGGCTCGCCGGCCTTGCCGACGGCCATGACGACGCGGCCCCAGTTGGCGTCCTCGCCGGCGATCGCGGTCTTGACCAGCGGAGAGTTGGCGATCGACATAGCGATGCGCCGCGCCGAAGCCTTCGATACCGCGCCCTCGACGACAATCTCGACCAGCTTGCGGGCGCCTTCGCCGTCGCGCGCGACTTGTTCGGACAGATTGGCCAGCACCGCCAGCAGCGCCTTCTTGAAAGCCTTCAGCCGCGGATCGGCAGCACGCGCGATCTTTGGGCAGCCTTTGGCTTTGCCGGTCGCGAACATCATCAGCGTGTCGGAGGTCGACGTGTCGCCATCGATGGTCACGGCGTTGAACGTATCGCCGACGCCGTCCTTGAGCAGCGCCTGTAGGGCCAGCGCGGAAATCGCGGCGTCGGTGAAGATGAAAGACAGCATCGTCGCCATGTCGGGAGCGATCATGCCGGCGCCTTTGGCGATGCCGTTGATCGTCACCGTGGTCTTGCCGATTTTCGCGGTCGCGGTGGCAACCTTGGGAAACGTGTCGGTGGTCATGATCGCCTGTGCGGCGGCGAAGAAGTCGCCGAGCTTGGCGCGTTCGGCGAGACTCGCCATCACGGGTGCGAACTTCGACGCATCGAGCGGCTCGCCGATCACGCCGGTCGAGGCGAGGAAAATTTCGGAAGTCTTGCAGCCGGCCGATTTGGCGGCGATGTCGGCGGTCAGTTTAGTCGCGACGCGGCCGCTCTTGCCGGTGAAGGCATTGGCGTTGCCGGAATTGACCACGAGCGCACGGGCTTTACCGGATTTCAGATTGGCGCGGCACCATTCGACCGGCGCCGAAGGGCACTTCGATTTGGTGAAGACACCGGCCACCGTGGTGCCGGCATCGAACAGCGCCAGCAAGACGTCGGTGCGGTTGGCGTAGCGGATGCCGGCTTGCGCCGTGGCGAGCCGCACGCCGTCAATTGCCGGCATCTCCGGAACGTAGGTGGGGGCGAGGGGGGAAACTGAGGTGCTCATGGCAAGGCCCGGTCCGATGAATTGGGTTGAACGTGCCTACCTAAGCAAAAAGCCCGGCACAAGTGCCGGGCTTTCCATTGCGACAGTGGGATGACTGCGCGGATTACTTCTTCGCCGGCTCGGCCGGTTTGGCGGGCTCAGCCGGCTTGTCGAGGCGCTCGATCTTGGCGGCTTCGCGCAGCTTGGTGACCATTTCGGCCTGCGCCTTGCGGGTCACGAAGGATTCGATCTGCGGCTTGACGTCCTCGAACTTCGGCTGCGGCTTGACGCGGGTTTCCTCGGTCTTGATGACGTGCCAGCCGAACTGGGTCTTCACCGGGGCGGAAATCTTGCCCTTTTCGAGGCCGAAGGCGGTCTCGGAGAATTCCGGCACCATCTGCTCCTTGCTGAAGAAGCCGAGGTCGCCGCCATTGGCCTTGCCGGACGGATCTTCGGTCGTTTCGTTGGCGACCTTGGCGAAATCCTCACCCTTGTTCAGTCGTACGATGATGGCCTTGATCTTGTCTTCGGCTTCCTTGCTCGCCTTGTCGTCGCCGGCAGCGGCGCGGATCAGGATGTGGCGGGCGTGGACTTCCTTTTCCTCGCCCATCTGCTTGAGGGCGTCGTCATAGACCTTCTTCATCGCGTCTTCGGTGAGCGCTTCCTTGCCGGTCTGGGTCAGCAGCGCTTCCATCAGCAGCTTGTTGCGGTTGAAGGTGAGCTTGCGCTTGAAGTCGGCCGTATCGCCGAGCTTCTTGTCCTCAGCGGCCTTGGACACCAGGATCATGTCGGCCATGAACTGCACCAGGTAATCCTGCTTCTGTTCCGGCGACATCGGCGGCAGTTGCCCGGCCTCCTCCTCGGCGAAGTTGATGTCGCTCTGGCGGATCTCGGTGCCGTTCACTTTGGCGACAACCGGGTCCTTGTCCTGGGCAAACAGCGGGGTGGCCGACACCAGCACCAAGGCCAGGGCAGCGAAACCGGCGCGGCGGACGTGGCTGCCGGCGAAGTGGGAAATGGTCATGGTCAATCCTTAGAAATAGTTGGTCCGCTGCACCGCGGACGGCGGCGGACTTGTCACCCAACAACCATGGCTTTGCAATGGCGGTCTGATTGCCTTTTCTTAACGTCCGCGTGACCCGCGCATGATCCCGAAAAGTGGGCACCGGTTTTCGGATAAGATCATGCGCCAATTGAAAAAAGACCCTTGAATGGCCGCGGCAAGCCGCCAATTGACAATAAACCGACCCCCTCCTATCTCTCGCCTGACCCTGGCACGTTTCGCCTTTCCCGGCGTTATTCGTGTCGAAATTGCCCGAAAAGAGCCGTTTTCCGGAGCGCCGGAAGCAACATCCGGCCGCGGCGGCGTGTTAGAAGCGCGCCGCACCCACTGAGGAGCTTTACCGATGCTCGGCGCCGTTGCCCGTAAGCTGTTTGGCTCCGCCAATGACAGGCGGATTCGCAGCTACCAACCGCGGGTCGATGCCATCAATGCGCTCGAGCCGGAGCTCAAGGCGCTGACCGATGAGGCCCTCAAGGCCCGCACCGCCGAATTCAAGAAACAGGTCGCCGAAGGCGCCTCACTCGATGACATCCTGATCCCGGCCTTCGCCACGGTGCGCGAGGCGGCCCGCCGGGTGATCGGCCAGCGCCATTTTGACGTCCAGTTGATCGGCGGCATGATCCTGCACGAAGGCAAGATCGCCGAAATGAAAACCGGCGAAGGCAAGACCCTGGTCGCCACCGCGCCGGTCTACCTCAACGCCATTTCCGGCCGCGGCGTGCACGTCGTGACCGTCAACGACTACCTCGCCAAGCGCGACTCCGAATGGATGGGCCAGATCTACGGCTTCCTCGGCCTGACCACCGGCGTCATCGTGCACGGCCTCGACGACGAGCAGCGCAAGAAGGCCTACGACTGCGACGTCACCTACGGCACCAACAACGAACTCGGCTTCGACTATCTGCGCGACAACATGAAGTACCGGATGGAGGATATGGTTCAGCGCAGCCATATCTACGCCATCGTCGATGAAGTCGACTCGATCCTGATCGACGAAGCGCGCACGCCTTTGATCATCTCCGGCCCGCTCGACGATCGCTCGGAATTCTACAACACCATCGACAGCTACATTCCCTTGCTCGACAAGACCGACTACGAGGTCGACGAGAAGCAGCGCACCGTGACGCTGACCGAAGCGGGCATGGAAAAGCTCGAGGGCCGCCTGCGCGATGCCGGCGAACTGAAGGGCGAGTCGCTCTACGACGTCGAGAACGTCTCCGTCGTCCATCACGTCAATCAGGCGCTGCGCGCGCACAAGCTGTTCCAGCGCGACAAGGACTACATCGTGCGTAACGGCGAAGTCGTCATCATCGACGAATTCACCGGCCGCATGATGCCGGGCCGCCGCTATTCGGAAGGCCTGCACCAGTCGCTCGAAGCCAAAGAGCATCAGCCGATCCAGCCGGAAAACCAGACGCTGGCCTCGATCACCTTCCAGAACTATTTCCGCATGTACGAGAAGCTCTCGGGCATGACCGGCACGGCGCTGACCGAAGCC
>CAISIV010000189.1 GCA_903885555.1 uncultured Hyphomicrobiales bacterium
AGGCGGAGGCCCAGGCGCTGGATCTGGCCAAGCAGGCCATCGCTCTACGCTCGGTGCGCGGGCCCGGCAATAAGACCCCAGAAGTTGCCGCGCTCTACAAGACTGCCCTGGTGGCGGGCGGCCTGGCCGAAGGGCAAATCACCATCAGCACGGTGGATGACACGGCTTATCTGATGGCGCGCTGGCCCGGCACCGAGCCGAAGCTCAAGCCGCTGGTCCTATCGGGCCACATGGACGTGGTGGAGGCCAAGCCCGAGGACTGGAAACGCGACCCGTTCACGCCGGTGGTGGAGAACGGATACTTGTTCGGCCGCGGCGCCACGGACATGAAGCTGGATGGAACGATCGTCATCGCTTCCCTGATCGAGCTGAAGCGCGAAGGCTACCAACCCCGGCGCGACATCATCCTCGAGTTCTCGGGCGACGAGGAAACGACGATGAAGACCAGCGCCATCATCGCCGACAAGCTCGCCGATGCCGACTTGGTGCTCAACATTGACGGCGGCGGCGGGGTGCTGAACGAGAAAACGGGCTTGCCGGAATATTTCACCTGGCAAGGCGCGGAGAAAACCTATGCCGACTTTGAACTCACCGTCACAAATCCCGGCGGCCATTCCTCCCAACCCCGCAAACTCAACGCTATTGACCAGTTGGCCGCCGCCCTGCTCCGCATCCACGACCACCCGTTCACGCCGGAGCTAAACGATCTGACGCGCGCCTACTTCATCAACGCGGCCAAGTATGAGGATCCGACGACGGCCGCGGCCATGCGCGCTTTCGCCGCCGACCCGACCGACAAGCAGGCGATCGCCACCCTCGCGGCCAACCCGGCCAAGGTGGGCAAGATCGGCACGACTTGCGTGGTGACCATGATCAATGGTGGCCATGCTCTGAACGCCCTGCCGCAACGGGCCAGCGCAAACGTCAACTGCCGGATCTTCCCCGGTCACAAACCGGCCGAGATCATGGCCGAGCTGATCAGAGTCGTTGCCGATCCCGCAGTCAGCATCAAGGACGTGACCGAGGGTTCGGTGAGCACCGACGCTTCGCCGATGCGGCCGGACTTCGTCGCTGCGGTGAACAAGGCGTTGGCTGGCCCCTACCCCGGCGTGCCGATCTTCCCAGCGATGTCGTCTGGCGCAAGCGATAGCATGTGGTTCCGCAATCGCGGCGTGCCGAGCTACGGCGTGAGCCCGATGTTTATCAAAGAGTCCGAGAACTTCAGCCACGGCTTGAACGAGCGCACCCCCATCGCGAATATCGCGCCGGCCATCAACTACTACCTTTCGCTGCTGGCGGATTTGTCGAAGTAGGCGGACGGCGCGTCGGAGATCCAGGGCCGGTTACTGCCGACAGGCTGGTTAAGTCAAACACTCGTTGGGGTCAAACGTACGCGTCGGAGCGCAGGCCCGCCAAAAGGGATCGATCCGTCCAAGCATCAATCCCACAAGCGAGGAACACTCGACCGGCGTGGGCTTGTCAATTGTAATGAAAATGGCCGAGGCGATGAATGGCAAAATGTGGCGCGACCTTACCTCTGCTCCTCGCGCAAGAATTGCCTCAATTTACTGCACTGGTTGGCAAGTTGTTGATTATCAACGGAGCGGGTGAAGGGAATCGAAACCTCGTTACGGGTATAGTGGTTTAGAGTGGTATAAAGTGCCCGCCTTTATGGGGCCTTTTCACAATAGTGCAGGCAGTTTACTACACTGATTGCTCTCGCAATATGTCATCGCTCTACCGAAAAAAGGGTCACCGTTCTGGTTCATCCAGTTCGTCGCAGCGACGGGAAAGGCCGGAATAAGTCCACCGGACTCCGGGCGGACAATCCTGGCGAAACTGCCAAGGCCCGATCCCTTCGCGCTCAGTTGATCGGCCGTCGGCTATCAGGGGTCACGCGACTTGACACATGGCTTTCGGCAAGAATTGCGGGCTTGAGCAGCAGTTCCTCAGACTTAGCCTCGATGGAGAAGAGGATTCCCGGAGGAAATCCGAGGGCTTCGAGTCGACGAGTTTCAATCCACAAACGCGATGATTCCCGATTTTTCCCAAGAGGTGTTATGGCTAGAAGCTTCAAGGGACACTCCTCACTCTTTCTTTTACTTGCCACCCCATTTCCTGTCTTGGAGCTCTTTTGCGCCACTCACAGAACGCCCATTCAATTCTGGCGTGATTAT
>CAISIV010000190.1 GCA_903885555.1 uncultured Hyphomicrobiales bacterium
CGCGCCGAGCTGGCCGAAGACTTCACCAATTAGCGCCAGATTGGGCCTGAAGCCCCATTCCAGACCTACACCCCAAGTCCCGTAGTGCCCCAAAGTCTGCCGGTCGTAGAGGTAGCCGCCGTTCAGGTTCAGCCGCAGGTTTTTGCCGAGATCGAAGCTGACCGGGACGTTGATGTTGCCGCCGTTACTGGCGCCCGTGATCAGATCTCAGTCGAGTTCGCCAGACAGCCCGATGCCGATACCCTTGTTCATGCGGACCAAAGTGACTTTACCGCTGGCAGCACCCTGCGTCTTCCATACGTCGCCCTCACGGCTGCGCTGATATTCGACGCCGAGTTCGACCGGCGACTTGCCGATGGCCACCACGCAGGACGGCGACGTTGCCGCCATGAAGTCCTTGTTGCTCGCGAAGGATACCCAACTCTCCACGCTGCACGAGCCGACGTCGCCGACTTCGAAATCGTCGACGTAAAAGCCGGCATAGGCCGCGGTCGCCGGCAATAGCGCAAAGGCTGCCAGCAGCAGAACACCGAATTTCTGGAAACAAAGCCTGCAAATCGCAGCGCGCACGGGTGATTCGCCCTTGTGCTGACTGCCTCGTTATCGAGCCGTCATGGTGAACAATGTGTTAAGAAAGACCTAACGTCAGGTGCCGAGAAACTGCGCCAGCCATTCCGGCCGAAAGCCCAATCCGGAAAAGCCGCAGATACCGAAAAACATGCCGATCGTGCCCGAGCCCCAGGCGATATAGAGCAGCGTGAAACTGTCGACCAAAGCCGCCACGGCGGACACCGCGACGGCGATCGACAGGAAAGCCTCCGACATGTCGAACTGGTCGTCGCGGAAATTCAGCCGGTCATATTCCTTCTCGAAGCCCTCCGCTTTGGCGCGCGTCTCCTTGGAGCGCTCCTCGTATTTCTTGATGTCGGACTCGTAGTCCGCCGCCTGCTTGGCGGCGAGCGCCTTGTCGAAATTGCCCGCGGTCTCCAGCAGCCGCAACTGCGCCAGCCCGTTCTCGTCGACATGCAGCTTGAGCCTCGAGGCCTGATATTCCGACCAGGAATCGACCGCGTCCGCCTTGGCCTTGGCCTGGCCGATGTTGTTGTCCTTGATGTTGCAGACGGCCATGAAGACCGAGAGGATCACGACCGTGACGGCAACCAGGTTGTTGAGTTTCTTGTCGTCGCCTTCAGATTTGACGTCGGTATCCATCTTGTCCCCTCGGGTACTAATTGCGGTAATGTAGCCGAATGCGCTCCGATTTCAGCTATCCAGTCCTCGGGAATACCCTCTGTACGGCTCTGCTGCTGTGGTTATTCACGGCATTTTCCGCCCAGGCGCTCGATGCCGTCCGCTTCGGCACCAATTGGGTGGCGGAAGCCGAGCACGGCGGCTTCTATCAGGCGGTCGCCGACGGCACCTATGCCAAATACGGCCTCGACGTCACCATCGTGCCGGGCGGGCCGAGCGTGAACAACCGCATCCTGCTGCCGGTGGGCAAGCTCGACTTCTTCATGAGCGCCAACAACCTGCAATCCTTCGACGCAGTCGCCAATAACATCCCGACGGTGGCGGTGGCGGCGAGCTTCCAGAAAGACCCGCAGGTGCTGGTCGCGTATCCGGACGTGCAGAAATTCGAGGATCTCAAGACGCGGACCTTGTTCGTGTCGCAGGAAGGCATGGCGAGCTATTTCCAGTGGCTGAAGGCCGACTTCGGCTTCGACGAGAAGAAAGTGAAGCCTTACACTTTCAACCCGCAGCCCTTCCTCGCCGACAAGAACTCCGCAATGCAGGGCTACGTCACGTCCGAGCCGTTCACAGTCGAAACGCAAGGCGGTTTCAAGCCGAAGGTCTTCCTGCTCGCCGACGAGGGCTTCAACGCCTACTCGACCTTGATCGAGACGCGGCGCGATCTGGTTGAGAAGCGGCCCGATCTGGTGCAGCGCTTCGTCGATGCCTCGGCGATCGGCTGGTATCACTACATCTACGGCGACAACGGCCCGGGCAATGCGCTGATCAAGAAACACAATCCGGAAATGACCGACGCGCTGCTGGCTTTTTCCATCGCCACAATGAAGGCCAACGGCATCGTCGACTCCGGCGATTCGGTCACGCTCGGCATCGGCGCCATGACCGACGCGCGCATGAAAAGCTTTTTCGACAAGATGGTGCGTGCCGGCGTTGTGAAGCCCAATATCGACGTCACGCGCGCCTACACGCTGCAATTCATCAACAAACGCGTCGGCGTCGAGCTGCGGCCGAAATGACCGCGGCTGGCCCCGCCATCGTTTCCCTTCGTAACGTCTCAAAGGCCTATGAGAGCGGCACGCTCGCGCTGAGCGATTTCCATCTCGACGTGCGTGCCGGCGAATTCGTCTCGCTGCTCGGTCCCTCGGGCTGCGGCAAATCAACGGCACTGCGCATCGTCGCGGGGTTGAGCCGCGCCAGCGCCGGCACGGTCGATGCGCCGGATGGCGGCACCGGCTTCGTGTTTCAGGAGCCGACCTTGATGCCGTGGGCGAGCGTGGCCGACAATGTGCGGCTGCCGCTCAAGCTTACGCATGCCGATGAGGCGCGGTCACGCGCCGCCGTGACGCAGGCGCTGGAACGTGTCGGCCTCGCCGAATTCGCGCAAAGCTATCCCCGCGAACTGTCGGGCGGCATGAAGATGCGTGCCTCGATAGCGCGGGCGCTGGTGACCGAGCCGCAACTGCTGCTGATGGACGAGCCTTTCGCCGCGCTCGACGAGATCAACCGTTTCAAGCTCAACAACGATCTGCTCAGGGTGTGGCAGGAACTGCAACGCACCGTGATCTTCGTCACGCATTCGGTGTTCGAGTCGGTCTATCTGTCGCAGCGCATCGTGGTGATGACGCCACGGCCGGGCCGCGTGTTTGCCGAGATCGCGATCGACGCGCCTTATCCGCGCGACGAGCGCTTCCGTACCTCGGCTGAGTACGCGGCCAGCTGCCGCAAGGTCGCCGAAACGCTTGCCCAGGCAATGGGAGAGGCGCCATGAGCCCGCGCATTCTCCGCATCGCGCTGCCGCTGCTGGTGCTTGCCGCTGTTGTCCTTGTCTGGGATCTGACGGTCAGGCTGTTCGCCATTCCGCCGTATGTGTTGCCCGGGCCGGAATTGGTGCTGTCGACTCTTTTTGCCGACGCCGCGTTGCTGTCGCAATCGCTGCTGGTGACGCTCGCCATCACCTTGGAAGGTTTTTTGCTGGCGGCGTTCGGCGGCATCGCGCTCGCCGTTGTCTTCAATCAATGGCGGCTGATCGAGAGCGCCTTCTACCCTTATGCCGTCATTTTGCAGGTGACGCCGGTGGTCGCCATCGCGCCGCTGCTGCTGATCTATCTGCCGCAGCCTTTGGCGGTGCTCGCCTGCGCCTGGATCGTGGCGTTCTTTCCGGTGCTGGCCAATACCACGCTCGGTCTTAACTCGGTTGACCACAATCTGATCGCCTTGTTCGATCTCTACAAAGCCTCGCGCTGGCAGGTTCTGTGGAATCTGAAACTGCCGGCGGCGTTGCCGCAGATGCTGGCCGGCCTGCGCATTGCCGGCGGCCTGTCGTTGATCGGCGCGGTGGTGGCCGAAATCGCCGCGGGTTCGGCTGGTGCCGGTTCGGGGCTGGCCTATCGCATCGTCGAGTCCGGTTATCGGCTCAACATCCCGCGCATGTTCGCGGCGCTGCTGTTGCTGTCACTGGCCGGCATTGCGATTTTCTTCGTGCTGTCGGCGCTGTCGAATATCCTGCTCGGCCGCTGGCACGAGAGCGCGGTGACGCGCGAGCGCTGAGCTAGAAGAGCCGGGTTATGCTGAAGGTGGCGAGAAACGCCAGAAACAGAACGCTGACTCCAAAGTTGACGGCGAACGTGCTCCAGTTGATCCAGGCCGGGATACGCAGACCGCAGAGCGCACAGGCCGAGAGTACAAAAGTCACCAGGGCGTAGACCGTCAAGGCCAGCGGTGCGGTGTCAACATATTCCAGCATGATGCCGAGATGATCGGCGTTGTACGCAAGGACGACGGCTGACAGCACAAGGTTGACGACCAGCACGGGTGTCATGCCCCTGCGCAAGATCTTCGACCAAGCCAAAGCCGCGATATGCGCGAGCACGATCGCCCACGCCACGCCAACGCCCATTAACTGGTCGATGAACGTCCTCATGCGCAACTCATTTCCAAAATAAGAGCAATCAGAATTTAAAGTGCGTGATCATGCCCAGCGCCGCCATGACGCAGACGACTTCGATCAGGCTGCGGTGAAAGCGGAAGGTGAGGATGGCGGCGGTGACCGCAAGCACAGCGACCTGCTTGTCGAGCCCGGCGGGATCGAAGGCGAACCAGCGCAGCGGCCCCGCATGCTTTTCCGTCACGGTGCCAAACAGCACATGCAGCGCGAACCAGACCGACAGATTGAGAATGACGCCGACCACGGCTGCGGTGATCGCGGCCAGCGCGCCGGACAGTTGCCGGTTGGCGCGCAACCGTTCGACGAAGGGCGCGCCGGCGAAAATCCACAGCATCGACGGCACGAAAGTCACCCAGGTCGTCATCGCGGCGCCGAGCATGCCGGCCATGATCGGTGAAAACGGTTCGGCCGCGCGGAAGGCACCGAGAAAGCCGACGAACTGCGTCACCAGGATCAACGGGCCCGGCGTGGTTTCGGCAAGGCCGAGGCCGTCGACCATTTCCGGCGCCGTCATCCAGCCGTAGGTCTCGACCGCCTGTTGCGCCATGTAAGCGAGCAAAGCGTAAGCGCCACCGAAGCTGACGACCGCGAGCTTGGAGAAGAACAGTCCGATGCTGACCAGTACGTGCTGCGGCCCGAAGACGAGGGCGGCGAGCGCGATCGGCGCCCACCACACCAGCACGCCGACGATCGAAGCCGTCGCGAACTGCCGCCAGCGGTCCTTCGCCGGCGGCGGCACGTTGTCATTGAGCGCCGCGACGCCGAGTTGTTCGGGTTTGCTGCGCGACACCAGATAGCCAATGAGCGCCGCCGCGGCGACGATCAGCGGAAACGGCAGCGCCAGAAAAAAGATGCCGATGAAGGCGGCCGCCGCGATGCCGAGCAGCAGGTTGGTCTTGAGCGCGCGTTTGCCGATGCGGACCAGCGCCTCGACGACGATCACCAGCACGGCCGCCTTGATGCCGTAGAGCGCGCCGTCGATCAGCGGCACGCCGCGCCCGAGCGCGTACAGCAGGCTCAGGCCCAGCATCACCAACGCGCCGGGTATGACGAACAGGATGCCGGCGGCGAGTCCGCCGCGCACGCCATGCAGCAGCCAGCCCAGATAGGTCGCGAGCTTTTGCGCCTCGGGGCCTGGCAGCAGCATGCAGAAATTCAGCGCGTGCAGGAACCGCGATTCCTCGACCCATTTCTTTTCGTCGACGACGACGCGATGCATCAGTGCGATTTGCGCCGCCGGTCCGCCGAAATTGATGCAGCCGATCTTGAGCCAGACCTTGAAGGCTTCGGCGAAGCTTGGCTTCGTCTCTGTGGCTTGTTCGCTCATCTCATGCTGCCTTCACGGGCCAATTATGCCGTTCGTCGGCGGCAAAGCGCAGCCAGGCGAACAGCGCATCGTAGACCATGAAACCGCGTTCGAGCAGCCCGTGGTCGTCGTCCCCCGCTAATTGCGACAGGCCCAGCGAGATCGCATGCAGCCCGGCCGCTTCCGGCGCGATATCCGGTCGTGCCGTGTCGGCGCCGCGCACGATCAGCGCCAGCCGGGCGAGCGACGGCTCGCTCTCAAGCCCGAACAGCTTGAGCATGGTGTCGAACGAGCAGCGCTCGCCCTCGTGGGAAATCTCGACATTGGCGATGTCGAACGGAATGCCGCCGAACTCTTTTGCTGAGGCTTCAACCCAGTCCGGGTCAACGAACATGATCTTGGCGTCGGGGTCGATGAAACGCCGGATCAGCCAAGGGCAGGCGATGCGGTCGATCTTCGGCCGCCGCCGTGTCACCCACACGCTGGGCCGCTGCGGCGCAAAGCGGGTGAGCGTCGCGCGGTCGACCGTCGGCAGGCCGGCATCGCTCCAGGCGAAACTGCCGCCCTCCAGCATCGAGGCATCGTAACCGGCGCCGCGCAGTTCGGCGGTAATGAACTGGCTCAATTCCTTGCCAGCTTTACAGGCAACGACAATAGGCCGCGCCGGATCGAGCGACGGAATCCAGCGCGCATATTCCGTCGGCTCTTGCCAGATCGAAGTTGGCAGCACGCCCGGCGTCGACTCGTAGATGTCGCGCCGTCGCACGTCGATGAGCTGCGGCGCGTTTTCCGTGCCGATCAAATGCCAGAGTTGTGTCGGTGAGATCGCGTAGCTCGGAGACAGCATGGGTCCCCTCCGTGAACGAAGGAGACGGTGCTTGGGCTCCTGAGCCTGAAGGGGCGACCGCCGTTGGCCCCACGAGTCAAAGCTAGCGCTTTCAATCGGCGCCGGTCAACGCAAGAACGCCGGCACCACGAGCGAACATCCGGAAATCAGCAGCAAAATGAGAATGACCTTGCGGAATGCCGCGTCGTCGAGTTTGCCGTAAAGTTTGACGCCGACCCACAGTCCCAGCAGCAGCGCCGGCAAGCCCATGAAGAAAAGTTTGATGATGTCGGCGTTGAAGAGATGGCCGGCCGACGCAAACGTCAGCGTCGCCATCGTCATGGTGATGAACAGCACCGGCTGGAATATCGCGCGCTGGGCATCTTTCGGTCCGCCGCCGAGCTGGACCCAGATCGTGCTGATGACGCCGCCGAGGCCGGTGAGGCCACCGAGCAGGCCGTTCAAAACGCCGATGCCTGTATCGATCGCCCCATTGGATTTGACCGGCGCTATGGCGGGCCGCGCCAGATTGTAGACGCTGTAGATAATCAGCAGCGCGCCGACGCCGATGCGGACGTAACCCGGATTGAGATACGTCACGAGATAGGCGCCGAGCGGAACGCCGACCGCGCCGCCGATGACGAACGGCAATATGCGCCGCCACTGCAGTGCGTTGCGGACTTTCCAGATGCCGTAAGACTGGTTGACCACGCCGTAGGCGGCGATCAACACCGCCGTTTGCAGTGGCGTGATGATGTGCAGCCAGATGCCCGACACAACGAGACCGGCCGCAAAGCCCGTCAGGCCGCTGGTAAAACCGCCGAGAAATGTCGCGAGAAGAAAGAGCCCGATAACCGTGCTGTCCATGTGGATGCCCCAAGCGAAAACAATCAGCGCTTGGATGGACGACGGTCACATCTGACGGGGAGGCTGCGAAAACCCCGTGCGACTCATTTACCGCGCCGTCTTGGTCCCGGCAAGGTCTCAGCCGAACCAGGAGAACGGCACCACCAGCGACGCGCCGGACACCAGCAGCAGCGCCAGTACAACTTTGCGAAACGCCTCGTCGTCGAGCTTGCCGTAGAGCTTCAGCCCGACCCAGGTGCCGGCGATCATGCAGGGCAGGCCGAGCAGATAGAGTTTGATGGTCTCCGGCGTCATGGCGCCGGCCACCGTCAGCGACGCGGTCGCCATCAGGATCGTGCCCATCAGCACCGGCTGGAAAATGCCGCGCTGCACATCCTTCGGCCAGCTTCGCAACTGGCACCAGATCACGATGATGATGCCGCTCAGGCCGGTGAGTCCGCCGAGAAGTCCGTTGAGCGTGCCGACGCCGATATCGATTGAGACGTTTTCATGCGCGACCTTCACCGACGGCCGGCTGAGGCCCCAGATGCTGTAGAGCGTGAGCATGGCGCCGATCGCGATGCGCAAGGCGTCGGGATCGATATAGGTGAGCAGCCCGGTACCGATCGGCACGCCGATGGCGCCGCCGGCGATAAAGGGCGCAGCGCCCCGCCAGCTCACCGTGTCGTGGAACTTCCAGATCGCGTAGCCCTGCGTCACAAAGCCGTAGCCGGCGATCAGCGTCGCGGTCTGCAACGGCGTGAGGATATGCAGGCACACGCCTGATACCACCAGGCCCATGGCGAAACCGGCGACGCCGGAGGTCAAGCCGCCGAAAAACGTTGCCAGCAGGAACAGGATGAGCGCCGTCGTGGTCATGGGGCGCTTCCATACCAGACCCGGCGGCGTCTGGTGCAAAACGCGAATGGATGGCTGCTATCTCGCCGCAAGGCTGCCATTTGCGCGGCGAACGCTCTATAGATTCCCGTTCAATCCGGCCGGCCATTTGCCGGCGATTCCCACCGAACAAGAACGTAATGAATCCGGCACCCGATATCGCACTTGTGCGCCGCCAGCGCCTGATCGGCATCGGATTGATGTGTCTGACGGTGGCCTTTTTCGCCTGTCTTGACACCTCGGCGAAATATCTCGGTAACCTGATGGATCCGCTGGAAGTGGCCTGGGCGCGCTACACCAGCGCCTTCGTACTGACGCTGTTCGTGTCGAACCCGGTCACGCAGCCCGGCCTCATGAGGACCAGTCGTCCTGTGCTTCAGGTCGTGCGCGCGTCGCTGCTGGTGACCTCGACCGTGCTGAACTTCTTTGCGCTGCGCTGGCTGCAGCTCGACGAGGCGCTGTCGATTATTTTCACTTATCCCTTCATCGTCGCCATCGTGTCCGGCCCGATCCTCGGTGAGTGGCTGGGCTGGCGGCGCTGGACCGCGATCGGCGTCGGCTTCTGCGGCGTGCTGCTGATTACGCGGCCCGGCCTCGGCGGCTTCAATCCCGGCGCCGTGCTCTCGCTGGCCTCGGTGATCTGCTACGGCTTCTATGCGGTGCTGACGCGGGTGGCGTCGCGCACCGACTCCAACCAGACGTCACTGTTCTACAACAACGCGGTCGGTGCGCTGGTGATGCTGCCGGTCATCCCGTTTGTCTGGACCGCGCCGGCGAACTGGAAAATCGCGGCCCTGCTGGTCGGTATCGGCGCGCTGGGCAGCATCGGCCACTTTTTCATGATTTCGGCGCACAAACTGGCGCCGGCCTCGGTGCTGTCACCCTTCATCTATACGCAGCTCGTCTGGGTGGTGATCCTGGGCTATCTGGTGTTCGACCACGTGCCCAACGAACTGACGATGGTGGGCGCGGCCATCGTTATCGGTTCCGGCCTCTACCTGCTCTACCGGGAGCGCCGGGTGGGCAAAAGCACAACCAGCGAGGCCATCATCGACTAGCGCATGACCTCGCAAAATCGGGGCCCAGCGACGAAATAAGATCATGTGCAATGAAGGTTGCGGGGGCTTCGGCATCAAGGCTAAGTTCCCGGCCACAAACAGAAACCCGCAGGTTTCGAGACTTCGAGGAAACGCATGTCGACAGCGAAAGACCGGGTGCCGGCCGGTTCCGGTTTGAACGACGATATCGGCGAGAAAAAGCGTCTGGAGCTCTACCGTTCGCAGGTCCGCCTGCGCGAAGCCGAGCAGCGTGCCTTTGACCTGTTCCTGCAGAACCTGGTCAAGGGCACCAGCCATCTGTCGCTGGGTCAGGAAGCCATCGCCGCCGGCTTTGCCGAAGCCATGGTCAAGGGCGATCTGTCCTTCTGCACCTACCGCGGTCATGCCCATACGCTGGCGCGTGGCGTGCCGGTCGAGAAGGTGCTCGGCGAACTCATGCAGCGCGACAATGGCCTGATGCGCGGCAAGGGCGGCTCGATGCATCTGACGTCGGAAGAGCACGGCGTCATGGGTTCCTACGCCATCATCGGCGCGCATCTGCCGATCGCCTGCGGCGCCGCCTGGCGCGCGCAGTACAGAGGCGACAAGGACGTGTCGGTCTGCTTCTTCGGCGACGGCACCACGAACATCGGCGCGTTCCACGAGGCGCTGAACTTCGCCGCGGTCTGGAAGCTGCCGGTCGTGTTCGTCTGCGAAAACAATCTCTACATGGAATACACGCCGATCAAGGATGTCATCCCGATCCCGCAACCGGCCGCGGATCGCGCGTCGGCCTACGGTCTCGAGCGCATCCTTATCGACGGCAACGACGCCGACATTGTCTATCGCACCGCGCAAAAGGCGTTTGCCCGCGCGCGGGCAGGCGAGGGGCCATCATTGATCGAGTGCCTGACCTATCGTCACAGCGGCCACTCGCGTGCCGATCCGGCCAAGTATCGCCCCGAGGGCGAACTTGAAGAGTGGAAGAAGCACGATCCGGTCAATGTCTACCGCGAACGTCTCAAGCAGTTCGGCGTGAAAGACGATGTGATCGCAGAGATCGACGCCAGCGTGCGCAAGGAAGTGGACGACGCCACCGAAGCCTGCAAGGCCGCCGCGCCACCGTCGCTCGATATCATTTTCACCGATGTCTATGCCGACGGCGGCTGGGCATGGCGGAATTAGAATCGGCGGAATTAAAATTAGCGAAACTAGAATTCTCGAAATTGACTGTGAGAAACTGACATGGCCGAAATCAGCTATCGCGACGCGGTGACCCGCGGCATCGCGCAGGAAATGTCGCGCGATCCCGACGTCGTGTTTCTCGGCGAGGACGTCGCCAAGCCGGGCGGCTGCTTCAAGGCGACCGTCGGCCTCTATGAACAGTTCGGCGGCGTTCGCGTGCGCGATACGCCAATCTCCGAGCAGGCCATCCTCGGCGCCGCCATGGGCGCGGCGATGACGGGCCTCAAGCCGATCGCGGAAATCATGTTCTCGGACTTCATCGCGGTGTGTTTCGACTACATTGCCAATGAATTTCCCAAGAGCCGTTACATGTCGAACGGGCAGACCAAGTGCCCGCTGGTTGTGCGCACCGCCAATGGCGCCGGCTCGCGCTTCGGCGCGCAGCACAGTCAGTCGGTCGAGAACTGGTGCATGATGATCCCCGGCCTCAAGGTCGTGGCGCCATCCTCGCCCATCGATGTGATCGGTCTGATGGCGGCCGCAGTGCGCGATCCGGATCCGGTGATCTTTTTCGAGCACAAGTCGCTGTATAATTCGAAGGGCGAAGTACCCGACGGCGAGATCGTCGATACGCTCGGCACCGCCAAGATCCTGCGTGCCGGCAAGGACTGCACCATCGTCGCACTCGCCTTGATGGTGCCGCGCGCCCTTGAAGCAGCCGAGCGTCTGCGCATCGACTACGGCATCGACTGCGAAGTCGTCGACGTGCGCTCGCTGGTGCCGCTCGACACCAAGACCATTCTCGGCTCCGTCGCCAAGACGCATCGGTTGTTCACGGTCGAAGAAAATCCGCGGCTGTGCGGCTGGGGCGCGGAAATCGTCTCGATCGTCGCCGATGAAGCTTTCTACGATCTCGACGGCCCGCCGGTGCGCATCACGACGCCGCATATCCCACTGCCGGCCGCCGACATCATGGAAGATATCGTGCTGCCGACGCCGCAGCGGATCGTCGATACGATCCGCCGGAGTTTGGGAAGCTAAGCTTTTCCCGGACGCGGCGCGCCACCGCTTGGTGGTGCGCTGCAGACCCGGGATCGTTACAGGTTGAGAAGGTCCCGGTTCTGCAACGCACCGCTTCGCGCTGCGTCGCGCCCGGGACAAGAAGTAAGGGAGCTGCGTTCATGTACGAAAATCTCCTCGCCAATGTTCCGACCGATCTCTGGATTGGCGGCAAGTGGTGCAAGTCATCCGACAATCAGCGCTTCGACGTCATCGATCCGGCGACCGAAAAGGTCATCGCTTCGGTGGCGAGCGCCACGGTTGAGGACGCCAAGCGCGCCGTCGACGCCGCGCAGGAAGCGTTCCCGGCCTGGGCCGCCAAGAAGCCGCGCGAGCGCGCTGAAATTCTGCGCAAGGCCTTCGAGATCATCATGCGCGACGCCGAGCGTTTTGCGAAATTGATCACGCTGGAGAACGGCAAGGCGTTGTCGGATTCGCGCGGCGAAATCGCCTATGCCGCCGAGTTCTTCCGCTGGTACGCCGAGGAAGCCGTCCGTAATATCGGTCACATCTCGATGGCGCCGGCGACCGGCGCGCGCATCGTCGCGCAGCACAAGCCCGCGGGCATTGCCGTGCTGGTGACGCCGTGGAATTTCCCCGCCGCGATGGCGACCCGCAAGATCGGCCCCGCATTGGCTGCCGGCTGTCCGGTGGTGCTCAAGCCCGCCTCCGATACGCCGCTCACGATGCTGGCGCTGATGCCGGCGCTGGAAGAGGCTGGCGTGCCGCCCGGCGTCGTCAATGTCGTGCCGTCGCGCCGCTCCGGCCCGGTGGTCAGCGCCATGCTGCACGATCCGCGCGTGCGCGTGCTGTCGTTTACCGGCTCGACCGAAGTCGGCCGCAAGCTGCTGCACGAAGCCGCCGACAACATCATCAAGCCGTCGATGGAATTGGGTGGCAACGCGCCGTTCATCGTGTTCGAGGACGCCGATATCGATGCGGCGGTCGACGGCGCCATGATCGCGAAAATGCGCAACATGGGCGAGGCCTGCACCGCGGCCAACCGTTTCTACGTGCACGACAAGGTGCACGACGAATTCGCCAAGAAGCTCACCGGCAAGATGGCCGCGCTCAAGGTCGGCAACGGCCTCGACGACGGCGTCAGCGTCGGTCCGCTCGTCAACAAGGAAGGCCGCGACAAGGTCATTGAACTGGTCGACGACGCCGTCGCCAAGGGCGCCAAGGTGCTGACCGGTGGCAAGACGCCGACGGGCCCTGGCTACTTCTATCCGGCGACCGTCATCACCAACGTGTCCAACGACGCCAAGATGCTGAACGAGGAAATCTTTGGGCCGGTGGCGTCGATCCAGACCTTCAAGACCGAAGACGAGGCAATCACACGCGCCAACGACACCGAATACGGTCTCGTGGCCTATCTCTATACGAAGGACCTGTCGCGCGGCATGCGCGTGTCGGAGAAACTCGACTTCGGCATGATCGGTCTCAATCGCGGTCTGGTGTCGGACCCGGCGGCGCCGTTCGGCGGCACCAAGCAGTCCGGCCTCGGGCGCGAAGGCGCGCAAGAGGGCATGAAGGAATTCCAAGAAACGCAATACGTGTCGGTGATCTGGTAGACGCCGGACGATAAGGGGAAGCGCGTGGACGTATTGATGCCGCAACTCGGCGAAACGGTCGCCGAGGGTAAGATCGTAAAATGGTTCAAGGCTGCCGGCGACGCGGTGAAGCCGGGCGACAACCTGTTCGAGATCGAAACCGACAAGACGTCGATGGAAGTGCCGGCAACGTTTGGCGGCACGCTAGCGGCGATCGCTTTCGGCGTTGGCGAGACGGCGAAAGTGGGCGCCGTGGTGGCGCAGATTCTGGCCGCGGGCGAGACCGCGTCGGCAGTGGCGCCGAAAGCCACCGCATCTGCAGCGCCGCAAGCCGCTGTTGCCAAGCCTGCTGCGCCGGCGGCCGCTCCTGTTGCTGCTGCCGTCGCTTCCGCGCCAGTCAAGATGGACCCGTGGCAGGAAGTGCGTTCGCCCGCGCGTAACTTCGGGCCTGCCAAAATGGCGAGCGGCACCTTCATCACGCCGCTGGCGCGCCGTCTGGCATCCGAACGCGGCATCGATCTGTCGCGCGTATCTGGCTCCGGTCCGCACGGCCGCGTTGTTGCCAGCGATATCGAAAACGCTGCGCCGCCCGCCGCCAGCATGGCGACCGGCGCCAGCGCCGCGCAGGTCAAGGCGCTCTATGATGGCATCGCCTACGAGGAAGTGCCGCTCGACGGCATGCGCGCGACCATCGCCAAGCGGCTCATCGAAGCCAAGCAGACCGTTCCGCATTTCTATCTGACCGGCGACATCGAAATTGGCCGGTTGATGGCGATGCGCGAGGAAGCCAATGCCGCCGCGCCGAAAGGCAAAGACGGCACGCCGGCCTTCAAGCTGTCGCTCAACGACTTCATCATCAAGGCCTGGGCCGCGGCCTTGCAGCGCATTCCCGCCGCCAACGCGGTGTGGGCGGGCGACCGTATCCTGCGCTTCAAGAGCTCGGATATCGGCGTTGCCGTGGCGCTCGAGGGTGGCCTGATCACGCCGGTGATCCGAAACGCCGAATCCAAATCGCTGACCGCCATCTCGTCGGAAATCCGCGATCTGGCCGACCGCGCCCGCGCCAAGAAGCTCAAGGCCAATGAATATCAGGGCGGCGCCAGCGCCATCTCGAACCTCGGCATGTACGGCGTGCGCGAATTCGCCGCCATCATCAATCCGCCGCACGCCACCATCCTCGCGGTTGGCGCCTCGCGCCGCGCTCCGGTCGAGGCAGCCGACGGCAGCGTCAAGTTCGTGAGCATGATGACTGTCACAGTGTCGTGCGACCATCGCGTCGTCGACGGCGCGCTTGGCGCCGAACTGCTGGCGGCCTTCAAGAGTTTTGTCGAAGCGCCGGTCACCGCATTGCTTTAAAGGGAGATTGATCATGGCTGGCGAAAAGCCGGACGTCCTGCTGGTAGGGGCGCGCAAGCCGGTGCTGCTTAACGGGCTCGAGCCCAAGGTCAATCTGCACGATTATCTCGGCGCCAAGGACAAGGACGCCTTTGTCGCGTCGGTGGCCGATAAAATCCGCGCCATCGCTATCGCCTATACGGCGAACAAGGTCGATGCCGCTTTCATGCAGAAGTTCCCCAAGCTCGAGCAGATCTCGAGCTTCGGCGTCGGTTACGATCACATCGACGCCAAATGGGCCGGCGAGAACGGCATCATCGTCACCAACACGCCGGAAGTTCTGAACGAGGAAGTGGCCGACACCGCGCTTGGCCTGCTGCTCTGCACCGTGCGCGAATTCCCGCAGGCCGACCGCTATCTGCGCGCCGGCAAGTGGGTCAGCGCGCAATATCCGCTCGCCAAGGCGACGCTGCGCAACCGCACCGTCGGCATTGTCGGCATGGGCCGTATCGGCAAGGCCATCGCCAAGCGCCTCGACGCTTTTGGCGTGCCGGTCGTCTACCACAGCCGCAATCCGCAATCGGTCGAGTATCAGTATTATCCGAAGCTCATCGACATGGCGCGCGATGTCGACACGCTGATGGTCATCGTGCCGGGCGGCGCCTCGACCAAGAATCTGATCAATGCCGAGATACTCAAGGCGCTCGGGCCACAGGGCATCGTCATAAACATGGCGCGCGGTTCTGTGATCGACGAGCCGGCTTTGATCGAAGCGCTGAAGAACCGCACCATCTATTCCGCCGGCCTCGACGTCTTCGTCAAGGAACCGGAAGTGCCGAAGGAACTGATGGAGATGGACCACGTCGTACTGTTCCCGCATCTCGGTTCCTCGACCGAGGTGACGCGCGCGGCGATGGATCAGCTTGTCGTCGACAACATCCTGGCCTGGGCGGCCGGCAAGGCGCCTTTAACGCCGGTTCCTGAAACGCCTTACCCGCCGAAGCGTTAGTCTGCATGCGATATGGAATTGTGCTGATCGCCTTGGCCGCTTGCCTGACAAGTCCGGCTCACGCCTATGATTTCGAACCGGTGAAGCCGCTCGATACCAAAGACGTCGAGCCCTCGATGATGGACGACGTCTACGGCGCCTGGGAAATCCGCGACAAAAGCGGCAAGAAGCGTTGCCGGATTACGCTGTCGAAGGAACTGACCATCGGCGGCAGCCAGATCGACATCGCGCCGGGTTGCGACAAAACGTTCCCGATCATGGCCGATATTTCGGCATGGCGTTTGCTGGAAGGTTGGGGGATCGATCTGGTCGACCCGTTGCGCAAGATACGTATCCGGTTCACCACGCCGGACAACCGCTACGTCGCGTTCGGCGATAAAAAGGACATCGGCGCCATCGACGAATTGCTCAAGGTTCAGGACAAGAAGAAATGAGCTTTGCCCGCATCATCGCCTGTGTAGTGGCCGCGTTCATCGCCGGCCCGGCGATGGCGCAGACTGCCATGAGCGATTCCGGCAAGGCGCTGCTCGGCACCTGGGAATTCTCCAACGCCGACCGCGACAAGATCTGCCAGGCGACCTTCAAGCCCGACGCCACCAAAGTTGGCTTCAAGGTCGAGTTCGACGCCGATTGCGCCGGTAAGTTCTCGCTGGTCAACGACGTCGCCGGCTGGACTTTCCCCGAAGGCGATCTGCTGCGGCTGGTCGATCCGCAGGGCAAGACACTGGTCGAGTTCAGCGAAGTCGAAAGCGGTATCTATGAAGCGCCGACGCCCGGCGTCGGTGTGCTGTTCCTGCAGAATGCCGCGGCCGTTGGCCCGCCGCCGAAACCGATGGAGCAGGTCGCCGGGGAGTGGTCTCTCATGCGCCGCGGCGCGCCGGTTTGCGGCCTGACGCTGTCGGCGTCGCCTGCCAAAGACGGTTTCACCCTGATCGTGAAGCCCGGCTGCGATGCAGCGATCACGCGGCTTAATTTCACGCAATGGCGGCTCGATCGCGACGAGCTGACGCTGGTACCGGCGCGCGGTAATCCATGGCGTTTCGAGGAGGGCGACGCAGGGACTTGGCGCCGCACGCCGGAGACCGCCGATCAATTCATGCTGGTCAAGCAGTAGCATGCGGTCAGGGGTCGTGATGCAGAAGGAACGGCTCAACGCCTTCAGCGACGGCGTGCTGGCCATCATCATCACCATCATGGTGCTTGAGTTGAAGGTGCCGCACGGCGCCGACTGGGCGGCGCTCACGGGGTTGCTCCCGGTGTTTCTCAGTTACGTCCTGAGTTTCGTCTACGTCGGCATCTACTGGAACAATCACCATCACCTGCTTCATGCCAGTCACGGCATCAACGGCGCCATCATGTGGGCCAACATGCATCTGCTGTTCTGGCTGTCACTCATTCCCTTCGCCACCGGCTGGATGGGCGAGAACCACTTTGCCGAACTGCCGGTCGCCGTTTACGGCGTGTCGCTGCTGATGCCGGCGCTGGCCTATTATATTCTTCAGCTTTGCATCGTTCGTGCGAACGGAGCCGACAAGACACTGGCCAATGCGCTCGGCCGCGACATCAAAGGCAAACTGTCGCCGCTGTTCTACATCGCCGGCATCGGACTTGCCTTCGTCGATCCGCGCATTTCCAGCGCGCTCTACATCGCGGTGGCGCTGATGTGGCTGGTGCCGGACCGCCGTATCGAAAAGACCGTTGGGCACTCCTGAATTCGGCAGTTTGATCGCGCTTTCCTTGCACGATGCTTGCATCGTGACTATTTGTTGATCATGGCAACGTCCAAAACCCAGCTCACCGACAAGCAGTTCGCGCGCATCTCCCGCGCGCTGGCCGAGCCGCGCCGCTACGAGATTCTCCAGCAGATCGGCGCGGCTAAACAGCCTTGTGCTTGTAGTGCTCTGCACGAGACGCAGGACATCACCGCCGCGACTTTGTCGCACCATATCAAGGAACTGGAGACCGCCGGGCTCATCGAGATCGAGCGCGCCGGCAAGTTCATGAATCTTGTGCTCCAGCGCGACGTGATGCGCGCCTACCTCGACCGCCTGTCCCAGATCTAACCCGCCATCGTCCTGGATATCTCCCTGGGGGTACCCTTGACTTCGATAGTTCGACAATTATCTAACTGTCGAAGCGATACGGCTTCGTCAAGATTTGGAGAGCGAAAATGAGCGATTTAAAGGGGAAAGTGGCGGTCGTGACCGGCGCATCGAAGGGCATCGGCGCCGGTATAGCCAAGAGTTTTGCCGCTGCCGGCGCTTCGGTGGTGGTCAATTACGCATCGAGCAAGGAAGGCGCCGATCGCGTCGTCAAGGAGATCACGGCGAGCGGCGGCAAGGCTATTGCGGTTCAGGGCGACGTCGCCAAGGCCGCTGACGTGAAGCGCCTGTTCGCCGAAACTAGAAAAAACTTCGGCAAGCTCGATGTGCTGGTGAACAACGCCGGCATTTATAATTTCGCGCCGCTGGAAAGCGTCAGCGAGTCCGAGTTTCACCGCCAGTTCAACACCAACGTTCTGGGCCCGATTCTGACCACGCAGGAAGCACTCAACCATTTCGGCAACAGCGGCGGCAGCGTCATTAACATCAGTTCGGTCGCCAGCGTCAGCAGCATGCCGACGACGGTCGTCTACTCGGCAACCAAAAGCGCGCTCGATTCGATCACGCGCGTTTTGTCCAACGAGCTCGCGGCCAAGAAAATTCGTGTCAACACCATTGCCCCCGGCGGTGTCGAAACCGAAGGCACGCATACGGCGGGTGTCATCGGCAGCGATCTCGAAAAGCAGATGATCGCTGGCACGCCGCTCGGCCGTCTCGGCCAGCCCAATGACATCGCGCAGGTCGCGGTGTTTCTGGCCTCCGAGGATTCCGGCTGGCTCACCGGCGAACGCATCACAGCGGCTGGCGGGTATCGGTAGTTTGTCATTACGGGGCCGGCGCACAGCGTCGCGCCCCGGTGACTAAATCAGCTTCAACCCCTTGAAACTCGCATGGCCTTCCTTGCCGACGATGATGTGATCGTGCACAGCGATGCCGAGCGGCCTGGCGACGTCGATGATCGACTGCGTCATCTGGATGTCGGCGCGCGAAGGCGTCGGGTCGCCCGACGGGTGGTTGTGCACCAGGATCAACGCGGTCGCCGACAATTCGAGCGCGCGCTTGACCACCTCACGCGGATAGACCGGTGTGTGATCGACAGTGCCGACCTGCTGCACTTCATCGGCGATGAGTTGATTGCGCTTGTCGAGGAATAGCAGCCGGAACTGTTCCTTGTCGGCATAGGCCATCGCGGTGCGGCAGTAGTCGATCACGCTCGACCAGGATGACAGCACTGGCCGTTTCTGCACTTGTCCGCGCGCCAGGCGGCTCGCCGCCGCCTGCACGATCTTGAGTTCGGTCACCGCGGCATCGCCCATGCCTTTGACTTCGGCGAGCCGCGCGGGGGCCGCCGCGACCACTTCGGCGAACGAGCCAAATTTGGCGATCAGTTCCTTGGCGAGCGGTTTGATGTCGCGTTGAGGAATGGCGCGGAACAGCACCAGTTCGAGCAGTTCGTAATCGCTCACTGCTTCGGCGCCGGCGTCGCGGAAACGGCTACGCAGCCGCTCGCGGTGACCGTGGTAATGCGGCACGCCTTCCGAAAGGCCCGCCTGCAGTTCGTTTTTGTCCGGGATGCCTGTCATCGTCCGCGCCCGTTTCCGGACCGGAGTGTAGTGCAACCAGATACAACCTTCGAGTGTAGTTTTCGCCTGGGCGGCGGAATTCGCCGGAATTTTATACGGCGGCAATCTTGTAAGGCGGCTTGTCGAGCCCGGCCGGCGAGAAAGTGAAGACCTCGACGCCTTTGTCGGTCACGCCTACCGTGTGCTCGAACTGGGCCGACAGCGAGCGGTCGCGCGTCACGGCGGTCCAGCCGTCGGAGAGAACCTTCACGTGCGGGCGGCCGAGATTGATCATCGGCTCGACCGTGAAGAACATGCCCGGCTTGAGCACGATGCCTTCGCCGGCGCGGCCGACGTGGACGATGTTGGGCTCGTCATGGAACAGCCGGCCAAGGCCGTGGCCGCAGAAATCGCGCACCACGCTCATGTGCTGGGCTTCGACATAGCTCTGGATCGCGGCGCCGATGTCGCCGGTGGTCGAGCCCGGCTTGATGGTGGCGATGCCGCGCATCATGGCTTCGTGGGTCACCTCGATCAGCCGCTCGGCGCGGCGCGGGATCTCGCCGATCGCGTACATGCGGCTGGTGTCGCCGTGCCAGCCATCAAGAATAAGCGTTACGTCGACATTGACGATGTCGCCTTCCTTCATCGGCTTGTCGGACGGAATGCCGTGACAGACGACGTGGTTGAGCGAGGTGCATGTCGACTTCTTGTAGCCGCGGTACATCAGCGTCGCCGGCAGCGCGTCATGGTCCATCGCGAAGTCGTAGACGAGCTTATCGAGTCTGTCGGTCGGCACGCCCGGTTTGATGTGCTCGGTCAGCATATCGAGACAACGCGCCACCAACTGCCCAGCCTTGCGCATCCCGGCAAAAGCGGCGGGTCCGTGGATCTTGATCTGGCCGGTTTTGCGGAGGGGAGCAACGGCTGCGTCGACGTAGGTCATGGTCCCAATTTAGGGATTGAGGCCGGGCCGGGCAAGCGCCTGAATTACGCGATTTTACCGCCTAATTCGTCGTCGATATGCGCCTTAATGATCTCGTCGAAGTTCGCTTCGGCCGTGAACCCCAGCTCGGCGGCACGCTTGGCGTCGAAGCGTTCCGACCAGCCGCTGACAATTCGCACGATCAGTTCGTCCGGCTCGCGGCGGATGCGCGCGGCGACCTTGGGCCCGGCGATCCGGGTGAGGGATTCGATCTGCTCGGCGACGGTGCAGCACACGCCGGGCATAGCGAGATTGATGCGCGGGCCCAGCTGCTCGCGACTCAGCCCTGCAGCATGAATGAGAAAGCCGACCGCCGACCGCGGGCTGGCATGCGTATGACGGACCGTATCGGCGACCGGCAGGATCGCTTCCATACCCGCCAGCGGCTCACGGATGATGCCGGAGAAGAAACCCGACGCCGCCTTGTTGGGTTTGCCCGGGCGTACGCAGATGGTCGGCAGGCGAATGCCGACGCCCTCGAGAAAGCCGCGCCGCGTGTAATCGGCCAGCAGCAATTCGCTGATCGCCTTCTGCGTGCCGTAGGAGGTGAGTGGCGTCAGATGGAAATCGTCAGGGATCGCGTAGGGAAACGGCGCGCCGTAGACCGCGATCGACGAGGTGAAAATCACCTTGGGCTTGTAACCGCCGCCGGCCAGACGGATGGCTTCGAGCAGCGCGCGCGTGCCGTCGAGATTGACGCGATAGCCCTTGTCGAAATCGGTCTCCGCTTCGCCCGACACGACGCCGGCGAGATGGAAGATGACATCCGGCCGTTCCGAGATCGCCTTCTCGGCGACGCCGGGCCCGGCGAGATCGCCTGCGCGGGTTTTGACGTGATCGGAAAAACCGGCGGGCCTCGCCGGCTGCACGATATCGACCAGCGTCAGCTTCTCGATGATGTGGTCGCCGAGCGCGCGGTCGATAATCAACCGATCCGTCAGCTTGCGGCCGATCATGCCGGCGGCACCGGTGATCAGAATATGCATTGGCGTCTCCCTGTGGTGCGCGCGATTTCGAGATCACGCGTCCTTCTTGACGTCCGCCGGTTCGAACCGATCGACCTTGCGCAGTGCCGGAAACAGACCCATCCAGACGGCGGCAACCAGCAACGAGCCGGCCCCGCCGATCACCACCGAGGCTACCGCGCCGAACCATGACGCGACCAGCCCGGATTCGAACTCGCCCAAGGTATTGGAGGAGCCCACTAGGAGGTAATTGATGGCGCTGACGCGGCCGCGCTTTTCGTCGGGGGTCTCGATCTGCACGATCGAGAAGCGGATCACGACGCTCAGCGCATCGGCGGCGCCAAGGCAGGCCAATGCGACCAGCGACAACGGAAACCAGGTCGACAGCCCGAATACGATGGTCAGCGCGCCGTAAATCGCGACCACGGCGAACATCTTGGCGCCGATATGGCGCTCGACCGGGTAGTAGGACAGCCACAGCGCGGTCAGCAGCGCGCCGACGGCCGGCGCCGAGCGCAGCAGCCCGAGCCCGATCGGCCCGACCTGGAGAATGTCCCTGGCAAAGACCGGCAGCAGCGCCGTGGAACCGGCCAGCAGCATCACGAACAGATCGAGGGTGATGACGCCCAGCAGCCGCGGCCGGGTCCAGACATATTCGAATCCCGCCAGCACCGATGCAAAGGTCGGCGGATCGCGTTTGGCCGGCGGGCCCTTGATCTGCACGAAACTGATCAGCGTGATCGATGTGACGAAGAACACCAGGCAGGTCATGCTGACCAGCACGGGGCTGATCGTATAGATCAGGCCGCCCAACGCCGGGCCGCAGATGACCGCGGTCTGGTTGGCCGAGGTCCAGGCGGCGATGGCGCGCGAAATCATCGAGGTCGGCACCAACGTCGATGCCAGCGTGTGCGCGGTCGGCATCTCGAAAGCCCGTGCGCAGCCGATCAGGAATACGGCCGCGAACAACAGTTCGCGTGTCACCATGCCGGTGCTGAAGGCGTAGGTCAGAATGACCGCGACCAGCACATAGATGCTTTGCGCCCCGCGCACGATCATTCGGCGGTCGTATCGGTCGGCGGCATGGCCGATCAGCAAAGTCAGCACAACCGACGGAATAAACTGGATGAGGCCGATGAACCCGAGATCGAGCGCGCTGCTGGTGAGCGCGTACATCTGCCAGCCAATGGTGATGGCCAGCATATGATAGCCCATGGTCGCGCTCAGGCGGGCCAGCCAGAACAGCACGAAGGGCCGCTGCTTGAGCAGGCTTCTCTCGGCGGGCTCGCTCATGCCGGCGGGCCGTTCAGTTCGCGCAGGCTGACAATCTGCTTGCCGTCCGCCGTGAAATTCTCCGGCGCCAGCCAGCGTTCGAAGTTTGCTTTGCGCAAAGGCCACTCGCTGTCGAGCATGGAGAAGTAGGCGTTGTCGCGGTTGCGGCCCTTGGCGATCAAATGCTGCCGCAGGACGCCCTCATGGACGAAGCCGTAGCGTAACGCCGCGCGCCATGACGGCGCATTCAGCGCGTTGCATTTCCACTCGTAGCGGCGATAGCCGAGCGTCTCAAAGGCGTAACGCGCCAGCAGATATTGCGCTTCGGTGCCGAGCAGCGTGCGCTGGAGCGAGGGTGAATACAGCACGTGGCCGACCTCGATCACGCGCATCGCAGGCCGGATTTCCATCAGTGTGAAATAGCCGACGGCTTGGCCGGAGGTGTCGACGATTGCATAGGCATAAGGGTCCGGCATCGCCGCGCGCTTGGCGATAAACGAGGAGAAATCGGCCTCGTTCGAGAAAGGCCCGTCGGTCGAGATGTAGGTCCAGACGGCGTCGTGCCCCGCGAAGACCTTCCAGAGCGCCGGCGCATGCGCGGCGGTGAGCTTCTCGATGTGGCCATAACGGCCTTGCAGCGTGACAGGGCCTGGAAGCTGCGCCGGCGTCGTATCGACCGGTGCGCCGACCGGCTGTCCTGTGAGGGGATCGCTATATTCACTCACGTCGGCTTCGGTCCTGCTGCATCATCGAAAAACGCGTTGAGCTCGGCGTTCGATATCACATCGGCAAAGCTGCCGAACGTTCCGGCCTCCGCGATCTCGCGCGCCGATTTGATGAAGGCATTCATCGCCACGCGCGCGAATGTGCCGCCGACGCTGATGCGGCGCACGCCCAGCGCGGCAAGGCCTTTGACGGTGAAACCGAACGCGCCGCTGTTGAGAAAATTGACCGGCTTGGGATCGACGGCATCCACAGTGGCCTCGATCTGCTCCGGCGTCTTGATACCGGGCGAATAGAGGCAATCTGCGCCGGCATCGGCAAAGGCTTTCAGCCGCCGGACCGTCTCGTCGAGGTCGGGCCGGCCGCGGATGAAGCCTTCGGTGCGCGCGGTCAGCAAGACCTTGCTGCCGGTCTGGTCGATCGCCTTGCGCGCCACCTTTACGCGCGCCACCGCCGTGTCGAAATCGTAGAGCGGATGGGCGTCGTCGCCGGTGGCATCCTCGATCGACAGACCGGCGACGCCGGTGGTGACGCAGCGCGCGACGTTCTCGGCCAGTTGCACGAGGTCGTCCGCATATCCGTTTTCGAAATCGGCGTTCACAGGGAGGTCGGTGGCGGCGGCGATGTCGCGGAAATGCGCGAGCACTTCGGCGCAGGTGTGCGCGCCATCCGGCAGCCCCTGCGAATGTGCGTATCCCGAACTGGTGGTCGCCAGCGCCTTGAAGCCGAGACCTTCGAGATAGCGCGCGCTGCCGATATTCCACGGATTGGGAATAACGAAACAGCCGCTCTCATGCAGGGCACGGAACGTGCGGCATTTATCGGCGGTCGTGGGGCGAGGCAAAGCTTTTAGAGTCATGATTTTTTAGTCCCGGGCAGCGGCGGACGAAGGTGCCATGTTTGAGCGCGGCAGGACAATGCCATTCCTTGATACAAAACATGTCCTTCGGTCATGACCGAAGCGCTGGCGGTCGGCCCCGGTCTGCGGCAATGTCCGCCGCAATACGAACCGAGCCGGAGGAATGCCGTGGACAGTGTCGATTTCGATGCCCTGGAACATCAAGCCCACGCGAAAATGCCGCCGGCCTCGTTCGCATTTTGTGCCGCGGGAGCGGACGACGAAATCAGCGTTGCAGAGAATATTTCGGACTGGCGGCGCTTGCGGCTGCGGCCGCGCGTGCTGCGTAGCGTCGAGAACGTCGACACCAGCGTGACGCTGCTGGGTCAGAAAATGTCGACACCGATCATGGTGGCGCCGACCGGCCGTCACAAACTGTTTCACCCGCAGGGCGAAGCCGCCACCGCGCGCGGTGCCACGATGGCTGGCATGCCGTATTGCATGGCGAGCAATTCGAACATTCTGATCGAGGATGTCGCCGCCGAACGCAAAGCCGCGCCGCAATGGTTCCAGCTCTATTATTGGCCGAACCGCGCCGAGGTCGAGGCGCTGATCGACCGGCTACACGCCAACGGCTTCACCGCGCTGGTGTTGACGGTCGATGCGCCGGTCGGCGGCTGGTCGCCGCGTGCCGCGCGCGAGCAGCACGAACCGTCGCCCGATATTCTCAACATCAACATGCCGGGCTCGCCGATGGCGCGCACCGCCTATCATCCCGATTTTGCCGGCAAGGTTCTGTTTCCGGCCACTTGGCGCGAACTGGAATGGCTGGTGAAGCGCTCGCCGATGCCGGTGCTGGTCAAAGGCGTGCTGCGCGCCGACGACGCAGTGGCCTGCGCCGAGCACGGCGCGAAGGCCGTCATCGTTTCCAATCATGGTGGCCGTCATCTCGACACGACGGTGACAACGGCCGCCGCGGTCGAGGAGATTGCGTCGGCTCTGGCCGGCAAGGCGGAAGTTTATGTCGATGGCGGCATCAGGCGTGGCACCGATATTCTGAAAGCCCTGGCGCTGGGCGCGCGTGCCGTGCTGATCGGCCGGCCGGCAATCTGGGGCCTGACCATGAATGGCGCCGATGGCGTGCGCGATGTGCTCGAGCATTTCCGTGTCGAACTGGTGCGCGCGATGCAGCTCACCGGCTGTGCCAGCCTCAAGGACATCACGCGGGACTTGGTGGCCGATTAACCCTCCGCTACCCCGCGCGTGCCCGATTATTCCGACACCGACTTGTGATCGCCGGGGCCGTCTTCGCCCTTGTGCCGCCCTGCCATTGGACTACGTCAGGGTCATCACAAGGAGGCCATCATGCCGTCACTCACATTGAAGCTTCTCGCTGGCGTCGTTGTATTCGCCTTCATCGTTCCGGCGCAGGCCGAGACCGTGCGCAAGCACAAGAAGATCGCCGGCGTTCACGCAATGGCGCAGTCGCAAGAACGCGGCACCGATAAATTCCGGTCAGGCCCCATCTATGACGGCCGCACCTATCTTGGCGATGACCCGGACCCGTTCATCCGCTCGCAACTGGCGCGCGACGTCAACGCGATTTACGGCGGCAACAACTAGCTCGCCTCTCATTGATTTTCCCCGGCCAATCGGGTGAACTGCGCCGCAAAACAATGCGCGGCGCAGAGCGCCGGTTGCCGGGGAGAATTCAATGCTCAAGACCATCGCGGCCTTCGACCGCATCGGCGAGGAAAATGCTTTCGCGGTACTCGCCCGCGCCAATGCGCTGATCGCGCAAGGCCGCGACGTCATTAACCTCGGTATCGGCCAGCCTGATTTCCGCACGCCGGAATTCATCGTCGAGGCGGCGATCAAGGCGCTGCGCGACGGCCATCACGGCTATACCGCGGCCAACGGCATCGTGCCGCTGCGCGAGGCGGTCGCCGCCGATCTGCACAAGCGCTACGGCGTCGAAGTCTCGCCGGATGCCGTGATGATCATGCCCGGCGGCAAGCCCACCATGTTCATGTCGATCCTGATGTTCGGCGAGCCGGGTGCCGAGATCATGTATCCCGATCCGGGTTTCCCGATCTATCGCTCGATGATCGAGTTCACCGGTGCGACGCCGGTGCCGGTGCCGATCCGCGAGGAAAACGGCTTTGCCTTCTCGGCGGAGGAAACGCTCAAGCTGATCACACCGAAAACCCGGCTCATCATTCTCAATTCGCCGGCCAATCCGACCGGCGGCGTCACCGGCAAGGCCGAAGTCGACAAGCTGATCGACGGTCTGGAGAAGTGGCCCGACGTCGCCATCATGTCGGACGAGATCTACGACCAGATGACTTATGACGGCGAGAAGCACGTCTGCCTGCTGTCGTATCCGTCGATCCGCGACCGGCTGATTCTGCTCAATGGCTGGTCGAAAACCTACGCGATGACAGGCTGGCGACTCGGCTACGCCGTGTTTCCGCCGAAGCTTTACGACTATGCGCGCAAGCTCGCGGTCAATCTGCATTCCTGCGTCAACGCCTCGGCGCAATATGCCGGCCTCGCGGCGCTCAAAGGCCCGCAGGACGAAGTGCGCGCGATGGTCGCCGAGTTCGACAAGCGCCGCAAAGTCATGGTCGAGGGTCTGAACAAGTTGCCCGGAGTTTCTTGCGCAACACCAAAAGGTGCGTTCTACGCGTACCCCAACATCAAGCGCACCGGCTGGAAGGCCAAGGCGCTGGCCTCGTCGCTCTTGGAAGATGCCGGCGTCGCCATCATCGGCGGTCCGGACTTCGGCATTCTCGGCGAAGGCTATGTGCGCCTGAGCTACGCCAACTCGACCGAGAACATCCTCAAGGCGCTCGGCCGCATGAACGAGTTTTTGTCGACCAGGAAGGCAGCTTAGTTTCTTTCTTACCCTCTCCCCGTTGGGGGAGAGGGTGGTCCGGCCGAAGGCCGGACCGGGTGCGGGGGCAATGGTCAAGTACGAGCGTCCACCTCGCGCGACGGCGAACGCCCGCACGATGCGCCGCGAGCAGACCGACGCCGAACGCGATCAATGGCTGACAAACGAAGGCTATGTTGTCGTGCGCTACAGCAACGTCGACATTCTCAAGAACCCCGACGGTGTGTTGTCGGACCTTTCAAGCCAACTTGAAGAGAGGCGCAGGGTTTTAGATCGCTCCCCCTCACCCGGTCTCGGCTCGCAAGGCTCGCCTCGACCACCCTCTCCCCCAGAGGGGAGAGGGAAAGAGGTCTAGCTCTTAAACGGCCCCTTGCCTGCGTCGGCGGGCATCGGCGAAGCCGGATCGTCCTTGCCGGGATCAGGCTCGTCCTCGTGCGCAATGGGATGCGCTATTTCGTAAATAACCCGCGCCGGTCCCGGCTTGGCAAGGTGGGCGCCCTGCTTGTCGAGCGTGTCCCACAGCGCCAGCAGTACGTCGCTTTTGACGTTGGCGACGCCGGCGGCCGGATCGGTGATCCAGAACCACAATTCGAATTCGAGCGCGCTTGAGCCGAACGCCGACAACATGCAGCTCGGCGCCGGCTTCTTCGCGACACGCTCGATGCTCTGCGCGGCCGAGACGGCCGCTTCCTGAACCTTGCGCGGATCGCTGTCATAGGTGGTGTTGAACTTCACCGACAGGCGAACCAAGTCGCTCGAATAGGTCCAGTTGGCGACGCGCTGCGTGATGAAGTCTTCGTTCGGGATCAGATATTCACGGCCGTCACGGGTATCGACCGAGGTGTAGCGCGCGCCCATGTTGCCGACACGGCCGAAATGATCGCCGACCGAGATGACGTCGCCGGGTTTGATCGACTTGTCGGCCAACAGAATTATGCCGCTGACGAGGTTCGACACGATCTTCTGCAAACCGAAGCCCAAGCCGACGCCGACCGCGCCAGAAAACAAGGCGAGTACAGATAAGTCGATGCCCATCGAATTGAGCACGATCACGACAGCCAGAATGATCAGCACGATGCGGATCAGCTTGGCGATCAGTACCTGGATCGATGGCGTGAGATCCGTGAAGCTCTGCACCCGCTTGTCGAGGAAGTTGCCGAGCGCATTGGCGCCCCACAATGTGATCAGCAGCAGCGCGGTGGTCTTGAGCAGCAGCAGTGGCGACAGCCGCAGACCGCCGACCATCAGCGAGACCGAGGGCGCGTCGAGGCTCGCCATCACCGGATCGAGCAGGCGCAGGATACTCAGCGCCGCGATAGTCCATGCCGTGACCGTGACCACGCGGTTGACGAAGCGGTTATGGATGACGCCGGCGGCGATGTTGATGATCACCCAGGCGGTGGTCAGGCTGATGGCGACGCCGAGCAAATACGTGCGCGGATTGATGACGTCGGCGCGCAACGCGGCGCGGATTGCCATGACCACCAGAATGAAGGCAATCGGCTTGAGATAGTCGACCAGCGTCCGCACGACCATGCGCAGATAAGGCGGCCAGCCCATCGTCAGCGACACCAGGTCGACGCGCCTGCGGACCGAGACGGCGATGCCGAGCGCCATGAGGACCGCCAGACCGATCAGGCCCAACTGGATCGGCAGCCAGACAGACGTCAGTTCGGTGCGCAGCGTGTGCCGCGCCGCGTCGAGCAGGGTGGTCCAGGCATCGTGAAAATCGGAAAATTCCATGCGTTATTCCACTCGTCGAACCGGGCCGCATATGACTATGATTCGGGGCGCAAAGGCACGCGCCCCACAGAGCGGGCGAGGGTTTGGTGAGGGCGCAATGAGGCAACGAGAAGGCCATTAATGGCCTGAACTGGGAAGGAACGCGGGATGGCTCAGCTTTCGGAAGAACAACGCATGATGCGGCAGAGCTGCCGCGATTTTGTCGACGACGTGGTGCTGCCCTTCGTCAAAAAGAACTGGAAGCAGGAATGGTCGATGGAGCCGGAGGACCGGCTGCCGGCGAGCATACTGGAAAGCGCCGACAAGGTCGGCATCCGCACACTCGGCGTGCCGGAAGAGTTCGGCGGCATCGAGCTGGAAAAAGGCACCGAGGTGTCGACCTTCGCCATGATCTCCGAGGAGATCGCGCGCGGCGATTCTGGCCTGTCCGACAAGCTGGTGCAGAACTGGAAAGTGTCGGTGCTGCTCCGCCAACTGGCGCCGCGGCATCTGCAGGAGAAGTGGTTCAAGCGCCTGGTCGACGATCCGCAATTCCTGCTGGCGCACTGTCTTACCGAGCCGCGCGGCGCGTCCGACCGCTGGCTGCCTTACAACGTGCCGGAAGCGGCGATGCAGACCAAGGCGGTCAAGACCAACGGTGGCTGGGTCATCAATGGCCGCAAGCAGTTCATCTCCAACGGTTACGACGCCGGGCTTTACGTCGTCTACGCCAACACCAATCCCAAGGTCGGCATGCTGCAGGGCACGTCGTCCTTCCTGGTGCCGCGCGAGACCAAAGGCTTTTCGGTAGCGCGCTGCAACGAAACGCTGGGCTGCCGCTACATGAACAACGGCGAAGTGGCGTTCGACGACATGTTCGTGCCGGACGATCATGTGCTCGCAGAGGGTGATGCGCTCGGCAAGGCCGGCGTCTATTTCCGGCCCGGCAAGATCATCCAGGCGGCCAAAAATCTCGGCGTCGGCGTGCGCGCTTTCGAGGCGACGTCGGAGTATGTGCAAAACTACGTGCAGGGCGGTCGCATTCTGATCAAGCATCAGGCGGTGGCATTACGCATTGCCGACATGGCGGTGCGCATCGAAGCGGTGCGCTCGCTGCTGGAACGAGCGTCGGCGGCGGTCGATGCCGAGGCGCCGGATGCCGAAGTGCTTTGCAACATGGCCAAGGTGTTCGCGTCGGAAGAAATCATGAAGGTGGCGCAACATGCGGTCGAACTGCATGGCGGCAACGGCATGATGCTGGACTTCGGCATCGAGAAGCTGTTCCGCGACGCCGCAATCTTCCTGCACATGGATGCGACGGTCGACATCTCGAAGATGAAGATCGTCAAGAACCTGTTCCCGCAGACGGCGGGCAAGTACGCGGGGCCAGAGTGACGACTTGCCCCGGACGCGGTGCAGCGCGCTTGCGGTGCACCACAGATCCGGGGCCTTACCAAATTTCGAATTCTCTGACGGTCCCGGTTCTGCAGCACATCACTTCGTGCTGCGCTGCGCCCGGGACAAGGCTCACTTCACCACAAACCTGAATCCAACGACCACGATGACCATGCCGATGATCTGCGCGATACTCGGCACGATACCGAGCGCGACGTAGCCGATCACCAGCGCGAAGCCGGGCACCAGAGCCGGGAAGGTCGCCGCACGGCCGCCGCCCAGCAGCATCACCGAGCGCGCGAACAAAAAGATCGGTCCGGCGCCGGCCATGATGCCCTGCACCAGCGCCTGCAACAGGTTTTCGGCAAAGCCCATGCGGATCATGTTGTCGAAGCCGGCGAAGATGACGAACAGCGGCGCGAATACGAAGATAGACAGCGCGGCGACGACATTGGCCGCCGCCATGCCCGGCACGCGCCACATGCGCAGCACGGTGCCGAAGGCCGCCCAGAACACGCCGGCCGCGGCGAACAGCAGATCGCCGCCGACGCCATGCGTGCCGATCGTCGTCAGCGATTCCACGCCGAACACGAGCAGACCGACGATGATGATGACGCCGCCGACGATGCGCGTCATCGTGGGCCGTTCGCCCAGCACCAAGGTCGCCAGAATGAGGCCGGCGAGCGCGGCGCACGCAGGCTGGATGGTCGTGCCGTGGCCGAGCGGCACCAGGATGAAGCCGGTATAGGCCATCAGCGCCTGCGGCGGCCCCGCCACGAAGGTCATCACGGCGCTGCGGCCCCAGCCGATGCCGCCGAGTTTGAAAAAGCCCGCACGCAGCGCCAGTGGCATCAACACGAGGCCGGACCAGAAAAAGCGGTGAAAGGCGAGGTCGGCGGGTGTAAAGCCGATATTGACACCGTGTTTTGCCGTGGCGAAACCCGCTGCCCACCCGAACGCCGCGGCAATGCCGCAGAGTGTACCGACCAGCAGGCCAGATACCGCGGCGGGTTGAGGTTTCTCGTCCGGCACGTCAGCTCAGCTCCAGTCGCAGGTGACTTGAGTATGGCTGATACTCTAGGATCGCTTCCTAAGTCCAACAACGAAACGTCAACGCAATTATCACCGGGATGGATAGCTCATGGCGAAGCCGCGTAAAGTCATCATTACCTGCGCCGTAACCGGCGCAATTCACACGCCGTCGATGTCGCCGCATCTGCCGATCACCGCCCAGGAGATCGCCGATGCCGCCATTGGCGCCGCCGAGGCCGGCGCCGCCGTCGTCCATCTGCATGCGCGCAACCCGCAGGACGGCCGGCCCGACCAGACGCCGGAAGCCTTCCTTCCCTTCGTCAAGGTGATCAAGCAGCGCTCCAACGTCGTCATCAATCTCACCTCCGGCGGTTCGCCGACCATGATGGTGGAAGAGCGAGTGCAGCCGGCCGCGGTACTTAAGCCGGAGGTCGCCTCGCTCAACATGGGCACGATGAACTTCGGGCTCTACCCGATGATCCCGCGCTACAAAGGCAAGTTCAAGTTCGACTGGGAAGAGCCGTATCTCGAGAATTCCAAGAAGGGTATGTTCAAGAACACGCTCGCCGACATCGAATTCATTCTCAAGACCTGCGCCGAGAACGGAACCCGCTTTGAGGTCGAATGCTACGACATCGGCCATCTCTACACGCTCAAGCATTTCCTCGACCGCGGCCTGATCCAGGCGCCGCTGTTCATCCAGTCGGTGTTCGGCATTCTCGGCGGCATCGGCACGCATCCCGAAGACGTCATCATGATGAAGCGCACCGCCGACCGGCTGTTCGGTGACAACTATCACTGGTCGGTGCTCGGCGCCGGCGGCGCCCAGATGCGGGTCGCCGCCATGGCGGCGACGATGGGCGGCAACGTGCGTGTCGGTCTTGAGGACTCATTGTGGATCGGCGCCGGCAAGCTGGCCGAATCCAATGCCCAGCAGGTCACCCAGGTGCGCAAGATTCTCGAAGGCCTCGGCCTCGAGATTGCCACGCCCGACGACGCCCGCGAGATTCTCTCGCTCAAGGGCGGCGACAAGGTGAACTTCTAGGTTCTCGTCGTGCATGCGCCGGGCCGCGATTTGTCGCGGTCCGGCGGTGACCATTCCGACACCAGCGACAACGTTTCTCGTTGATATTCCGGCCTCGAATCCGTCCTATTGCGATGGGAGATTCGTGCGCCGATGGCCTCACTCGACACCGTCAGTATCGCGATTTTGCTGGGCAGCTTGCTGGTTCTGGCCGGCATTCTGTCGAGTCTGGTGGCGTTGCGGTTCGGCGCGCCCTTGCTGCTGGTGTTCCTGCTGGTCGGCATGCTGGCGGGCGAAGGCGGCCCGGGCGGGGTAAAATTCGACGACGTCCGCACCGCCTATACGGTCGGTTCGATCGCGCTGGCGCTGATCCTGTTCGACGGCGGCCTGCGCACCAAACTCGCCACCTTCCGCAACGTGCTGGCGCCCTCGGTGCTGCTGGCGACCGCCGGCGTTCTGATCACCACGCTGTTGACCGCGCCGGTGGCCAAGCTCGTGCTCGGCGTCGGCTGGATTCAGGCGCTGCTGGTCGGCGCGGTGGTGGCCTCGACCGACGCCGCGGCGGTGTTCCTGCTGATCAACTCCGGCGGCCTGCGCCTGCGCTCGCGCGTGCGCGCCACTCTCGAAGTCGAATCCGGCACCAACGACCCCTTCGCGGTATTCCTGGTGCTGCTGCTGGTCGAAATCCTGCTGGCCGGGGATTCAAGCTGGTCGCATATCGCGGTCGTTTTGGTCCGCGACATCGTGCTCGGCTGCATCATCGGAATCGGCGGCGGCCGGGTTATTACCTGGGTGCTGAACCGCGTGACACTGGCGCAAGGCCTGCACGCGCCGTTCGTCGCGGTTAGCGCCGTGGTGGTGTTTGCGTTCGGCAACGCTGTGCACACCTCCGGCTTTCTCGCGGTTTATCTCGCCGGTCTCGTCGTCGGCAACCGCCAGACCCGCGCGCATAATTCGGTGATCGTGTTCCTCGACGCGGTGACCTGGCTGGCGCAGATCGTCATGTTCGTGCTGCTCGGACTCTTGGTTTGGCCGGAGCGGCTTATCGGCAGCTTGATCGGCGCCGTAGCTGTGGCGCTGGTGCTGATGTTCATTGCCCGCCCAGTCGCGGTGTTCCTGTGCCTTACGCCGTTTAAATATCCGTGGCGCGAGAAAGTTTTCATCTCGTGGGTCGGCCTGCGCGGCGCGGTCGGCATCTTCCTCGCCTCGATCCCGATGCTGGTCGGGCTTCCCGCGGCCTATATGTTTTTCGACGTCGCCTTCGTCGTGGTGCTGCTGTCGCTGTTGGTGCAAGGCTGGACCGTGGCCTTTGCCGCGCGCAAGCTCGACATCTCATTCAGCCGCAACGATCCGGTGCCGCGCCGAATCGAGCTGGATCTGCCGGGGCAGCTGGCGCGCGAGATCGTCGGCTATCCGGTGCCGGCCAACAGCCCGTTCTTGCGCCGCGGCCTGATCCCGACCTGGGCGCGGCCGACTTTGGTCATCCGCAAAGAGGAAATCCTGACGCCGGCAGAAGCCGAGCCGGTGCAGGAGGGCGATTACGTCTATCTGCTGGCGCCGCCGGAAAAAGCGCAGGCGCTCGACCGTTTCTTCGTCAACATGCCGCCGCCGGCCAAGCCCGACCCGGCGCTGCTCGGCGACTTCTTTGTCAACGGCACGGCGACGCTCGGCGCGCTGGCCGACATTTACGGCCTTCAAGTTGCCGCGGATCACACCGAGGTGTCGCTCGCAGAATTCTTCACGGAAAATCTGGGCCGCCGCGCCAAGGCAGGCGACATTGTTCAGCTAGGGCCCATCGCGCTGCTCGCGCATAAAGTCGAGAAGGGCCACGTCACCACCGTCGGCCTGCGTCTGGCCGAGCCGGAAGAAGCGGCCGATATGCTCGGCCGGATCAAATCGCTGTGGAAGCGGCTGACGAAGTGGGTGGGGTAAGTCCTGTCCCGGGCGCAGCGCACCACAAAGCGGTGCGCTGCAGAACCGGGACCGTTACAAACTCGGAATGTGGGGCAAGCGCGCTTAGTGCGCGCGGCGCAACAGCGACGGGCCGTGCTGCACCAGCCAGAAGCCGCCGAACAGCGCGCCGGTCCAGAACAGATCGCCCATCATGGTCTTCTCGAGGAACGGCAGCGCCAGGACGTAGCACTGCGTCAGGCCCTGAAGGTCGAGCGGGTACATGCCGCTGAAGGCCCAGACGGCGCCGTTCGACAGCAGGAAGAACAGGGTCGAGGAACCGATCACGGTGGCGATCGTCGGCAGCACGCTGTTCCAGCGGCGCGTGGCGATGCCGGCGATGGCCGGAATGGCGATGGCGGCGAAACCAACCGCCTGAATGCGCCAGTCTTCGCCCGGCAGGAAGGCGTCGCTCAGGATCATGGCGAGCACTGGCACGACAATGGCGAGAGCGGGGATGCGCAGGACGCGGGCGGCGAACAGGCCGCTGGCGGCAACTGGCAGGAAGCCCGGCGCGTGCGGCAGCAGGCGGGCGACGACGCAGAGAACGACCAGGAAAGCCACCAAGGCGAGATCCATCCAAAGGTCGTTGCGGGTGTTGGTCGGCTGCATCGCGGTCAGTCCTTCTGGGTCCAGATTTGAATTGTGCATAGCACACCGGCGGGCGGGTTTCTATCGCCGCCGGACCGCCTTTTCGTCAGGAATTTGGCGGATTTTCCGCCCATCCGGCGATGATCCGGGCGATCTGGTCGAGCCCATCGGTCAACGCCGCCGGGCCGGGCTGGAGAATCACGGTCGATTTGACCTCGCGCAGCCAGTCATTGGCGACTGCCGGGATGGCCGCAAATCCCGGCCGGGCGGCGACCTTGCCCGGCACGAATTTCTTGCCGCACCAGGAGCCGATGATGATGTCGGGCGCCGCCTCGATCACCTGCGCACCGGAGACGATGCGGTCCTTGGCGTTCTTGCGCGACGCCAGTTCCGGAAACACCTCGATGCCGCCGGCGGCCGCGATCAGGTCCGACACCCAGCCGAGGCCGGAGATCATCGGCTCGTCCCATTCCTCGAAATAGACGCGCGGGCGGCGTGGCAACGCCTTGGCGTGCTCGCGCACGGCATCGACGTGCGCCGCGAGCGTGCGCGCCAGAGCCTCGGCTTTCCCGGGCACGCCGACCAATGCGCCGAGCGTGCGGATCATGTCGAAGATGCCGGCGATGTCGCGCTGGTTGAAGGCATGCACCGCGACATTGGCGCGGACCAGATCGGCGACGATGTCGGCCTGCAGATCGGAAAACGTCAGCACCAGATCCGGCTTGAGCGCCAGAATCTTCGGCACGTCGGCTGAGATGAAGGCCGAGACGCGCGGCTTTTCCTTGCGCACCTGAGGCGGCCGCACGGCGTAGCCGGAGACGCCGACGATGCGGACGTCTTCACCGAGGAGATACAGAGTCTCGACGGTTTCTTCGGTCAGGCAGACGATTCGGCTGGGCGGGAACATGCCGCATCATACACGTTCAGACGCCGAGCAACTCCGGTCCGCCGGTCGCGACGACCTGGCCGGCCTCAAGCCTGACCACCCGCGTGGCAATGCGTTTTACTTCCGCCGGATCGTGGCTGACATAAATCATCGGCACTTTGGCCTCATCCCGCAGCCGTTCCAGATAGGGCAGGATGTCGTCCTTGCGGCCGGCGTCGAGCGAGGCCAGTGGCTCATCGAGAAGAAGAAGACGCGGCTTCATCAGCAGCGCCCGCCCGACCGCGACGCGCTGGCGCTCCCCGCCCGACAATTTGCCGGGCCGCCGGTCGAGCAGGTGACCGATGTCGAGCAGTTCGACCGCATGCACGAAGGCAGCCGGATCGTCAGGATATCCGCCCATCCAGCGCCCGTAAGTGAGATTATGCTTGATCGACAAATGCGGAAACAGCCGGCCTTCCTGAAACACATAACCGACGCGACGCTGCCACACCGGCATCTCGATGCGCTTGTCGGTATCGAATAAAACATCACCGTCGAGCACGATCTTGCCGCGGTCTGGATTCAGCAGACCGGCAATCATGTTGATGATGCTGGTCTTGCCGGCGCCCGAGGGCCCGAACAGAACGGTCGCACCGGCCTCGCTGGCGAATAGTGCGTTGACAGAGAATTCGCCGAGCTTCTTTTCGACTTCGACCACAAGCATTGTCATATGCCGTGTATCCGTGCGCTGGCGCGGCGCGCGAGCAACTCCGACGCCATCAGCGCCGCGACCGAGATGACGATGGAGACGATGACGAGTTGCATCGCGGCGCGATCGCCGTCCGGCACCTGCGTCAGCGTGTAGATCGCCGCAGAAATCGTCTGCGTCTCGCCGGGAATGTTGGAAACGAAGGTAATGGTGGCGCCGAATTCGCCGAGCGCCTTGGCAAAGCCGAGCATCGCGCCGGCGATAATGCCGGGCAGTGCCAGCGGCAGCGTCACCGATGCGAACACCCAGAAGCCATTGGCACCGAGCGTGGCGGAGGCATCTTCCAGCCGCCGGTCGATGGCCTCGATCGACAGCCGGATCGGGCGCACCACCAGCGGAAATGCCATCACGCCGCAGGCCAGCGCCGCGCCGGTCCAGCGGAACGAGAAGACGATGCCGAGATGATCGGCGAGCCAGGCGCCGACCGGCGCGCGGCGGCCGAGCGTGATCAGCAGCAGATAGCCGGTGACCACCGGCGGCAGCACCAAAGGCAGATGCACCAGCGCATCGAGCAGAGATTTGCCCCAGAAGTCCATGCGCGCCAGCACATAAGCGATGGCAATGCCGAACGGCAGCGACACTGCGGTCGCGACCAGCGCGATCCGCAGCGATAACTGAACGGCAACCCAGTCCTGGGGTGAGAGGTCGAACACGCGCTACGTTACTACGACACCGGCTTGATCAGGAAACTGAAGCCATACTTCTCGAAGATCGCCTTCGATTCAGTGCCGCGCAGGAAGTTCAGATACTTTGTCGCGTCGGCCTTCGCGGTCGACGTCGCGGCGATCGGATAGACCACTGGCGAGTGCGAGCCGTCAGGAAATACGCCGACGATCTTCACTTTCGGTTCGACCTTGGCGTCGGTCTCGTAGACGATGCCGAGCGGCGTTTCGCCGCGTGCGACGAAGGACAAAGTGGCGCGTACGTTCTCGGCCATGGCCAGTTTCGGCTCCGCCGCTGCCCAGCCGCCGAGCTTTTCCAGCGCCGCCTTGGCGTAGAGCCCGGCCGGCACAGCCTTGACGTCGGCCACGGCGATGCGTCCGTCACCGGCGAGCTTGGCGATGTCGAAACCCTGGGTAATGACGACCTTGTCGAGCTTGGAGTCGGTGGGCGCGATCAGCACCAGTTTGTTGCCCAGCAGATTGACGCGGCTGTCGGTCTTGATGAGCTTCTTGTCGGCGACGTAGTCCATCCACTGCAGATCGGCGGATATGAAGACGTCCGCAGGCGCGCCGCTCTCGATCTGCTTGGCCAGCGCCGAGCTCGCGGCGTAGCTGGCGACGGCCTTGACGCCGCTCGCCTTGGTGAAGGCGGCATTGGCGTCGTCGAGCGCGTTTTTCATCGACGCGGCGGCAAAGATCGTCAGCGTGTCCTGCGCGGCAGCGATCTGCGGCGCGCTGGCCAACAAGGTTAAAATGAACAGAAGGCGAGCGAACATGGCGGTTCTCCTCAGGCGCAAGGGTTGCACCCGCGTGTGACAGGATCATGTGAAAATCGCTGGAACCGCCGTTCCGCGTAAATGCAGCGCACGCACGGTGTGCTGCAACGCCCACAGCCTAGCAAGTCCTGTGGACCAAGGTAAAGTCCGGCCGGGGAGACCAAGGCATGGTGGAAGCAGCGCCGATCGAAGGCGAGTTCGACTACATCGTGGTGGGCGCTGGCTCGGCCGGCTGCGTGCTGGCGAACCGGCTGTCGGCGGATCCGGGCAAACGTGTGCTGCTGCTGGAAGCTGGTGGCAATGACAACTGGATCTGGTTTCACATTCCGGTGGGCTACCTGTTTGCCATCGGCAATCCGCGTGCCGACTGGATGTTCAAGACCGAGCCGGAGCCGGGCCTCAACGGCCGCTCGCTCAATTATCCGCGGGGCAAGGTGATTGGCGGTTCGTCGGCCATCAATGGCATGATCTACATGCTGGGCCAGGCGACCGATTACGACCAATGGCGTCAGCTTGGACTGCCGGGATGGTCGTGGGACGATGTCCGGCCTTTCTTCCGCCGGCACGTCGATCATTTTCTCAAGAGCGAGCATCACGCGCAGGGCGGCGAGTGGCGCGTCGAGCAGCCGCGGCTGTCGTGGGAAATTCTCGATGCGTTCCGTGAGGCCGCCAATCAATACGGCATTCCGACGGTGCCGGACTTCAACACCGGCGACAACGAAGGCATCTGCTATTTCCACGTCAACCAGAAGATGGGCCGGCGCTGGTCCGCCGCGCGCGGGTTTCTCAAGCCAGTGCTGAATCGGAAAAATCTCCGGCTTGAATCGGGCTGTTTCGCCGAAGGCATCGACTTCACGGGAAAACGCGCGACCGGCGTGCGCTGGCGGCAGAACGGCGAACTGCGCAGCGCCAAATGCCGCGGCGAAGTGATTTTGTCGGCTGGCGCGATCGGCTCGCCGCAACTCTTGATGCTGTCGGGCGTCGGCCCCGCCGCGCATCTGTCGCAGCACGGCATCGCGACGTTGCTCGACAAACCCGGCGTCGGCCAGAATTTGCAGGATCATTTGCAGTTACGAACGATCTTCAAGGTTTCGGGCGTCAAGACGCTGAACGCGATGAACGCCTCGCTGATCGGCAAGGCCGGCATCGCGCTCGATTATCTCTTCCGCCGCCGCGGGCCGATGACCATGGCGCCGTCGCAGCTCGGCGCCTTTACCCGCTCCGATCCGACGCAGGACCGTGCCAATATCCAGTATCATGTGCAGCCTTTGTCGCTCGGCAAGTTCGGCGAGCCGCTGCACAGCTTCCCGGCTTTCACGGCGAGCGTTGCCAACGTGCGGCCGACCTCGCGCGGCGCCATTACGCTGAAGTCCGCCGATCCTTCGCAGGCGCCAGCGATTGCGCCGAATTATCTGTCGACACCGGAAGACCGCCGTGTCGCCGCCGACTCCATCCGTGTCACGCGTAGGATCGTGGCGCAGCCGGCACTGCAACAATATTCACCGGAAGAATATTTGCCGGGCGAAGCCGTGCGCAGCGACGACGAGGCGGCGCTGGAAAAGGCCGCCGGCGATATCGGCACCACGATTTTCCATCCGGTCGGCACGGCGAAGATGGGCCGCGACGACGACGCCCGCGCGGTGGTCGATGCGCGGCTGCGTGTGATCGGTTTTGAGGGCCTGCGTGTCATCGATGCCTCGGTGATGCCGTCGATCACCTCGGGCAACACCAATTCGCCGACCATGATGATCGCCGAGAAAGGCGCGGCGATGATTATCGAAGACGCAAAGCGCTAAGGCAGCGCTTTGAGATGCCTGATCGGCCGGCCCGGTGCGATGGCCTGCGCGGCGGCGACGATCGAATTCGCGTCGATGCCGTAGTGCCGGTACAGCTCGGCGAGCGAGCCGGTCTGGCCGAAATGCTCGACGCCCAGCGCGCGGGTGCGGTTGCCGTTGACCGAGCCGAGCCAGGCCAAGGTTGCCGGATGCGCGTCGACCACGGTGACGATGCCGCAACCCTGCGGCACGTCCTCGAACAATCGTTCGATGTGCGAGCGCGCATGAACGAGGCCGCGTTCGCGGGCGCGCTGCGCCGCGGTCCAGCCGGCATTGAGGCGGTCCGCTGACGTCACCGCGAGCAAACCGACGTCGCGGCGGTCTTCCGCCATCAGGCCGATGGCTTCGATGGCTTCGGGCGCAATCGCGCCACTATAGGCGACGATCACCTGCGCGTTCGGCCCCGGCTTGCGCAGCCAGTAGGCACCATCGACGATTTCCTGCCGCAGCTCCGGCGTCATCTCGCGCTGGATCTGTTCGACCGGCCGCGTCGACAGCCGCAGATAAACCGAACCGCCGGTTTCCTCGCGCAGCCAGTCCTGCTCAGCGCCCGTTTCCTTGCCGTCCTTCTGGATGTAGGCGAAGGCCCAGGCCATGATGGCGGCGAGTTCGTCGACAAAGGCCGGTTCGAAACTGGCGAGCCCGTCCTGCGCCAGTCCGATCAGCGGCTCGGCGATCGACTGATGCGCGCCGCCTTCGCCGGCCAGCGTGATGCCGGACGGCGTCGCCACCGCGATGAAGCGAGCGTCCTGGTAGCAGGCGTAATTCAGTGCATCGAGACCGCGCGCGATGAAGGGATCGTACAGCGTGCCGACCGGCAACAGCCGTTCGCCATTGATGGAGTGCGACAGGCCCAGCGCCGACAACATGATAAACAGGTTCATCTCGGCGATGCCGAGCTCGATATGCTGGCCCTGCGGCGAGAACTCCCAGTTGAAGGTCGAGGGAATGCGCTCACTCTTGAAAGTGTCCTTCATCTCCTCGAGTGCGAACAGGCCTCGCCGGTTCACCCAGGGGCCGAGATTGGTGGACACCGTCACGTCCGGCGAGGTGGTGACAATGCGGCGCGCCAGTTCGCTGTTGTCGCGGCCGATCTCGTTGAGCAGCGCGCCGAAGCCGAACTGCGTCGACATCGTCGGCTGCATTGTGATCTTCAGCGTTTCCGGCACGTCGACCTTCGGCGCCGTGAGGCGGCGGTTCTTGTCGGCGGCAAACGGCACCTTGTCGAGGAACGCCTGAAGCGCGCTCTCCGGCAGCGCGACGCCTTCGAACTTGTCCCATTCGTGGCCCGGCCGCACGCCCATTGCGCTCTGGAAAACTTCCATCTGCGCCGGCGTCATCAGGCCGGCGTGGTTGTCCTTGTGGCCGGCCATGGGCAGGCCGAAGCCCTTCACCGTGTAACAGATGAAGCAGGTTGGCTTGCTCGGATGCGCGCCGTGCATGGCCTCAAGCACCGCCGGCAAATCGTGGCCGCCGAGATTGTTCATCAGCGCGGCGAGTTCGTCGTCGCTGCGCTTTTCGATCAGCTTAGACACGTCGCCCTGATCGCCGATCTCGTCGGTGAGGCGCTTGCGCCAGGCCGCGCCGCCGGCAAACACCAGCGCCGAGTAGAGCTGGTTCGGGCAATTGTCGATCCAGGCTTTCAGCTTGTCGCCGCCGGGCTCCTTGAACGCCGCCTGCTGCAGCGAGCCGTATTTGATGATGACGACGTCCCAGCCGAAATTCTTGAACAGTTGTTCGTAGCGCTCCCACAGCCCTTCGCGCACGACGGCGTCGAGGCTCTGACGGTTGTAGTCGATCACCCACCAGCAATTGCGCAGGCCGTGCTTCCAGCCTTCGAGCAGTGCTTCGAAGATGTTGCCTTCATCCAATTCCGCATCGCCAACGAGCGCAATGGTGCGGCCTTCGGGACGGTCGAGACCCCAGCCGTGCGCACGCACGTAGTCCTGCACCAGCGACGAGAACAAGGTCTGCGCGACGCCGAGGCCGACCGAGCCGGTCGAGAAATCGACGTCGTCGGTGTCCTTGGTGCGCGACGGATAGCTCTGCGCGCCTTTGTAGCCGCGGAAGTTTTCGAGCTTGTCGCGTGTCTGCTTGCTGAACAGATACTGGATGGCGTGATAGATCGGCGAAGCGTGCGGCTTGACCGCGACGCGGTCCTGCGGCCGCAGTACGTCGAAATACAGTGCCGTCATGATGGTCGCGAGCGAGGCGGACGAGGCCTGATGGCCGCCGACTTTGAGGCCGTCATTGTTTTCGCGAATGTGGTTGGCGTTGTGAATCATCCAGCTCGCGAGCCACAGGACTTTGCGCTCGAGCGCGGCGAGGGTGGTGATTTTGGCGTCGTTGTCCGGCATGACATTTTGGCCCAATTGCGGTGTGTTTAATATGAGCGTTTGGGCGTGGCGAAACTTGCCAAATCAGGCTATCTTATGCGCAGCGATTGGCTGGTTCTGCCAATTAATACACACAAACAGGCGTATCATGCCAAATATCACCCTCGATGCGGTCGACCTGAAAATCCTGCGCAATCTGCAGGACGACGGCCGCATGAGCCTTGCCGATCTGGCCGGCAAGGTCGGCCTGTCGCCGTCGCCCTGTCTGCGGCGCGTGCGCATTCTGGAAAAGTCCGGCGTCATCACGCGCTATGTCGCGGTGCTCGATCAGCGCGCCGTCGGCCTGCCGGTGAGTGTGTTCATTTCGGTGAAGCTGGAAAAGCAGAAGGAAGATCTGCTCGACAAGTTTGCCAAGACCATCGCGCGCTGGCCGGAGGTTCTGGAATGCTACTTGATGACCGGGCCGCGCGATTACTGGCTGCGCGTGGTGGTGCCGGATCTCGCCGCTTACGAGCGCTTCCTCAAGACGAAACTGACGCGGCTCGAAGGCATTGCCTCGATCGAGTCGAGTTTCGCGCTGGAGCAGGTGAAGTATACGAACGTCTTGCCGGTGGCGTAATTAGTTCGTCTTGGTTGCCTGCTTGGCCGGCGCGTCGAGCACGTTTTTGCAGGCCGGTGGCATGTCGGCAAGCGTGACCGGCTTCGGTGGCTTGACCGGTGTGGTCGGTGGCGCTTTCGCGGGACGCAACACCTTGTCCGAAAACCAGTAGGCCAAAGCCTTGTCGCTGCAACCATCGTCGCCGGTGACCGGTGGCTGCTTGCGGCAACTCGGCGAGTCGGCCGGGCAGGCAAGCCGCACGTGGATGTGGTCGTGGTGGCCGTACCAGGGCCGCACTTTCTCCAGCCAGCTCGCCTTGGGATCGGCGCGGCAAAGTTCTTTCTTGATCACCGCATTGACCAGCACGCGCTCGACATTGGGTTGCTCGGCCGCGGTCTTGATGAAGGCGATATGCTGCGGCGTCCAGGTTGCCGGATTGAGGTGCTTCCAGTCGTCGGCGACCAGATTGCTGGCGGAGGTCTTCTCGCGCTCTTCCGGCGTCAAAGTGTGGTTCGGCATCGGCATGAACCAGACGTCGACGTCGAGCCCGATCTGATGGCTGAGATGGCCGAACGGCAGCGGACCGCCACGCGGCTGCGCCATGTCGCCGATCAGGATGCCTTTCCAGCCGGTGACCTTGGCGGCGGCCGGCGCGAATTTTTCCAGGAAGTTGACCAGGCTGGGGTGGCCCCAGTTGCGGTTGCGTGAGAGCCGCATCACCTGCCAGGTCGGCCCGTTGACCGGCAGTTCGACGCCGCCTTGCAGACAACCGCGGGGGTAATAGCCGATCGCCATCGCCTTGCCCAAGGTCGGCAGCTTCTGCGCCGCGAACAGTAGCTTGGCGGCGATGGAATCTTTCTTGTCGGCGACGGCCGGCTTTGCCGCCGGCGCCGGCGTTTCAACCGGAGGCGCGGCAACGACAGGCGGCGTTGTCTCGGCCGGCGGCGCATTGACGAGAGGCGTCGGATTTTCCGGCAGCGGATTTTCGACCGTAGGTGTGAGAGGCATCGCGGGCGCGGTCGGCGCGGTCACATCCGGCGGCGGACTGGCGTCCGGCTGCGCCGGCTCGGCCTGCGGAGCAGCGGGCGTTACTGAGATCCCGGGCGCCTGCGCCTGCGCATTCTTGACGTGCTGCACGACGGCAACGCCGCCGACGACAAAGGCCGCGGTCAAACCCAGAAGTGTTGCGTAGCGCAGGATCATGGCCCGTCCGATTTAGCGAGTCTGACCCCGCCTGTCAGGTTAAATGCGCGCCATGGTTTAAGCCGCAGTTTCACGCGCCCCGGCGGCACCGATCACGAAAATTCGAGGTCTGCCAACGGCTTTTATGGTTAACAAAGTCTTTACAAGGCTGCGTCCGGCAAGCGATGCTGATGGAACCGGGCAGTCCGGCCGGACGAATTTGGGGTCTGACGTATGCGTCGTATCGCTGTCGCAGCTTTTGCGCTGCTGGGCTTCCAGCTCTCCCTGGCGGCGCCCGCCCAAGCCGACCTTCTGGTCAACATCAGCAAATCGCAGCAGCGTATCTCGGTCATGGTCGACGGCACCGAAGCCTATCGCTGGGCGGTGTCAACCGGCCGCCGCGGCTACGACACACCGGCTGGCAATTTCCGCCCGGCTCGGCTCGAGCGCCATTGGTATTCGCGCCAGTACGAACTGACGCCGATGCCATGGGCGGTGTTCTTCCATCGCGGCTACGCCATGCATGCAACGAACGAGATCGGCAATCTCGGCCACGTCGCGTCGCACGGCTGCGTGCGGCTGCGGCCCGACAACGCCGCGACTTTGTATTCGCTGGTGCGCCGCCAGGGCATGGCCAACACCAAGATCGTGGTGCTGAACGGCGCCCTGCCGCCGATGGCGCCAATCGCGCCGCCCGCGCCCGGCGTGAAGCCGCAGGGGCCCGGCATGGCTGAAGACGATGCGGCACAGTCATTCGCCAAGGCCGAAGGTGGCGAAGAACTGGCCGCCAAAACGCATGGCTTCGATTCGACCGGCCCTGTTGAGGACGCCGACGATTCGGCGACGCGGCGCGCGGCGAAATTTGCCCGCACCGTTTCCTATCGCGTCTCGGTCAGCAGCAACGAAGCCCAGATCCTGCGCGAGCGTCAGGACTGGCTGCGCAGCCTCGATCGCAAGTACGGCATCACGCGGTAACCGTAAGGACGGGTTTCGACCGGCAAGTCATTAACGAAGGCGGTTCTGGTGTAAATTGCTGCGTTGGGGGATTTATGTCGCGTTTCCTTGGTGCCACCGCTGCCATTGCCTTGCTTGCCAGTTTCTCGTCCGCATCGGCCGGCGTCGTCGTCACCGTCGATAAAACCGCGCAGCATCTGTCGGTCAGCGTGGACGGCCGGTCGCGTTACGAATGGCCGGTGTCGACCGCGCGCATCGGCTATCGCACGCCGGTCGGCACCTATCGGCCGGAACGGCTCGAGCGTCAGTGGTTCTCGCGCAAGTACGATTGGTCGCCGATGCCGCATTCGATTTTCTTCAGCGGCGGCTACGCCATTCACGGCAGCAACGAAGTGTCGCGGCTGGGCCGGCCGGCGTCGCATGGCTGCATCCGCCTGCATCCGAGCAACGCCGCGACTTTGTTTGCGCTGGTGAAGGCGAACTACAACGATACGCGGATCGTCATTACCGGCGGCGATGGGCCGCTAAAAATCCCACAAGAGATGGCGTCGCGGCGCAGCCGCACACGCTACTCAACCGCCGAGGATTACGACACGCGGGCCGCGCGAGCAGGCCGCGTCACCTACGAAAGTTACGAAACACGACCCTCGCGCAGTTACGAAACCCGCAGTTACGAAACGCGCGGCTATGAGACGCGCAGCAACGGCCGGCGCTCAGGCGGCTTCGAGGATATTTTCGAAGAACCGCGCCGGCGCTGATCGCGCCGCTACTTCTTCGGCATCGGCTTCAAGCCCGCCTTGGTGATGACTGGCGCTGCCTTTTCCGATGACAGGAACTTCAACAGCGCGACCGCCGCTTCCGGCTGCTTGGAATTGACGGGCAGCATGCCGACGAAGAAAGCCGGCGGCTGGATCTCGGCCGGCACGGTGCCGACGAAATCGGCGCCCGGCACGTTGATCAGTTCGGCGACCTGCTGAAAGCCGATGTCGGCGCCGCCCTTCGAGACGAAGGAGGCCACCGACTCGCCCGACGGCGGCCCACGCACCTTCTTCGACTTGCCGGCAACCTGCTCGGCGATGCCGAGCTTCTTGAAGCCGACGTTCGACAGATACGTGCCGCTGCCGCTGTCGGAATAGGCAATGGACTTGGCCTCCAGCAGCGTCTTGCGCAACGCGTCGACTGTGCTGATGTCGGGTTTGGGCAGGCCGGCGCGCACCACCATGCCGAAGGTCGATTCCGCGAGCATCAGCTTGCTGTCGGCGCCGGCCAGTTTGTGCGAGACGAGAAAATCGACGCCGGAGCCGTCCATGATGAGAACGTCGGCTTCCTCGCCGCGCGTCAGCCGCGCCGGAATCGCTTCCGGTGAGTCGCCGACCGAAGGGCCGCGCGTGGTGATGAGCTTGTGACCGGTCGCTTTCTCGAAGGCCGGGCCGAGTTCCGAATAGCCGTGGACGAAGCCCGACGAGATGAACACGCGGATGTCGGCGGCCTTGGCGGCACCGGCCGCGAAGACAAAGGCAAGAACGGCGAACAGGCGAAGGATGGAGCGTAGCTGCATGACGTGGACCCCGGCGCGATTGAATTGGCGCGGGATACTCCGCCGAAATTCTGCGCCGGTCCAGCCGGGTCGCTGTTTTTTATGATGGTGCTTGTTGCAGTGCGGCGTCAGCATCTCAGTTCAGCGTCGCGATGATCTCGCCGCCGATAGCGTCAAGGACGCAGGCAGGATGTGCGAACAGGTGAGAGGCTGATCGTTGCAGTAAACGGATCACGTCAATTTAAAAAGGATCCATCCGCAGAGCCCCAGCATGAACCCTACAAGCGCGCCACAGGCGCCGCCGAACATCCGACGGCTGCGCCAGAGCCAGGCGCCGGCGGCGGCGCAGAGCACGAGGGCGGGCCATGTCCGCATCAGGGCAGCGGCGATGACTTCGGTGGCGCTCATGCTCACCGACAGGGCGGTGTGCTCATAGATGTCCCAGAATTCGACGCTGAGGCCGGCGCCCGCTAGCGCGCCGAGTGCCGCGCCGAAGATCCGGTGCCTCCGCCAGGCGAAAGCGCCGAAGACGAGACCAAGCAGCAGCCCAGGCCCGTACATGATGATCATGAACGTTACTAATGCGGCCCGAGGAAAGACGAAAGAAATGTCGGACATGGCACATCATAATACACGGCTGCGTCAGGAATTCGCGGTTCCGCCGGTTTCGGATCCGCGCTAGGCTTGCATCAAAACAATAAGGTCGAACGACAATATCCTGGGAGGATATCGAATGAAGACGCTACCGACATATACTTTCGCAAGTCTGGCGGTCGCTGTGGCGATGACCGTCTCTCCGGCGCATGCGCAGAACTGGCCGACCAAGCCGGTCACGGTGATCGTGCCGTTTGCGGCCGGCGGAAACACAGATGTTGCCGCGCGCATTTTCACCGACCGCCTGTCGCAGCGTCTGGGCCAGCCGTTTATCGTCGAAAACAAGAGCGGCGCGGGCGGCAGTATCGGTATCTCGGCGATGGCGAAAGCGCAGCCGGACGGCTACACGATGGGCATCGTCACCGCCGGTACGCTGTTCATCCTGCCGCACATCTACAAGGACAAGCTCGGTTACGACGGCCGTAAAGACATTCGCCCCGTCGCGATGGTCGGCACGCAGCCCAACTTGCTGATCGTGCATCCGAGCGTTCCGGCGAAGACCGTTCCGGAGTTCATCGCCTACCTCAAGGCCAATCCCGACAAGCTCAGCTACGGCTCATCCGGTATCGGCACCTCGCAGCATCTGTGCATGGAGCTGATCGTGCAGCACACCGGCGCCAAGATCGCGCATGTGCCTTATCGGGCTTCCAATCAGATCATTCAGGATCTGCTTGGCGGACAGATCCAGATGACCTGCGACCAGTTTTCGACCGCTTACCCGCAGGTTCAGGGCGGCAAGGCGAAGGCCATCGCGGTGTCGTCGCTCGATCGCTATGGCTTCGACAATTCGATTCCGACTCTGGCGGAGAGCATTCCGGGGCTGGAAGTGACCTGGTCGGCCGTCTTCATTACGCCGGCCAGTGTGCCGGAAAATATCCGCAAAAAGCTGGCCGACGAACTGGTAGCGATCACCAAGGAGCCGGCCATCGTCGAGCGGTTGAAGGCGCTGAGCGTGACGCCGGCGAGCCTGTCAGGCGCGGACCTGGAGAAGAACATCCTCGCCGACTATGACAAGTGGCAGCCGATCGTCGAGCGGGCAAAGATTCCGCAGCCGTGAGGCTCGAGCTGTCGGCTACGGCTTATCCCTCCCCGGTCACGGGGAGGGTGGACGCGAAGCGTCCGGGTGGGGCGATGTGCAACGGATGGACAACCCCACCCCCGTCGCTTCGCGACGGTTCTCTCCCCTTTCAGGGGAGGGGTAAGATCATGTATCGACCTTGAGCGCCGCGATGAACGCTTCCTGCGGAATGTCGACCTTGCCGAACTGCCGCATTTTCTTTTTGCCCTTCTTCTGCTTGTCGAGCAATTTGCGTTTGCGGGTGGCGTCGCCGCCGTAGCACTTGGCCGTCACGTCTTTGCGCATGGCGCGCACGGTTTCACGCGCGATGATCTTGCCGCCGATGGCGGCCTGGATCGGCACCTGGAACATGTGCGGCGGGATCAGTTCCTTGAGCTTCTCGACCATGCCGCGGCCGCGGGTTTCGGCGCGGGTGCGATGCACCAGCATCGACAGCGCATCCACCGCTTCGTCGTTGACGAGGATCGACATCTTGACCAGATCGGCCTCGCGATAGTCGGTGAGGTGATAGTCGAACGAGGCATAGCCCTTCGACACCGACTTCAGGCGGTCGTAGAAATCGAACACCACTTCGTTGAGCGGCAGGTCGTATTTCACCATGGCGCGCGAGCCGACATAGGTCAGCTCCTTCTGTGTGCCGCGGCGGTCCTGGCACAGCTTCAACACGGAGCCGAGATATTCATCGGGCGTCAGAATCGTGGCTTCGATCCACGGCTCCTCGATGGAGAGGATCTTCATCACGTCCGGCATGTCGACCGGATTGTGCAGCTCGACCTGCGAGCCGTCGCGCAGGTTCATCTTGTAGATGACCGACGGCGCGGTCGCGATCAGGTCGAGATTGAACTCGCGCTCCAGCCGCTCCTGGATGATTTCCAGATGCAGCAGGCCGAGGAAGCCGCAGCGGAAGCCGAAGCCGAGCGCGGCCGAGGTTTCCATTTCGAAACTGAACGAGGCGTCGTTGAGCCGCAGCTTGCCCATCGCCGCGCGCAGATCTTCGAACTGCGCGGCATCGACCGGAAACAGGCCGCAGAACACCACCGGGATCGACGGCTTGAAACCGGGCAAAGGCTCGTCGACCGGATTGCGTTCGTCGGTGATGGTGTCGCCGACGCGCGTGTCGGCGACTTCCTTGATCGACGCCGTCAACATGCCGATCTCGCCGGGGCCGAGTTCATCGACGATGGTCAGCTTCGGTTTGAACACACCGGTGCGGTCGACTTCATACGACGCATCGATGCCGATCATGCGGATGCGCTGGCCCTTCTTGAGCACGCCGTCGACGATGCGCACCAGAACGACGACGCCGAGATAGGCGTCGTACCAGCTATCAACGAGCAGCGCCTTGAGCGGCGCATCGCGGTCGCCTTTAGGTGGCGGCAGGCGGGTGACGATGGCTTCGAGCACGTCGGGCACGCCGAGGCCGGTCTTGGCCGAGATCATCACCGCGTTCGATGCGTCGAGGCCGATGACGTCCTCGATCTGCTGCTTGATTTTTTCCGGCTCGGCGGCGGGCAGGTCGACCTTGTTGAGCACCGGCACGATCTCGTGGCCGGCGTCGAGCGCGTGATAGACGTTGGCGAGCGTCTGCGCTTCGACGCCCTGCGAGGCGTCGACCACTAGCAGCGAGCCTTCGCAGGCGGCCAGCGAGCGGTTGACCTCATAGGCGAAGTCGACGTGGCCGGGCGTGTCCATCAGATTGAGGATGTAGTCCTTGCCGTCGTGGGCGCGGTAGTTCAGGCGCACGGTCTGCGCCTTGATGGTAATGCCGCGCTCCTTCTCGATATCCATCGAGTCGAGCACCTGCTCGCGGCCGGCCATCTCACGCGCGTCGAGCCCGCCGGTGAGCTGGATCAGCCGGTCGGCGAGCGTCGATTTGCCGTGGTCGATATGCGCGACAATGGAGAAATTGCGGATATTTTCGATGGGAACGGACGTCATGGGGGCGAGATAACACTCGAATCCGGCACCATCAAGCGATGCCCGGCCTATTCCCGCGCCACATGGACGAATCCGGCGTCTCCATGCGATAGAGGCCGGTAAATGCGCCTCATCAGCCCCATTACCGCCGCCGGCCGCTACCGCGCCGTGCTGACCGACCCCGCAGGCGCCGGCCGTGCCGTGCTGCTGTCGCTGGTGCTCTACACCATCCTGTGGGCGGTCTACGCCACCATCGCCAAAGGCAGCCAGGGCCTGCACTACGATATGACCGAGGTGCTCGCCTGGTCGCGCGATCTGCAGTTCGGCTACCTCAAGCATCCGCCGCTCGCCGCCGCTATTGCCTGGCTGTGGTTCAGCGTGTTGCCGCTGGGCGAATTCCAGTTCTATTTGCTGGCGATGACCATGCCGTCGATCGCGCTGTGGTTTTCCTGGCAACTGTCGGCGGACTATCTCGACCTCGAAAAGCGCGTCATCGGCCTCGCGCTGCTGATGCTGGTGCCGTTCTTTCACTTCCATGCGCTGAAGTTCAACGTCAATACGGTGTTGATGCCGCTGTGGGCGGCGACGACCTACTGGTTTCTGCGTTCGTATGAAACGCGCAGCAAGATCTACGCCGCGCTCGCCGGCATCGGCGCGGCCGGCTGCATGCTCGGCAAGTACTGGTCGATCTTTCTGCTCGTGGGTCTGGTGCTGGCGGCATTGATCGACCGGCGGCGCCTGCAATATTTCTTTTCCGCCGCGCCGTGGATCACCGTGGCGGCAGGCGCCGTCGTGCTGGCGCCGCACATCGTCTGGCTGGTGCAGAACGATTTCGCGCCGTTCGGCTACGCCATGTATATCCACGGCGCCAAGCCGTTCGGCGCGACGGCGATTGCCGCGCTCGGTTATTTCGCCGGCTCGATCGGCTATGCCGCGCTTCCCGTCATCATCGTGCTGGCGATCGCGCGGCCGAGCCGCGCGGCGCTCGCCGACATCGTCTGGCCGCAGGACGACAAACGCCGGCTCGCGGCGGCGGCCTTCTGGCTGCCCTTCGTGCTGCCGGGGATCGGCGCGGTCGTGAGCGGCACCGAGATCACGTCGCTGTGGTCGATGCCGGCCTGGACCTTGCTGCCGGTGCTGCTGCTGTCGTCACCGGCGGTGACAATCCGCGCGATCGACACCAGCCGCGTTTTGATGGCCGCGGTTGTCGTGCCGGTCATCATGCTGATCGCGGCTCCGGCGATTGCCGTCATGGTTCATCGCAGCGGACCGCGGCCGGGGGCGGCGCAGGGTCAATTGCTGGCGGCGCAGGTCGAACGCGTCTGGACTCAAGCGACGCAACAGCCGCTGCGTTTTGTCGGCGGCGATGCCGATATCGCCTATAGCGTCGCCGCTTACGCCTACGATCGGCCGCTCGCTTTGCCGGGGATGCCGGCGCCGGACGCAACACTGCTGCGGCATAGCGGCATGGTGCTGCTGTGCTTTGCCGAGGACGTCAGTTGTGTGAGTCTGGCGCGCGCCCACAATCCGGACGGCGGCGTGATGACCACCGAAATCTGGCGGCACTATTGGGGCATGCCGGGCAAGCCGCAGCGCTACAACATCGTGATCGTGCCGCCGCGGCAATAAAAAATGGCCGGGCATCGCTGCCCGGCCATTTCGCAATCTCGGTGCGCTCGATCCTAGTAGCGGTAGTGATCGCTCTTGAACGGGCCTTCCTGTTTCACGCCGATGTAGTCGGCCTGGTCCTTGCGCAGCTCGGTGAGCTTCACGCCGATCTTGGCGAGATGCAGGCGCGCGACCTTCTCGTCGAGCGACTTCGGCAGCACGTAGACTTCCTTCTTGTACTTGCCGTCCTTGTTGTTGGCGTA
>CAISIV010000191.1 GCA_903885555.1 uncultured Hyphomicrobiales bacterium
CCGCCGCCGGGCGTGAACGGGACGATGAGATGCACTGTGCGCGACGGGTAGGGTGCGTCGGCGCGAGACACCATCGACGGTAGCGTCAGCCCTGCGCCGGCTGCCATCAATCCACCAACTACGTCACGTCGTGTCGTCATTCTGCGTTCCTCGCGTTTGCCGCGCTTGTTTGTTGGATGAAACTCAGCGCGTGCTGCGCACAGGTATCGGGTTCGGCGGCAGCGATATGATAACTGTCGCCCGGCAGTACGATCACTTTCGCATTCTGGAGCTGGCGCGCATAGCGCTCGACGGCTTCCGCCGATTGCAATTCGCTTTCCTGCGTCGTCACGATTAGGGTAGGCGCCGTGATGCGCGGCAGTTCGTCCGCAAGTTCCATGTCGATGCGCGATGCCGACGCACTGAAGGCGGCGAGTTTTCCTGTCTTGCCCATGAGTTCGTTGGTCCACCATTCGATCTGCGCTGCAGACACCGCGCTGCCGAGCCGCGAGCGCATGGTTTCACCCGCCCATTGGCGCACGCCTTTTTCGCGGATCAGGTCTGCGTTCCCGCTGCCACTGCCGCGCACCGGTGAGCCGAACAGGCACAGCGTGGAAAGACGCTGCGGCTGGTCGATCGCGAGCCGGATGCAGGCCGAGCCGCCGTATTTGGCGCCGATCAAGTGGCAGGTCTTAAGGTCCAGGGCGTCAAGGAAAAGGCCGAGGTCGCGCGCCAATTCGGGGGCGCTCCATTCGTAACCGGCTGGTTCCGGCGATTGACCGAATCCAGGCAAGTCCGGACGGACCACGCGATAGTGACGCGCTAGATGCGGAACCCAGCATGTCCAGGCGCGTGAGGATTCGGCATTGCCGTGCACCATCACGACGGTCTCGGGCACTCGCCATGGTTCTCCGAACCAATGGTCTTCGTAAGCCATCCAGACGCCAGGCCGAATTTCGACCTTCGCTTTGTCATCACCGCTACGAGGCATCACGCACGCTTCCCCCGTTATTTTGGTTGTTCGCTCCACTAAGAGCGACATCTCTTTTGATGACCCTTATAGGCCTTTTGGAATGTTGCAGCGATCTTTGAAGAGCGGGGGCTCGAAACGAAAATAGAATCGGCGTCGCCGTGCTACCATCCCAAATTTGTGCCCGCCGCGACGCCGAGCGCCGCACCGGTGCCGATTCTGAGAAGAGGACGGGGCGACGCTAGATCTCGGTTATGATTTCGGGAAAGGCGTGTATGCGCTCGAACGAACCTGTCTCGCCCAATACATAGTTGTCGCAAATCCAGGCAAAGCAGCTATTGCGAATGAAGCCCGGGTGACAGGCCAGATTGGTGTTGCGTTCGATTGCCATTGTTTCGTCGTGCCGGATGAGCGGGCGCTCGACGAGGTCATAGCCCTGGCCGTGGCAATAAACGCGATCCTCCGGAGGCCGGCCATTCTGTCGCATGAAGTCATTATACGCATGCCAGATATCCCGGCACGGGGTTCCCGGTTGCAGCATGTTCAGCGTGAAACGCCGAGCCTCTAGCGCGAATGCGAATTCATCCTGGAGTTGGGCGCTGGCCTTGCCGACCACACAGAGGCGACCGAGTTCTGCGTAGAATCCGCCCGGGCCGTTGTCTTCGACCAGAAGCGCAATCGTATCGCCATCGCGTATTGTCCGGTTCTGGAAATGACTCGGGGCGTGCTTGGCGGGCTCGCCCGGTGCTGCTGAATTGCACATGTAGATGCCTTGCTCGCTGCCATAGACGTGACTGTGGTAGCGCGCGGCGGCGGCAACTGCGGAGTCCCGTATTCCGGGCTTTACGGCAGTAAAGGCTGCTTTCATGGCGCCGTCCTGCATCCGCGCGCAGTCGCGGATACGGTGCATTTCCTCGGCGCTTTTAATCGCCTTAATACTATCGACAAGGTCGGTCGCCTCGACAAAACGGGTGTTGGCGAAACCGTTACGTTTGAGGTGATCGACCATCGCGAATGACATCTGGTAGGTCGAGACAAGACCTATCGTGCCGCCGGCGTAAGGTGCGAGTGCCTCGGCTGCGAGCTCCGGGTCATAGCCGAACGTATAGGGCGCGCAGGCAAAGCTCGGCGTGCCAAGGACTTTCTTGACGCCGCGCAGGACGCCATTGCCGCCGGGCGGCAGAGACTGCGCCATGCCGAAGCCGCCGTGCATGACCACTGTCATCAGGTCATCGCGTGGGAATACGACCGTGATCGGATAGCCATTGGTGGCTGGTACATCGGTGAAGTATCTGACGTAGCCGCCCATATGGTCGTTGTTGTTTTGCATTAGCAGAACGTCGATTTTGTCGCGTTCCATGGCGGCGCGTACGGCCTTCCAGCGGCGCTCCAGCTCCGCGGTTGAAATCGGCGTGTTTAGCCGTTCGCTTAGCCTGACAGGAATTGCGGTGCTCATGCTTCTGCTCGCCCGGATGCTGGTTGGGACTTCCGCTTGCCGCGCGTCGGACGCTTGAGCGGATTGTAAGCCTTTACGCTCGCCATTTGATTTCGAATTTTGTGGAGCAGATCGATTAGAATGGCGATGTCTTTTGACGAGAGCTGCGCCAGCATGAGGCGCTCCCGCTCGAGCGCGATCGGAAAGATCCGGTCGTGGAACCGAAGGCCCGCGCTTTTTAGTCTGAACCGGCGCGTGCGCTGATCTTTTGGATCGTCCGCGCCGGAGACGAATTTGAGCCTTTCCAGCACCCGCAGGCTGCGGCTTGCCGCGGCCTTGTCCAACCCAATCGTTTGGCAAATTTCACTTGCCGTCATGTCGCTCGAAGCGGCGAGGGCCGCGACCATCCGCCATTCGATGATCCCTAGGCCGAAGCCCTTGAGATGACGCCGTGCCGGGCCGCTCGACAGGCCACTTGTGATCGCCGTCAGGAGCGCCGGCACATAGCTGTCGAGATGGAGCACCTTGCGGGTGCCATTCCAGGTCCATGCCTTAGTCGAGGCTGGCCCGTTCGTTGCGGCGTTACGCGGGACGGTTTTGGTCATTCATTATGAGCCCTGCTTGCTCCAGCGCCGCTGCCATGCCGGAAGAACATCCGGATTTCTGACATAAAGCGGCGGCTGACCAGCCAAGACGCGCGAGATGCTTTCAACGGCGGCAGCCGGCAAACCCTTGGTGGTCTCCTGCGTGTGTCCAACAATTGTCGGCGTCAGGATCGTACGGGGCAGGTCGCGCAGAGGACTGTCGGGCGGCAACGGAACGGTGTCGAATGCGTCGAGCGCCAGCGCCGTAATCCGTCCGGCCTTCACCAACTTGACCAAGGCGGCTTCATCGACGATATGGCCGCGGCAGACGTTGACCAGTATGGCGCCGTGTTTGATATTTTCGAGGCGTTGAGCGCTTAGCAGGCCGCGCGTGGTTGCGTTCAGGTCGACGGCGACGACGATAATGTCGCTGCTAGCGATCAGGTCGTCCAACTCCACGATCTTGACGTAAGCAGGTACGTGGGCCGGCGTGCGCCGCACGGTCGCTTGAATGGATACGCCCCAGTTTTCCAGTTTTGCCGCGATCGTCTGTCCGATTTTTCCGAAGCCGACCAAGCCGACCGTCTTGCCGCGAAGCATCCGGGCGTTGAGCGCCGACTCGTGCGGGCGCGGCAGATTCTCGCGGAGAACCCGTTCGGTCGCCCTTACGTCGTAAAGGCTCATGAGGATCAGCATGATTGCGGCTTCCGCCATGCTCTCGTAATTCTCGGGTGTTTGACCGTTGCCGACGACGATGCCCATTTCTGTGGCAGCCCGTTCGTCGAACCCCTCCGTGCCCGTGAACGGCGAAATGACCGCCCGTAGGCGAGGGGCTGCCGCCATGAGCTCGCGGGTACTCGGAAACATGCCGACGGCGAATAATACGTCCATGCTTTTGAACGGTGCCGGGTCGGTCTTGACGGCGTCCGCGTTGAAGAAACGTGTTACCTGCGCGCCGCGTCGGCGCATTTCCTCTTCGACGGGAACGAGGAGATCGTCGACGAAATTGGGGCCGACGACGACGATTTCGGGTGTGCTCATGGGCTCTCCGTTCCGAAGCAGGTGCATCCGATGACCGCACCGGTCGGGGATTGGAACCGGTTTGGTTGAATTGTCAACCAAATCGGAAACCGTTGTTTTGTCAACTATCGTCTCCGGGCGATTGACTCGAAAACAAAGAGGTGGAACGTTTCTGGCGCAAGGCAGCGGACTGCGCTGGTGGGCTGGTTTCCGGGGCTGGGATGATCTTCAATCGTCTAGGAACGTCGGGGCTGCAGGTGTCGCGGATCGGCCTCGGCATGATGTCCTACGGCTCAACCCGCTTTCAATCGTGGGTGCTGCCGCCCGCCTACGGAATTCGGTTTGTGCGTCTCGCGCTCGATCGCGGCATCAATTTTTTCGACACCGCGGATTTCTATTCTCTTGGGCAAAGCGAAGAAACGCTCGGCCGTGCTGTGGCGGGTCTGACTAAACGAGCCAATGTCGTGATCGCGACTAAGGTCGGCATGCCGGCCGGTCCGG
>CAISIV010000192.1 GCA_903885555.1 uncultured Hyphomicrobiales bacterium
GCCGGCCGCTGCCGCGCTGGCTCATCACCACCCTCTCGGTCACAGCGCTGGTCGGGTTCTGGGAAATCTTCGGCCGCGACGTCAATCCGGTGTTCGGCTCCTATCCCTCCGCCATCGCCGTCGCATTCTGGGACCTGCTGAAGGCCGGCACGCTGTGGAAGGCGTTGTTCGAAAGCCTGCAGCCGTTCCTGGCCGGCTATCTGCTCGCCATTGTCGTCGGCATCCCGATCGGTCTCGTCATCGGCCGCTTCCGCACCGCGGAGGCCGCGCTCGGCATCTACGTCACCGCCGGATACGCCATGCCGCTGGTCGCTTTGGTGCCGCTGCTGATCCTGTGGCTTGGACTTGGTTTCAAGGTGAAGGTCGCCGTCGTGTTCCTGATGGCGCTGTTTCCGATCTGCATCAATACCTGGCTCGGCGTCGTCGCCGTGCCGAAGACCTTGATCGAGGTCGGCAAATCCTTCGTCGCTTCGGATTTCGTCATTCTGCGCCGCATCGTGCTGCCGGCGACGCTGCCTTACATCATGGCCGGCGTTCGCCTGGCGGTCGGCCGTGCCGTGGTGGCGATGGTAATCGCGGAATTCTTCACGACCATATCCGGGCTCGGCGCCGTCATCATCAACTCGGCCAACAATTTCGACACCGCGACGATGTTCGTTCCGATCATCATCCTGATGCTGATGGCGATCGGGCTCAACAGCCTGATCGGCTATGTCGAGCGCAAGGTCGCGCCGTGGCAGGCCGAAATCGCGGGCCGCGAGCGGGAGTAGCTACGCCAGTGCCTTCACCGCCTCGAACAGGTCTCGGACCTGCTTTTCCGGCATATTGCGCGTGATGAAGACGACGCGGCTCGCCCGGTTGCCGTCCGGCCAGGTTTCCAGTTCGACCGGCGGCGGCGCGAGATGCTGCACGAACTGCACCAGCACCGGCCCCTTGCAGCCTTCGACGTCGAGGAAGCCCTTGACGCGCAGCAGATCCGAGCCGCGCAGCGTGATCAGTGTCTCCATGGCGCGCGAGAACGTCGTCCATTTGATCGGCTTGGTCTCGTTCAGGACAAAGCTGCTGATGCCGTCGCTGTGCTCGGCTTCGGCGACGAAGAGGTTGCGCGCCATGCTGGCCGGTTCGGTCAGCCGCGCCGGATCGATCTCGCCGTTCACCGCGATGGCGATATCGGCCGCGACGTTGAGCTTGCGCAGTTGCGCCGTCAGCGCATCGGCGGCCTTGGCGGCGATGTCGGTCTTGGTGACGATAAGGCGGTCGGCGAGGATGACTTGCTTGCGCGCTTCCGACGACCAGCCGAGCGTATCGAGGCCGTTCTCGGCGTCGACCACCGCAATCACCGCCTCGACATGAAACACGCCGCCGAGCGCGCGGTCGGTGGCGAAGGTTTGCAGGATGGGACTCGGATCGGCGAGGCCCGAGGTCTCGATGACGATACGGCGGAAGTCGGGGATTTCGCCGCGCTCGCGCTCGATCACCATGCGCCGCAAGGTCTCCTGCAAATCGGTGCGGCTAACGCAGCACAGGCAACCATTGCCAAGCAGCACGGTCTCGTCGGCGCTGGAACGCAACAGCGCATCGTCGATGCCGGCTTCGCCGAATTCATTGACCACCAGTGCGGTGCCGGCGCCTTCCGGCGTTGTCAGAAATCGCTGCAGCAGTGTCGTCTTGCCGGCGCCGAGAAAGCCCGTGATGACGATGACCGGCACGCGCGGGCCGCGCTCGCGGCGCAGCCTGCGGCCGAACGGTCCGGATGCCTGGGACGGAAAAACCTGATCCATGACGATAACACTACACCAAAACGACAACACCGGGCCCGCCTGTCGGCGGAACCCGGTGCTGCCTGACGCGAAGCCGATGAGTTAGAAATCGCACTCGAGGATGTACAGGCCGCCGGAGAACCGGTCGACCGTGTAAACGATCTGCCGCTCATCGACATAGACGTCGTTGAGCTGGATGGCGCCGAGCTTGGAGCCGTTCGGCGCCGGTGGCACGAAGGCCGCGACTTCCTTCGGCTGATAGGCATTCGAAATGTCGAAGGCGCGCATGCCGCCGTTGAAGAAGGTGCCGAACACCAGCTGGTCCGACTTGAAGGAAGTCGGCACCGGCACGTTCTCGTGGATGTTGTGCGAGCCGAAGCGGCCGCCGCGGTTCTTGTAGGCGTCGACTGGCGGCATCGGCAGCGTCGAGAACGAAACGGGGTGCGTTTCGTCGCGCGCGTCGAGCATCCAGATCAGCTTCGGCCAGTCCTTGGCGTTGTCCTCGGTTGATTCTTCGGTGACCAGGATCAGGCCGCGGTCGAACAGCGGCACCGCGGTATGGGTGAAGCCGGTATAGGGCGGCGAGTTGGTCCAGTGCGAGATGACCTTGGGCTGCGACTTGTCTGCGATGTCCATGATGTACATGCCGCCGTCGAGGTAGCAGAGGTACATGCGGTCGGGACGCTGCGGATAGACGTTGCAGTTATGCGCGCGATAGCCCTTGTCGAGCGAATGGCGCGGCGGCGGCGCGACGTTATCGCCCTTGCGCGTGCCGGACAGCCACCAGCGGCCGATTTCGCGCGGCTTGCTCGGATCGCGCACGTCGATGCAGCGGTAGAACTGGTCGTCGTTCGGATTGGAAGCCTCGAAGTCCGGGCTGCCGGCGGCCATGTGGACGTATTCGCCGTCGCAGAACCAGAGCTGGTGCACGCCGCGCGAGGTCGGGCCGGAGCAGTCGAAGAACGAGATCGATTTCGGGTTCTCCGGCACCGAACAGTCGAACAGCTCGAAGCCGGCCGGCTGCATGCCCTTCTTCTTGGTCTGATAGGCGACCGCCAGGATGTCGCCGGACATTTCCAGCGAATTCGAGCGCACGTCGGCATGCGGCAAGGCGGTCTGCACGATGACCTTCGGATTGCGCGGGTCGGTAACATCGACGCCGGTGAAATTCTTCGGCGCGCTTTCGTGCGCCAGCCACATGATGCGGCGGCCGTCCTTGGCGATCTGCATCGCCATGCCTTCGCCCATGCCGCCGAAGCCGCTCATATTGTTCTGCGACAGCAGCTTGAAATTCCAGCTTACGGGCTCACCGCTGTGCAGCGGGTCTTTGGCGGACATGGACGTCTCCGGGGATTGTTTGTTGTTGGCGATCAAAAAAGGCCGGCGCGGGGTGCGCCGGCCGGTGGTTTAGACCATTCAGTACCGTCCCGTCACCGGGGGTGTCTCATGGCTGCTCCCCGCGCCGCGGGGAGCAGGAATGCCTCAGGCTCCGGCCTGTTTGAAGAACTCGGTGCGCAGCACCTTGGTCCAGTCCGGGATCGCCTTGATCTTCTTTTCACCCAGCAAAATTTCGGCCTGCTTCTGCATGTAGGGCACCAGGTCGGACGGCCAGCCGGGGCCGACTTCGACGCGCGCCAGTGCCTTTTTGAAGGTGTCCTTGGACATCGTGTACCCCTTCGACGTGTAGAACGAGTAGATCACGTCCGCGACCTTGTCCGGGTTGCTCTTGAAGTCCTTGGCGACGTCGATCCAGGCCTTGAGATAGGCCACCACAGTTTCCGGGTTCTTCTGGACGAAGTCCGGCGTCGCCGCCATGAACACCGGCATCTTGTCGAAGTCGTAGAACTCCGCGAGCGTGTTGCCGAGGCCGTCGGCGTCGGCGATGGCGTTATAGGGCTCGACCGTGACCATGGCGTCGACGGTCTTGGCCGCCATTGCCGCGACCATGTCATCAACGTTCATGCGGATTTCCTGCCAGTCGGCTTTGGCGAGGCCGGCCTTGGGCATGATCTGGTCGGTGAGAATGTTGCCGGTGGACGAACCGGTCTGGTTGGCGACCTTCATGCCCTTGAGTTGCTCGACCTTGGTCAGCCCGAGTTCCTTGCGCGCCATCACGCGCGCGGTCTTGCCGACATATTCGATGAAGGCGATGGCGACCATGCCGCCCTTGTCGTGGCCGAGCGCCAGCGAGGGGCCGGCGTAGGTGCCCATGTCGACCTGACGCGCCACCATCTGTTGCATGGTGAGGTTGCCCGACGGCACCGCGAATTCCTCGAACTTGACGCCGTGCTTCTCGAGATAGCCCGAGCGCAGCAGGTAATAAGTCGGCATGCCCCACATGTTGGTCTGGTAGCCCTGTCGCACCGTTTCCAGCGCCGCCGAGGCCGGGCGGATGCCGAAACCCGCTGTGGCGATTCCGGCGCCGATGCCTGCCACCGCCGTGCGGCGGGTCAGTCCGTTCTTGAGAATGTTCATTGTAATCCTCCCTTTGATTGTTTCTTTGGATTTTCTTGCGCTTAGTGCGCCACTCCGTTGGTGTTGTGGCCCAGATGAGCCATCAATTGTTTTTGGCAGTCGAGAAATTCCACGCTCAGCGGGTCGCGTGGCCGCGGCAGATCGATCTTCATCACCGTCTTCACCGTGCCGGGATGTGCCGACATGACGACGACGCGGTCGGCGAGGTAGACGGCCTCGGCGACGTTATGCGTGACGTAGATCACGGTCTTGCGGGTTTCCTTCCAGACGTCGGCGAGCAGGCGCTGCATGTCGTCGCGCGTCATGGCGTCGAGCGCGGCGAAGGGTTCGTCCATCAGCAGCACCGACGGATTGTACGCGAGCGCTCGCGCGATGGCGACGCGCTGCTGCATGCCGCCTGACAGATGATGCGGGAACGAGTTGGTGAACTTCTCCAGCTTCACCAGGCGCAATTGCTCGCGCGCGATTCTGTCGCGCTCGGGATTGGCGACGCCCTTCATCTCGAGGCCGAACGACACGTTGCCGAGCGCGGTGCGCCATGGAAACAGTTGCGCGAAATCCTGGAACACCACGCCGCGGTCCATGCCGTGGCCGGTGACCGGCTTGCCGCCGATGCTGATCTGCCCGGTGGCCGGCGTCAGAAAGCCGGCGATGATGTTGAGCAGGGTGGACTTGCCGCAGCCGGATGGTCCGACAATGCAGACGAATTCCGATGCGTCGATGTCGATCGACACATTGGTGACGCCCTGCACTTTGCCGCCGGGCGTATCGTAGTTCAGGCTCACATCGCGGATCGCAATCGGTTGCATCGTTTCCTGCTGCCTTTTTTGAAGTTTTTTGTTGGTTAGCCCTTTTAACGGTCAGCCTTTGGCCACCCGCACCATGCCCCAGCGCTGCACCGTGCGGCGTTCCAGCGTGCCGAACACCAGCCGCTCGAAGGCAAAACCGATGAAGCCGATCACCACGAGGGCGGCCAGCATCACGTCGGCGTTGAGGAATTCCTTGGCGTCGAAGATTACCCAGCCGAGCCCCCAGTCGGACGCCGCGATCATCTCGGCGCCGACCACACCGATCCAGGCGCGCAAAAACGCTTGCCGCATACCGGTGATGATGAAGGGCGAGGCGCCGGGGATGATGACTTTCCAGAACAGGCTGTTCTCGTCGGCGCCCATCGCACCCGCGGCGCGCAGCCACAGCGGGTTCACGGAACGCACGCCCGACCAGGTGTTGAACGCCATGGGGAAGGTCGCGGCATAGAACACGATCAAAATCGTCGTGACGTTGCCGATGCCGAACCACAGCATGAACAAAGGCACCAGCGCGAAAGAGGGGATCGGCATCAGCGCGCTGATCAACGGCAGAAAGAAATGTTCGACGCGTTGATGCCGCGCCATCAGGATGCCGAGCGGCAGGCCGACCACGATCGCCAGCGCGAAGCCGAACATCACGCGATAGAGCGTGTAGGCCGCGTGCCAGATCATCGTGCCGTCGCGCAAGCTGGCGATCAGCGCTTCGACGATGGTCGGAATGGTCGGCAGCAGCACCGCCGGAAACCAGCCGCTGCGCGCCACGGCTTCGTAGAGCGCGGCCGTCACCAGCAGCGACAGTGCGCCGCGGATGAGTGTGCGTGTGCTTTGCTGGTTCTTGGTCATTTCGCGGTCATGCCCCAGCGCACTACGGTGTAGTTCTCGATCTTCTGGAACACGTATTTTTCCAGAAGGATGCCGATGATCGCGATCACGACGATGCCGGCCAGCATCGCGTCGGTGTTGAGGAACTTGCGCGCGCCGAAGATCAGCCAGCCGAGGCCCCACGGCACGGCGGCGAGCATTTCAACGGCAACGAGAATGCGCCAGGCCTGCGCCAGGCCGAGCCGCAATCCGGTGAGGATGTAAGGCAGCGCGCCGGGAAGGATGACGTAGCGGAATAGCCGTTTGTCGTCGGCGCCCATCGATTGCGCCGAACGCACCCAGATTTCCTTGACCGCCTTCACGCCGGTCCAGCTGTTGAAGATGATCGGAAAGGCCGAGACGAAACCGACCAGCAATATGGACGAGAAATTGCCGAGACCGAACCACAGCAGAAACAGCGGCGCGTAGGCGAGGCCGGGGATCGGCGCGCCGATCGACACCAGCGGCAGCAAAATATCTTCGGCGCGGCGCGAGCGGCCCATCAGCACGCCGATGATCGTGCCGAAAACCGCCGCGAGCGCGAAGCCGCTCAGCAACCGGAAAATCGTTTCAATGGCGTGGTGCGGCAGGATGCCGGAAACGGTGAGTTGGTAGAATGAGGCCGCGACCTGCTCGAGCGGCGGAAACAGGCGCTGCGGAAAAATGCCGGCCCAGGCGACGATCTCCCACAGACCGCCGACCACGACGAACGGAAAGACATTGCGCCAGATCAGGCGCCAGCGCTCCGCCCCACGGCTTTCGCCGGCGGCTTCCGCCACGGATATGGTGACCGCGTCCTGCATCGGTGGTGGCGCTCCTCCCAGTTTTTGCCATCGGCCTCTTGGCGGGCCTTGGACTTAGGTCAGGATAACCCTTTGATCCGTTACTACAAGCATAGGTCCCGCTCGTTTCTGCGGCGCTCCCGCCTCTGGCGATTTGGCGGCAGAACGGCTAAAGCCCCCCTGAATTAGACACCCCGCTGCGGCGGCAAAAGTGACACAGGGAGAGTTTCGTAATGTCGAACAAGACGAAGATCGGCTGGATTGGCGTTGGCCGCATGGGCTATCAGATGGCGGAACGCCTCGCGAAGGCGGATTACGACATCTCCATCTGGAATCGCACCAAGTCGAAGGCCGAGCCGCTGACCAAGGTCGGCGCCAAGGTGGTCGACACGCTGGCCGATCTGGCCGGCGTCGACATGCTGTTCGCCATCGTGTCGGAAGGCAAAGACCTCGAGGAGGTCTACTTCGGCGCCAACGGCATCGTCACCACCGCGAAAGGCAAGCTGCCGAAGACCTTCGTCGATTGCTCGTCGATTTCGGTCGACGACTCTGTGCGTATCCGCGCTCGCCTCAAGGAGCACGGCATCGAATTCGTCTGCGCCCCGGTGTCGGGCAACGGCCAGGTCATCAAGGCCGGCAAGCTGTCGTCGGTCGTGTCGGGTCCGGAAGCGGCGTCGAAAGCCGCCATGCCGATCATCGAAGTGTTCGCGCCGCGCGGCGTGTCCTATGTCGGCGACGGCGAACTCGCCCGCATCTGCAAGATCGCGCACAACGTCATGCTCGGTGTCGTCATTTCCAACCTCGTCGAGATCACGCTGCTCGCCAACAAGATGGGCGTGCCGCGCGAGGCGTTCCTGGCCTTCATGAACAACGGCGTGATGGGTTCGATGTTCACCGCCTACAAGACGCCGGCTTTGGTCAATCTCGACTGGACTGCGACGTTCACGCCGGAACTGCTGCGCAAGGATCTCGATCTCGGCCTGGAACTTGGCCGCGAACAGGATGTGCCGATGCCGGTGACGGCAGCGACGCGCGAGATGGTGCAGATGCATATCGGCAAGGCGCTGTCGCAGCCCAACAGCAAGGAAATCCTCAGCCAGGACTTCGCCCGCATGGCGGAGACGATGGCGGAACTTTCCGGCATGAAGCTGACGTCCGAGAACAAAAACGTCGGCACCGGGCTGTAGCGATTGAGGCTGGATTGCTTGTGCAAGCGGGTGATCCAGCATCTTCCTCACAAAGTGAAGCAGACAAAAAAAGGGCCCCTTGCGGGGCCCTGTGTGCATAAGGTGGAGGATTCACGCCGCCGTTAGAGCCAAAAGGGAGGAAAACGGCAGCTGCGCACGAGTGTCAGTCAATCGGGCGGAGCGAGGCACCACAAGTAAATTGCCCATAAATTCATCATGGCGTGTGTCGGCCAACCGACGCATCATCGGGTGCGACAAAAAGTCATAAACGGGGATGGAAATGGCCTTCACGCTCTACAACGCGCCGCAATCGACCTGCAGCCAGCGCGTCCGCTTCGTGCTCAATGCCAAGAAGCTCGCGTTCGATGAAGTGAAGCTCAATCTGCTGGAAGGCGACCAGCTCAAGCCGGATTATCTCAAATTGAATCCAAACGGCGTGGTGCCGACGCTCGACCATGACGGCGCCATCGTCACCGACTCCACGGTCATCACCGAATATCTCGACGAAGTATTTCCCGCCGATAGCTTCACGCCGGAACATCCGGTCGTGCGCGCCCGCATGCGGGCGCTGATGCATTTCGCCGACGAGATGCCGGCGGCGTCAGTCCGTGTGCCGACGTACAATCTGGCGTTCCTGCCGCGCTTTGCGAAAATGAGCCGCGAGGAATTCGTCGCGCTTGCCGACTCAAAGCCGCTGCGCCGCGAATTCATGATGACGATGGGCCAGACCGGCTTTCCCAAGGCGGAGATGGACGCGGCGCTCGGTCGTCTGCGCCGATCCTATGAGCGCATGGACCGCGAGATCGAATCGAGCGGCGGGCCCTGGCTGTTGGGTAAGGACATCTCGCTGGCCGACGTCGCCATCATGCCGGCATTGGTGCGCATGGACGATCTCAACTTCGCGGACTGGCAGGATCTGCCGCGAGTCATAAACTGGTTTAACAACATCCGCGAACATTCGGCGTTCAAGCCGACCTACTATGACGGCTCGCTGCTGAGCGAACGCTTCCCGCATTTGAAGGAAAAATCGAACGCCTGAAAGGCGCGCAAACGCGCGCATTCTATGACATTTATGACAACCCCGCATGACACGGCCGTTAATCAAACGCCAAGGAGTTTTGGTTAGCAAAGTATGACCGTACCTACCCTTGGAAGCCATGCGCGCATTTTCCCGACTTCATCTCAAGATGGCCGCGAAAGCCGCAGTGCTGATCGCCGGCCTCGGTGTGATGTCGGTGCTGGCCAACTGGCTCGTTCTGCAACGCCTTGACCGGCTCGATGCGCTCAACGACACGCTCGTCAATCATTCGGCGCCGGGCCGGCTGGCGCTGACCGAAGCCAAGACCTCCGTCACTTCGATGGGGCTCGCGGTCTACAAGATGGTCGGCACCGGCGACATCGACGTCGTGCGCGAGGCGATCGAGGAACGTCAGGGCCAATTCGTCAGCGCGATGTCCTGGCTTGGCGGCGCCGCCGGTTATCTGCCGGCCCGCAGACCCGACATCCAGCGCATTATCGATCGCGTCAACAACGTCAATTCCATCGCCGAAACAATCTACGATCAAAACAAGCAAGGCGAACGCGACCACGCCCGCGTCACCATCGAACTGAAATTCGATCCGGCGCTGGTGGTCACCACTACCGAGCTGAACCGGCTGATCAACATTCTCGGCGGCGAGATCAACGAGGCCGTCGCGACCGCCGCGGCGGAGAAGACCTGGACCTATAACGTCATTGTCCTGGGCCTGATCGGCGGCACGCTGGCGACGATCCTGATGGCGATGTTCCTGGCGCAGCGTTCGGTGGCCGGCCCGCTCCACAGGCTGGCCGGCGTCATGCATCGGATCACCAAAGGTGAGTTCGACACGCCGATTGACGGCCTCAAGCGGTTCGACGAAGTCGGCACCATGGCGCGCGCGGTGCTGGTGTTCCGCGACAACGCCATCGCGCTGCGCGACGCGCAGGTGCAGCGCCAGCGCGCCCGTGAGCAGGCCACGGGCGAAAAACGCGCCGCGCTCGACAAGCTTGCCGGCAGCTTCGAGACCAAGATTCTCAGCGTCACCGCCGCGCTGGCGCACGCCGCGGCCCAGCTCGACAACTCGGCCCGCTCGATGAGCGGCGCCGCCGAGGAATCCGGCACGCACGCGCGCGCCGCGGCCGTGGTCGCGGAAGAAACCACGGCAGTGGCCCGCACCGTGTCCAGCGCGATCGATGAGCTGTCGACGGCGATGCGCGACATCGACGGCCAGCTTGCCAGCGCCGCCGGCGTGGTGGTCGAAGCGACCCGGCGCGCCGGCGTCGCCGTGACCAATACCGACGAACTGAGCGTCGCGGTCAGCGACATCGACAAGGTCGCCAACATGATTCAGGCGATCGCCAGCCAGACCAATCTGCTGGCGCTCAATGCGACCATCGAAGCGGCGCGCGCCGGAGATGCCGGCCGTGGCTTCGCGGTGGTGGCGCAGGAAGTCAAAACGCTGGCCGGCCAGACCACCCAGGCGCTGGCCGACATCAAGGACAAGACCCGGACGGTGCGCGCCATCATCGACGGCGTCTGCGGCGCGACGCAATTGATGTCCAACGTGATTTCGCAGATCGAAGGCGTGTCGCGCGCCATCGCCAGTTCGGTCGCGCTGCAATCGGACGCGACCCACAAGATCGCCGAGACGGTCGACGGCGCCGCCAGCCACAGCCAGCAGGTCGCCAGCAGCGTGGCCGGCGTCAGCGACTTCGCCAACCGCACCAATCTCAGTGCGCATCAGATTCTGGAGGCGGTTGCCGATCTCAACCGCCAGGCCGTTGCGCTGCAGGCCGAAGCCCAGTCCTTTGTGGCCCAGGTGCGGGCGGCTTGACGGCGGCTGCCTCGCGGCGTGAACCTTCCCTGCTATCCCGGCGACTAATGACTGCGGCCTCTTGCGGCCGCCTTTGACCGACTGCGGGGATCACCGAATGCGCCGTGTTTTGCCACTGCTTGCTACCGTCTGCCTGCTGGCCGTCGCGCCGGCCTACGCGCAATCGACCGCGGGCGCCGAGATCTGCGCCGCGAGCGATGATGCCGCCGTGTCGCCGGAGCAGCGCATCGCCGCCTGCACCGCTGTGATCGACGCCGCCAAGGACAGGCCGGCTGAAGCCAGCGCCGCCCTGACCCATCGCGGCTCGGCTAACTGGTACATCAACAAAATGTCGGCAGCCTTCGCCGATCTCGACCGCGCCATCGCGCTCGATGCGAAAAACGCCCGCGCCTTCCGCGAGCGCGCGACCGCGCATCGCACCGCCGGCCGTCTCGACCGCGCGCTGGCCGACGCCAACGAAGCCGTGCGGCTCGATCCCAACGACGCCAAAGCCTTCGACGTCCGCGGCAACATCTTCAACAACAACCGGCAGTTCGACCGCGCCATCGACGACTACAACGAAGCGGTCCGGCTCGACCCGCAATTCTCGCTCGCCTTCATGGATCGCGGTGTCGCCCGCTATTTCAAGGCCGACTACGAAAACGCCATCAAGGATTACGACAAGGCGATCGAACTCGATCCCAAGCGTTCGCGCGCCTTCACCAACCGCGGCGCCGCCTACAAGAAGCTAGGCCGCAACGACCGCGCGCTCGAGGATGAAAGCGCGGCGATCCGGCTTGATCCGCTGGTGCCGGAATATTTCGACAATCGCGGCCTGTCCTATCAAGATAACGGCGACTACGACCGCGCCATTGCCGATTTCAATGAAGCGATCCGGCTGTCGCCGCGCGCCAATTTCCTGACCAATCGCGGCGATGCTTACCAGAACAAAGGCGAGATCGACCGCGCCATCGACGATTACGACCGCGCGCTCAAGCTCAATTCCGGCTTTACTCTGGCCTACAATAATCGTGGCGCGGCCTATGGCCGCAAAGGCGATCTCGACCGCTCCATCGCCGACTATGAGCAGGCGCTGCGCATCGACCCGCAGCTCGATTCAGCCGCGGAGAATCTGGCGAAGGCCCGCCAGAAGCGCGACCGGCGCATTGAAGCCAGTACGCAGAGCCGGCTGCCCACCTTCGACTGCGCCACCGCCAAGCGGGCCGTCGAAAAGGCGATCTGTTCCGATCCCGATCTCATCCGTCTCGATCGCGACATCGACGATGCCTACAAGGCCGCGCTCGGCAAGCTCGATCGCGACGGCGTCGCCCGTCTGCGGCGCGACCAGCGCGCCTTCAACGCCCGCCGCAATTTCGCCTTTGGCCATCCCGAATACCAATTGAAACGCGAGCTGGAACGGCGGCTAATGACGCTGCGCGGTATGGCCGCGGGAAACTGAAGTTCCGCGCGGCATCCGCCGCCCGCACAAGGGAGCCGCTGTCATGAATCCCATCACCTTGCTTGTCACTGCTGTTTTCGGCGCAATCGGTGCGCTGCTGGTCATGGTGCAAATGCTGCCGGCCGGCGGCGGCATGATTGCGCTTGCCGTTCTCACTTTCTTCTCGCTCAAGATGGCGAACAACTGGGAGCGCTTCGTCATCCTGCGCGCCGGCAAGCTGTCGAGCGTCAAGGGACCGGGCCTGTTCGTCATCATTCCAATCATCGACAGCATCACCGCGGTGATCGACGAGCGCATCCAAACGACCCAATTCAACGCAGAATCTGCGCTGACCCGCGACACCGTGCCGGTCAATGTCGATGCGGTGATCTTCTGGCACGTGCATGACGCACAGGCCGCGGCGCTCAACATCACCGATTATCGCCAGGCC
>CAISIV010000193.1 GCA_903885555.1 uncultured Hyphomicrobiales bacterium
CAGCCGATCCAGCCGGAAAACCAGACGCTGGCCTCGATCACCTTCCAGAACTACTTCCGCATGTACGAGAAGCTCTCGGGCATGACCGGCACGGCGCTGACCGAAGCCGACGAGTTCATGGACATCTACGATCTCGAAGTGCTCGAGGTCCCGACCAACATGCCGCTGGTGCGCATCGACGACGACGACGAGGTCTATCGCACCAACAAGGAAAAATACCGCTCGATCATTTCATTGATCGAAGAGTGCAAGCTGCGCGGCCAGCCGGTGCTGGTCGGCACCACCTCGATCGAGAAATCCGAACAGCTCGCCGAGATGCTGCGCGAAGCCGGCTGGGAAGCGCACGACTTCTCCGATCCGAACGCTTTCGCCGCGCTGTATTCCGGCGACGACGGCGCGACCAAGACCAAGGTCTTCGCCATCCTGAACGCGCGCTATCACGAACAGGAAGCCTTCATCGTCAGCCAGGCCGGCGTGCCGGGCGCGATCACGATCGCCACCAACATGGCCGGCCGCGGCACCGACATTCAGCTTGGCGGCAATGCCGACATGCGGATCCGCCAGGAAATCACCGACATCGACGACTGGGGAACGCGCGACAAGGATCCGCGCGCCGACGAAATCCGCAAGCAGGTGGCGCGCCTCAAGGAAAAGGCGCTGGCTGCCGGCGGCCTGTTCGTGCTCGGCACCGAGCGTCACGAAAGCCGCCGCATCGACAACCAGTTGCGCGGCCGCTCCGGCCGTCAGGGCGATCCGGGTCACTCCAAGTTCTTCCTGTCCCTGGAAGACGACCTGATGCGCATCTTCGGCTCCGACAAGCTCGACGGCATGCTGACCAAGCTGGGCCTGAAGGAAAACGAAGCCATCATCCATCCCTGGATCAACAAGGCGCTGGAAAAGGCGCAGCAGAAGGTCGAAGCCCGCAACTTCGACATCCGCAAGAACTTGCTGAAGTACGACGACGTGATGAACGATCAGCGCAAGGTGATCTTCGAACAGCGGCTCGACCTGATGCGCGACGAGCACGTCGACGAGACCGTCGCCGACATGCGCCATACCGTCATCGACGAGATGGTCGCCAAGCACATCCCGGCCAATGCCTATGCCGAACAGTGGGATGTTGCCGGCCTCGATGCCGATCTGCGCGAAGTGCTGACGCTGGCGCTGCCGGTCCAGGACTGGGCCAAGGAAGAAGGCATCGCCGACGAGGAAATGCGCGAGCGCATCGAACGCCGCGCCGACGAGTGGATGGCGGCCAAGGTCGCCAAGTGGACGCCCGACGTCATGCGTTACGTCGAGAAGTCCATCCTGTTGCAGACGCTCGACCATCTCTGGCGCGAGCACCTCGTCATGCTCGAACATCTGCGTCAGGTCATCGGCCTGCGCGGCTATGGCCAGCGCGATCCGCTCAACGAGTACAAGGCGGAAGCCTTGCCTGTTCGAGGCGATGATCGCGCATCTGCGCGAAGCCGTCACGGCGCAGCTGATGCGCGTCGAGGTCGTGCCGCCGCAGCAGGAGCCCGAGCCTTTGCCCTTCATGGAAGCACAGAAGCTCGATCCGACCACCGGTGAGAACGAGATGGCGCTGGCGCCTGCGCTCGCCGGCAGCAGCGATGTCGCGGTCGAGCGCAATCCGAAAGACCCGACGAGCTGGGGCAAGGTCGGCCGCAACGAGGAATGTCCTTGCGGCTCCGGCAAGAAGTACAAGCACTGCCACGGTAAATTCGGGTAATAGCTTCGCGTAACGCGCCGTGCCTGCTTGTTGAAGAGGCCTCAAACCGCTCGCGAGCGGGTCTAGGAGGCGATGCGACGCGTGGCCGAGGCGAAGTGAATGTCTTCAACAGGCGATGTGGCCACAATATTCAACGCCGCGCTTGCGGCATTTAATGTTAATGACGTTCACAATGCGGAAGCTGGGTTTCGACGCGTAATCCGCCGCGAACCG
>CAISIV010000194.1 GCA_903885555.1 uncultured Hyphomicrobiales bacterium
GACACCGGGACAGGGCACGACGGTGACCTGTGTGTGTCCGGTCGAGCAAGCCGAGACGCCGCTGTCCAAGAAATCGGCGGCCTAAAAGAAAAAGGCCCTCGCAGCGAACCGCGAGAGCCTCTTTTTCGTCGATCTATGGGCGCGCGTTAGCGCACGACGCGACGGACCGGTCCGTCGCCGACCCACTGGCCATTCACGCATTCACGGCGCGCGGTCCCGATAACGCCGAAGCCGTGGCACTTGGCGGTGACGCCTTCGAGCAGCGCTACGGTGCCGATACCGGCAACGCCGCCGACCGCGACCGCCGTTGCAGCCGTTGCGCCGGCCGACGTCGCGAATGCGCCGCTGCCGTACCAGCCGTTGTAGAGGCCGACGCCGACCGCCGTGCCGACCACCGCGCCAGCGGCGACTGCGCCGGGCGCATAGTAGTTGCTGTAGTTCGGGTTGACGCCGTCGATCTCGGCCAGCGCTGGCGTTGCCAGCGACGCCACAGCGATTGCCGTCAGCGCGATTGCGGGAATGATATTACGCATAAGAAGTCTCCTTCGCTTTTGTTCGGCACGCCCCAATATTGTTTGTGGGTACCGTTAGTGAGTGCCGTCTGTCGCTGCCATGCCAACACATGCCGCCCGCATGCGTTCCGCACTGCACGCGCGAATCCGCAAAGCATTTTTCAAATGCGGCGATGATGTGATTGATCGATGGAACCGCGGTGCCTGCACGGTGAAAGCGTGGCGTGACGATGGCAATGAAACCAATCAGCTCGCTTTGGCTGCGCGTCCGGCTTTCGTCCGATGATGTCGGTATATTCTGAAATCGCGAGCGGCTTGCCGGTCAGATAGCCCTGCACTTCGCTGCAGCCTTCCTTGGCGAGGAAATCATACTGCGCCTTGGTCTCGACGCCTTCGGCCAGGATCGGAATATTCAGACTGCGGCCGAGCCCAATGACGGCGTGCACGATCGCAATCGATTGCTGGTTGGTTCCGATATCCAGAATGAAGGAGCGATCGATCTTGATCTTGTCGAACGGAAATTTATGCAGGTACGACAACGACGAATAGCCTTTGCCGAAATCGTCGAGCGCGATCTGCACGCCGTACGATTTGAGCCGGCGCAGGATCGACACCGCGCGCGAGAAGTCGCCGATCAAGACGCCTTCCGTAATCTCGAGTTCGAGCCGGTTCGCCGCCAAGCCCGTTTCAAGCAGAATCGAATGCACCAGACGCGGCAGATCGCCGTGGCGGAACTGCACCGGCGATACATTGACCGCAATCTTGAGCGGCTTCTCCCACGACGCCGCCTCGCGGCACGCTTCGCGCAACACCCACTCGCCAAGCGCCAGGATCAGGCTGCTCTCTTCCGCAAGCGGAATGAACTCCGACGGCGGTACCATGCCGCGTTTGGGACAATGCCAGCGCGTCAAGGCTTCGAAGCCCTTCACCTCGCCGGTCATTTTCACCTGCGGCTGATAATGCAGACGCAATTCGTTGTGCTCGATCGCCAACTTCAGATCGGCCTGCAAGGCCGCCCGTTCGTGCAGCCTGGTCGCCATCTCGGCCTTGAAGAATTCGACCGAACCGGTGCCGTCGGCTTTCGCGCGGTACAGCGCGGCGTCGGCATTATTCATGAGCGTCTTGGCGTCAGTGCCGTCAGTTGGGTAGACCGCGACGCCGATGCTCAGAGCCTGCGGCAGGCGGCGATCGCCGACATCGAAGTCTTCGACAAAAGCCGCATGCAGCCGCTCTGTCATATCGACCAGGCCGGCCTGATCCAGATCCTTGGTGATCAGCGTGAATTCGTCACCACCCAACCGCGCGACGAAACAACCGCCGGCGACCTCGCGCAGCCGATCCGCGATCTGGCACAGCAAAGCGTCGCCGACGGCGTGGCCGTAGATATCGTTGATGCCTTTGAACCCGTCGAGATCCATGCAGAGAATCGCGAAGCTGGTTTTCTGCGCCTGCGCCAGCTCGAGAGTGGCGGCCAGGTGCTCGTTGAAGGCCGCGCGATTCGGCAAATCGGTCAACGGGTCGCTGTGCGCCATATGCGCAATGCGCCGCTCCGCCAAACGGCGGTCGGTGACATCGTCGATCAGCGTGAGAATGTACTCCGGCGCGCCCTGGTCGCCGGCGATCGCTACCTTCTTCGTGGTGATGATCCGGTCACCCCGGCCGGTAGAAATAGTGTGATCATGGATCGATATCCGGTTTTCGTTGCGCAGACATTCGATGTCTTGCGCGGCGATCTGGCTGGCGCGTTCTTTCGGGAAGATGTCGAACAAGGTTTTTCCGACAACGTCTTCGCGGCGATAGTCGTGCAGATCTTCGCTCGCCTTGTTGATCAACATGAAACGGCCGTCCGTCGCGCTCTTCACCACGACCGGCATGGGAACGTTTTCGATGACCGCGTCGAGAAACTTCTTGGTGCGGCGGAGATCGTTCTCGGCCAGCATTTGCGCGCTGATGTCGTAGACAGCCGCCAGCCGTACTTGCCGGCCTTCGTAGATCATGTTTCTCGAACAGATCGAGACATGGAAGGTCGTGCCGTCAGCCCGGCGGTGCAGAACGACATTATGTTTGTTCTGAACATCCGGAAGCGCGCGAATCGTCGCCTCGGCAATGACCGGATCGCCGGCGCGGGTGTCGATGACTTTCATCGACAGAAATTGCTCGCGCGTGTAGCCGTAGCAAGCAACGGCGGCATCGTTGACCGCGATGTATTGCAGCGTTTCGCGATCGAACAACCACATCGCCACGGGATTGGTTTCGAACAGCAGCCGGAACGTCTCATCGCGGCGACGTATTTCGGTGCGATCCTCATGCGTGGAAACCCAGCCGCCGTCGGCAACCGGATAATCGGTGATCGCGATCTCGCGACCGTCTTCGGTGTGAACAACACGGCGGACGATCTCGTGCTTCTCGAAACGCTCCAGCGTGTCGGCACAATATTCTTCCGGTTTACCCTTGAGATGGCCGCGCTCGACGCGATGCTTGAAAATCTCGAGCAGCGAAGCGCCCGGCTTCACGGTGTCCGCTGACAGATTGTACATCTGCAAATAGTAGTCGTTGCAGACGACGAGAGTTTTGTTCGAATCGAACATCAATATCCCCTGCGGGATATTGTTGAACACCGTCGACAGGCGCCGGGCCTGTTCGGTGCTGGTGAGCGCGCTCTGCTGACGCTTGAAACGGTCAAGCCTCACATTCCGAATGCGGCGGAATAAATAGAGTGAGATCAGAAAGCAAAACGAAACGACCAGCACCGTGGTCACGACGATGATTTCGGCGCCGAACTGCTCCGACAGATCGTGGGTCTTTTTAAAGGTGTCGAACCAATCGGCAAAGCCGAAGATGGCAAGGCCGATGCCGGCGATCGCAAAAGCATCGCGGACGCCCGCTGGGCGCCACCACGCGTTCAGTTTTCGAGTCAGGCTGGTCAAGACCGAAATCCAATGGATCGGCAGAAACCTACCGCTCAGTCGTAATCGAATGATGAGTTAACGAGCGGAACCGCCAGCGTGCTTAATCTTCGGTTGCGCACCGGCCGACATCGTTAATTTGGAGCCAACCGGGCCCAAAGGCGCGCTGGCAAAATGCTTTGGTTAAGGCCGTTTATCCCCTGCCGCAGCTGCGTGACTGGCCGAAACGCGCCCTCGCCGACTATAAGGTTTGGACAGGGCGGATGATTCGATGTTCCCCACCAGTACAGGCGGATTCAGCTTTACGGCGGCGCTCGAGGACGAGCAGGCGACGCGCCGGCTGATGGCCGACATCGCCGCGGCGGTCGAGCCCGGCGACCTGATCACCCTGTCCGGCGACCTCGGGGCCGGCAAGACCACCTTCGCCCGTGCGCTGATCCGCCATTTCGCCGGCGACGAAACCGTCGAGGTGCCGAGCCCGACTTTCACGATCATGCAGACCTATGAGTTGCCGCGGTTCAATCTGCTGCACGCCGATCTCTACCGGCTGTCGGGACCCAGTGAACTCGCCGAACTCGGTTTCGAGGACGCAGCGGAAAACGCCGTGACGCTGCTGGAATGGCCGGACCGTGCCGCCGGCCACCTGCCGCCGAACCGGTTCGACCTCACTTTGACGTTGTCGCCGCAGCAGGGCGAAACCTTCCGCAACGCGACAGTCACCGGCTATGGCACCTTCGCCGCCAAGGCCGAGCGTATCGCCGCGATCCGCCGCTTTCTGGCGCGCGCCGGTTTCGCGCTGGCCGAGCGAAAGCACATGCAGGGCGACGCCTCGTCGCGGTCCTACGAACGGCTCACGGTCGAAGGCGCCACCTACATCCTGATGAATTCGCCGCGCCGGCCCGATGGGCCCGTCGTGCGCGACGGCAAGCCCTACAGCGCCATCGCGCATCTGGCCGAAGACGTGACGCCGTTCATTGCGATGACGCAGGCGTTGCGCGAACTCGGTTTCTCGGCGCCGGCGATTTTCGCCTCCGACCGCGAGCACGGCTTGCTGCTGATCGAGGATTTCGGCCACGAGGTCATCGTCGCGGGCGATCCGCCGGCGCCGATCGAGGCGCGTTACGAAGTGGCGGTCGACGTACTGGCGGCGCTGCACCGGAACAAACTGCCGGACCAACTGCCGGTCGAACCCGGCGTCGAGTATCGGCTGCCGCGCTACGATCTCGAGGCGCAACTGATCGAAGTCGAACTGCTGCTCGACTGGTATCTGCCCAAGCTCGACGCGAAAATTTCCGACAACAAGCGTGACATCTTTCTCTCGCTGTGGCGCGACGCGCTGCTGCCGTCGATCCAGGCGCCGCAGACCTGGACCTTGCGCGACTATCATTCGCCCAATCTGATGTGGTTGCCGGAGCGCAAAGGCACCGGCCAGATTGGGTTGCTGGATTTCCAGGACGCGGTGATGGGCCCGCCGGCCTACGATGTCGCCTCGCTGCTGCAGGATGCCCGCGTCGACGTGCCGGAGATGATCGAGATTTCGCTGCTGTCGCGATACACCCGCGCACGGCTGAAAGCCGAGCCCGACTTCGACGCGCCGGCTTTCGTGCGCGCCTATGCGACGCTGGCCGCGCAGCGCGCCTCGAAAATCCTCGGGATATTCGCCCGCCTCGAAAAACGCGACGGCAAGCCGCAATATTTGCGTCATCTGCCGCGCGTATGGGGCTATCTGCAACGCTCGCTGGCGCATCCCGCTTTGGCGCCGCTGCAAAGCTGGTACAAACTGCACGTACCGCCGCTGAAAGCATTAAAATGACCACGACGACAAATTCCCCACGCCGCGCCATGGTTCTGGCCGCCGGCATGGGCACGCGCATGCGCCCGCTCACCGACACGATGCCCAAGCCGCTGGTGAAAGTGGACGGCAAGCCGCTGCTCGATCACGTGCTCGACCGGCTGGCCGCCGAAGGCGTCGAGCGCGCGGTCGTCAACGTCCATCATTTCGCCGAGCAGATCATCGCGCACGTTGCAGACCGCCGCCGTCCGCAGATCACGATCTCGGACGAGCGCGGCGTGCTGCTCGATACCGGCGGCGGCGTGGTCAAAGCCCTTCCAGAATTGGCACTGCCGGAACTGGGTGACGCGCCATTTTACCATCTCAACGCCGACACCATCTGGATCGACGGCGTGAAACGCAATCTGGCGCGCTTGGCCGAAAACTTCGACCCCGCCGCGATGGACGCTTTGCTGCTGCTGGCGCCGACCGCCGGCAGCATCGGCTATGACGGCCGCGGCGATTTCAACATGGCCTCCGACGGCCGCCTGCGCGCGCGTCCCGAACGCCAGGTGGCGCCCTTCGTCTATGCCGGTGCTGCGATCCTGACACCCGCACTGTTTACCGGCGCGCCGGACGGCAAATTCTCGCTGACCACGCTATTTGCCCGCGCCGCCGACGCCGGACGTCTCTACGGACTGCGGCTGGAAGGTCTGTGGATGCATGTCGGCACGCCCGAGGCCATCGGCCAGGCGGAAGCCGCCATCGAGGCCAGCACCGGCTGATACGCAGTAGCGTTACGCCAAACCATGTATAGATTTGAGGTCTATGCCGGCCCTCAAAGCCAATGTCTTCAACATTCCCGCCTCGGCGCCGTTTCTCGCGGTGCTGATCGAGGCATTGCGCGCCGGAAAACTGGTACCGGGCTTTCCGGCGTCGGACGATCCGCTCGAACTCGCCCGCGCCACGCTGTATCTGCCGACGCGGCGCGCCTGCCGCCTGGCGCGCGAGGCGTTCCTCGACCAGATGAAGGGCGACGCCGCGATCCTGCCGCGCATCGTCGCCATCGGCGATCTTGACGAAGACGAGATCGTGTTCGCGCAGGCCGCCACCGGCGAACTAGCGCAAGCCGCGCTGACGCTGCCTGACGACATCAAGCCGCTGGAACGCCGCCTGCTGCTCGCCGAACTCATTCTCAACTGGGCCAATTCGGCGGAAGTGCGCGGCGCGCAAGGCGCGGCGCTGATCGCCAACACGCCGCAGGCAGCGCTCGGTCTTGCCGACGATCTCGCCCGCCTGATCGACGACATGACGACGCGGCAGGTCGGCTGGGACAAACTCGACGGCCTGGTACCGGACGATCTCGACATCTACTGGCAACTGTCGCTGCGCTTTCTCAAGATCGCGCGCGAGTTCTGGCCGGCGCGGCTCAAGGAGCTCGGCGCCATCGAAGCGGCTGAGCGCCGCGACACACTGATCGAGGCTGAACAGGCGCGGCTTGCCAACAGCACCGGCCCAGTAATCGCCGCAGGCTCCACCGGTTCGATGCCCGCCACCGCCAAACTGCTCGCAACTATCGCCGGCCTGCCGCATGGCGCCGTCGTGTTGCCCGGGCTCGATACCGATCTCGACGACACCTCCTGGAAACTGATTGCCGGCGACACCAGCGATGCGACTCACAACAGTTTTCCGGCCGCAGGCCACGCGCAATTTGCCATGCAGGCTTTGCTGACCCGCATCGGTATCGCGCGTGACGAGGTGCAGCCGCTCGGCGCACCTGCCGCGCATGGCCGCGAGATGCTGGTGTCCGAAGCACTGCGGCCCGCCTCAACCACCGAACATTGGCTGGCGCGGCGCAGCGACAAAACTTTCGATACCGCCGCCGGTAACGCGCTAATGAGCGTTGCCATGATCGAAGCCGCCAATGCCGAGGAAGAAGCGCTCGCCATCGCCATCTGCCTGCGCGAAGCGGTGGAAACGCCGGACAAAACCGCCGCGCTGATTACGCCGGACCGCGCGCTGGCACGCCGTGTCGTTGCTGCGCTGTCGCGCTGGAACGTCGCGGTCGACGACTCCGGCGGCGACGCGCTGGCCGACACGCCCGCCGGGGTCTTCGCGCGGCTCGCCGCCGAAGCGGCGATCAAAGGTCTCGATCCGGTAACGCTGCTCGCATTGCTGAAACATCCGCTGCTGCGGCTTGGCGCTCCTGCGGGCGACCACGCCGAAGCGATTGCAACGCTCGAACGCGCCTTGCTGCGCGGGCCGCGCCCCCGCCCCGGCAGCGACAATCTCGCCAACGCGCTGGCGACGTTCCGCGCCACCCGCGACGAAATACACCGCAGCGATCCGCGCTGGCTGATCGAGGATGACCAATACGACGTCGCCGCCGAACTGATCGCGCGCATTGGCGCCGCGCTGACGCCGCTCGAAACCCTCGGGCGCCGCGATTATCCACTCAGCGATCTTGCCAGACGCCATCGCGACGCTATCGCCGAACTCGGCAAGGACGCCAAAGGCAAGATCGACGCCTTCGCCAACAATGACGGCGTCGCCTTGGCGCGCGCTTTGGAAGAACTGGTGCTCAGCCCCTCGGCGGCAAGTCTCAAGGCCGCCAAAGGCGATTACCCCGAACTGTTTGCGACCGCCATCGGCAGCGGCGTGGTGCGCCGGCCGGAAATCCGCGACGTGCGCGTCCGCATTTTCGGCCCGCTGGAAGCGCGCCTGCAATCGATCCACCGTGTCGTGCTCGGCGGCCTCAACGAAACCACCTGGCCGCCGGAGACACGCAGCGATCCGTGGCTGAGCCGCCCGATGCGCCGCGACCTCGGCCTCGATCCACCGGAGCGCCGCATCGGCCTGTCGGCGCACGACTTCGCGCAGGCGCTCGGCGCGCCGGAAATTATTCTGTCGCGCGCGGCCAAAGTCGGCGGCGCGCCGACCGTGACCTCACGCTTCGTGCAGCGCATCGCCGCGCTGGCCGGCCAGGACCGCTGGAAAGAAGTGCTGGCGCGTGGCCACATCTATCTCGACTACGCGCGCGCGCTCGATCATCCCGCAGAAATAAAAGCCGCCACGCGCCCGGCACCGAAACCACCGGTGGCGGCGCGGCCGTCGCGGCTGTCGGTCACCGCGATCGAGGACTGGCTGCGCGATCCCTATACGATCTACGCCAAATATATCCTCAAGCTGATGCCGCTCGACGCCGTCGACACGCCGCCGGGAGCGCGCGACCGCGGCACCGTGATTCATGGCGCCATCGGCGACTTCACCGCCAAATTCGCGCGCGGCCTGCCCGACGATCCGGAAAAGTCGCTACTCAAGATCGGCGAGAAACGCTTCGAACCGCTGAACGATTTTCCCGAAGCCAAAGCCTTCTGGTGGCCGCGCTTCATGCGCATCACCGGCTGGTTCGTGCCGTGGGACACGGAACGCCGCATCGACATCAAGACGCTGCATGCCGAAATTCGCGGCGAACTTAAATTCCCCGTCGGTAGCCGCGAGTTCACGTTGTCGGCCATCGCCGACCGTATCGAGCAGCGCGGCGACGGCAGCTACGCCATCATCGACTACAAGACCGGCTCCGGCCGCACCGAGAAGCAGGTGCGTACCGGACTGGCGCCGCAGCTCACGCTCGAAGCCGCAATTTTGCGCGACGGCAAGTTCGGCGACATCGCGCCGGGGTCGGTGAGCGAGATCGCCTATGTCACGCTCAAGGGCGGCGAACCGCCGGGCAAGCACTCGGCCATCGACTTCAAGGAAGGCACGCCCGACTCGCAGGCCGACCACGCATTGGCCGAGTTGAAAGCCCTCGTGGCGAAATTCGAGAGCGTCGAGACACCCTATATGTCGCTGGTTCATCCGATGTGGACCAACCATTACGGCGACTACGACCATCTCGCCCGCGTCAAGGAATGGTCGCTGTCCGGCGGCGGCGACGAGGAGGGCGAATGAACGAGCGCATCATTCCGCCCGGCGTCACCCGCGTGCAGATCGAAGCCGCTAATCCCGACGTATCGGCTTTCGTCTCGGCCAATGCCGGCTCGGGCAAGACGCATGTACTGGCGCAGCGCGTCATCAATCTGCTGCTGGGCGGCGTCGATCCGGCCAAAATCCTCTGCATCACTTTCACCAAAGCCGCTGCCGCCAACATGGCCAACCGCGTGTTCGGCACGCTGGCCGAGTGGACCACGCTCGACGACGAGGCGCTGGCCAAAAAGATCGAGCAGAACACCGGCAAACCGGCGACGCCCGCGCAACGCATCCAGGCGCGGCGGCTTTTTGCCTCGGCGCTGGAAACCCCCGGCGGGCTGAAGGTGCAGACCATCCACGCCTTCTGCACGCGACTGCTGCATCAGTTTCCGTTCGAGGCCAATGTCGCGGCGCGGTTCACCGTGCTCGATGAAGCCACCACCACACAATTGCTCGACGAGCTGAAGCTCGGCGTGCTGCTGCAAGCCTCCGCCAATCCGGACAGCGCGCTCGGCAAGGCGTTGGCGACCGCCATCGTCGTGGCCGCCGACCAGACCTTCAAGGACGTCATCGACGCCGCGATTTTCGAGCGCGACAGAATCGAAGCGTGGATCAAAGCCGCCGGCAGCGTCGACGCGGCCATGGCCAAGCTATCGACGGATCTCGGGCTCGATCCCAAGGACACCAAAGAATCGGTCGAAGCTGAGTTTTTCTCGCATTCGCTGATTCCGGCCGCCGACTGGCCCTTGCTGATCGAAGTTCTCGAATCCGGCTCGACCAACGACAAGAAGCACATCGCCGCGCTACAGGCGGCGCGCGCTTCGTCCGGACGCGACAGGATCGACAATTATCTGAAAGTCTTTTGCACGGCGACGCTCGAGCCTCGCAAGAACGTCGTCACCGGCGCCATTGCCAAGAATCATCCCGATTGGCTCGACCGGTTGATGAACGAGCAGGCCCGCGTCTGCAAGCTGCTGGCGCGCGAGCGGGCCATCGCCGCGCGCGACCGCACCAGCGCGCTCATCACCATCGCCGCCGAGGTCATCGCGCGCTACGCCGCCGAGAAGGACCGCCGCGCTTTGCTCGATTATGACGACCTGATCGACAAGACGATCGACCTGTTCTCGCGCTCGTCGGCGGCCTGGGTGCTCTACAAGCTCGATCTCGGCATCGATCACGTACTGATCGACGAGGCGCAAGACACCAGCCCGAAGCAGTGGACCATCGTGCGCACCATCGTGTCCGAGTTCACGCCGGGCGGCGCACGACCCAATGTGCGGCGCACGGTGTTTGCAGTCGGCGACGAGAAGCAGTCGATCTTCTCGTTCCAGGGCGCGGCGCCGAAAGAGTTCGACGACATGCGCCGGCACTTTGCCAGGCAATTCGATAATGACGAGCAAGGCTGGCGCGACCTGAAATTCCAGAGCTCGTTCCGCTCCGGCGTCAGCGTGCTCGGCTCCGTCGACCGCGTTTTCAAGGCACCGGACATCTTCGCCAGCATCACCAGCGACGACGCTGGCATTCCCGAACATCAGGCGCTGCCCAGCGCCGCGCCGGGCCTTGTCGAGCTGTGGCCGCTGATCAAGCCCGCCGACCGCAAGGAAATGGAAGGCTGGGCCGCACCCTTCGACACCGAGAGCGAGGAAAGCCCGCGCGTGCTGCTGGCGCGCAAGATTGCTCTGCAGGTGAAACGCTGGATGGCGCAGGGCCTCAAGGCCGGCGACGTTCTGGTGCTGGTGCGCCAGCGCGGGCCGCTGTTCGAGGCCATCATCCGCGCGCTCAAGACCGCGGAAATTCCCGTGGCCGGCGCCGACCGGCTGGTGCTGACCGAACATATTGCCGTCATGGATCTCATGGCGCTGGCCGATTGCCTGCTGCTGCCGGATGACGATCTGGCGCTGGCGAGCATACTGAAGAGCCCGCTGTTCGGCGTCAGTGAAGAACAGTTGTTCGACCTCGCCTGGAATCGCAAAGGCAGCTTGCGCGAAAGCCTGCACGCCAAAGCCATCGGCGACCTGATTTTCGCGCCAATCGACACGGCGCTGGAGGAGCTGGCTTACGCGGCACGGCGCATGACACCCTTCGCGTTTTTTGCCCATGTGCTGGGGGTGCTGCATGGCCGCGCAAAAATTCTGGCGCGGCTCGGCCCGGAAGCCAACGACGCGCTCGACGAATTCCTCAATCTCGCGCTCGACTATGAGACCAAGCGCACGCCCTCACTGCAGGGCTTCGCCGCCTGGCTGCGCGCGGCGCGCGCCGAAGTCCGCCGCGACATGGAGATGGCGCGCGACGAAGTGCGCGTGATGACCGTGCACGGCGCCAAGGGGCTCGAGGCCAACACCGTCATTCTCGCCGACACCACCACAAAGCCCGGCGGCCCCAAGGATCCGCCGCTGCTGGAATTGCCGGACGGCGCGATGGTCTGGGGCACGGCGCGCGCCAACGATATCGGCCCGATGCCGGACGCGCGCGCAAAGCTGCAAAAGGATGCGCGCGATGAATATCGCCGTCTGCTCTATGTCGCGATGACGCGCGCGGCAGAACGCCTTGTGATCTGCGGCACGCAGGGCATCAACAAGATTCCCGACGGCTGCTGGTATCAACTGGTCGAGGACACGCTCAAGGCCGATAGCGTTGTCGAGCCCGCCGATGACGGCGACGGCGATGTCTGGCGCTATCGCAAGGGCGACGCGCCGCAACCGATCGTCAAAGAAGCTGGTGAACCGCGCGAAGGGAAAAAAATAATCCTGCCGCCCTGGCTCACGGTCAATGCGGCGCCGGACCGCGCGGCGTTGCGCACCATCACGCCGTCGAGCGTCGAGGACGACGACGCGGCGCGCACCGTGGCCACAGGCGCCACCGAACTGGCTTTGCTGCGCGGCACGCTGGCCCACCGGCTGATGGAGTCGTTGCCGGACATTCCCGCCGAAAAGCGGCTGAAGGCGGCGCAGGATTATCTGGCGCGGCGCGGAGATAAGCTGCCGGCCGAAGATCGCGCTCAACTGGCCGAGCAGGTCATGCTCGTCCTCGAGGACCCGCGCTTCACCGAGCTTTACGGACCCGGCAGCCGGGCCGAAGTCCCCATCGTCGGCCGTCTGCATCTCGGCGGCAAAACCGTGCGGGTTTCCGGCCAGATCGACCGCCTGGCGGTGACGGAAACCTCGGTGCTGATCGCCGATTTCAAGACGAATCGGCCAGCGCCGCGGCGAATCGAGGACGTGACGACGACTTATGTGCGCCAGCTCGCGCTCTACCGCGCCGTGCTCGCCAAATTGTATCCCGGCAAAACCATCCGCGCCGCCCTGATCTGGACCGAAGTCCCTGATCTTATGGAGCTTTCCGCCGAGGCCATGGACGAAGCGATTGCGCGGATCACCCCCGCGTGAGGGCGGCTTGACGCTGCCGGGACGCGTTCATAGGTTCTCGTCCTCGTCATTTCGCGGCGTAACTTCCGCCCTTACCTGAGGACAGTGCCATGGCCGTCGGCAAAACGTCGGACGCAACTTTCGAAGCGGATGTATTGAAATCGTCCGAACCGGTGGTCGTCGATTTTTGGGCGGAATGGTGCGGCCCGTGCCGCATGATCGCCCCGGCGCTCGACGAAATTTCCGGTCAGGTCGGCGACAAGGTCAAGATCGTCAAGCTCAACGTCGACGAGAACCCCCAGATCGCCGCCAAATACGGCATCATGTCGATCCCGACGCTGCTGATGTTCAAGAACGGCGAGATTTCGTCGCGCCAGGTTGGCGCCGCGCCGAAGCAGAAGCTGCATCAGTGGATCAGCGGCGCAGTCTGATCGCGCTCAGGCTTTGCAATTGGAAATGGCCGGGCCTGTCCCGGCCATTTTTTTATTCTACTGCGGCAGCGTCCCGTTCTCGCGCAGCACCTCGCCCGCCAGATAGAGCGACCCGGTGATCAAGATCCGCGGCGGCGGATCGAGATCGAGCTTGCGCACCGCGTCCAGCGCCTCGTCGATCGTTGCCCGGCTCGTTGCCGGAATATCGACGGTGCGCGCAGCCTCCGCCAAGGCCTCGGGGCTCATCGCCTTCTCGGATACCATGACCGGCACGGCAATCAGCCGGCGCGCCAGTCCGCTGAAATTGCCGAGGAAGCCAGCGCAATCCTTGGTCGACAGCATGCCGACAATCAGCACCAGCGGCCGCGACACGCGTTCTTCGAGATCGGCGAGCGCGGCGGCGGCGGCGCGGCCACCGTCGGGATTATGTCCGCCGTCGAGCCACAGTTCGCTACCCGGCGGCACCAGATCGACGAGACGCCCGGCGCTCAGTCGTTGCAGCCGCGCCGGCCATTCGGCCTTGACCATGCCGGCCTCGTAGGCTGCCGGCGAAATCTTGAACTGCGGCAACGCGCGCAGCGCGGCGATGGCGAGGCCCGCGTTTTCGAACTGATGGCGGCCATAGAGCTTCGGCGCCGGCAGATCGAGCAAGCCGTTGTCATCCTGATAAACCAGCCGGCCTCGTTCCTCGGTCGCGGTCCAGTCCTCACCGGCGATTTTCTTCGGCGCGTTCAAGCGCGCCGCCTGACGTTCCAACACGGTCAGCACATCACGATTCTGTGCGGCAATAATCACCGGCACGTTGCGCTTGAAGATGCCCGCCTTCTCGGCGGCGATCTTCTCCAGCGTGTCGCCAAGAAAGTCGGTGTGATCGATCGAGATCGGCGTCACGATAGTCATGAGCGGCGCATCGACCACGTTGGTCGCGTCCAACCTGCCGCCAAGGCCAACTTCCAGCAACAGCACGTCGGCCGGATGGCGCGAAAACAGCAGCATCCCCGCCGCCGTCGTGATCTCGAACACCGTTATCGGTTCGCCGCCATTGGCGTTTTCGCATTCTTCCAGCGCGGCGGTGAGTTCTGCGTCGGAGACAAGTTCGCCTGCGAGACGGAAGCGTTCGTTGAAACGCACCAGATGCGGCGACGTATAGGTATGCACACGCAGACCAGCGGCTTCGAGAATCGCGCGCAGAAACGCGACCGTCGAGCCCTTACCATTTGTACCGGCGACATGAATGACCGGCGGCAATTTCTTTTCGGGATGATCGAGCGAAGCGAGCAACCGATCAATGCGATCAAGCGACAGGTCGATGCGCTTGGGATGCAGCGCGTTGAGCCGCGCGACGATCGCGTCAACAGGCGTCGTCATGAGGGCGCGCTCACGCGCTCGCCGGAACCGGCAATTGCGGCTGCGCGGCCAGCGCCGGCTGCTTGGTCAGGAGCCGGCACAGCTCGGCCAGCGTGCCGCGCAGCTTGTGCCGGTGCACGACCATGTCGACCATGCCGTGCTCGGTGAGATATTCGGCGCGCTGAAAGCCTTCCGGCAGTTTTTCGCGGATGGTCTGCTCGATGACGCGCGGTCCGGCAAAGCCGATCAGCGCGCCGGGTTCGGCAATCTGCACGTCGCCCAGCATCGCATAGGACGCAGTGACGCCGCCGGTGGTCGGATTGGTCAGCACGACGATGTAAGGCTTGCCGGCTTCGCGCAGCATCTGGACGGCGACCGTGGTGCGCGGCAATTGCATCAGCGACAAAATGCCTTCCTGCATGCGCGCACCGCCCGAGGCAGCGAACATGATGAAGGGCGTGTTGCGGCGGACCGCCATCTCGAGACCGGCGATCACCGCTTCGCCGGCAGCCATGCCGAGCGAGCCGCCCATGAAATCGAAATCCTGCACGGCGATCGTCACCATCAGGCCTTCGAGACGGCCGATGCCGAGCTTCACTGCGTCCTGCATGCCGGTCTTGGTGCGCGCGTCTTTCAGGCGGTCGGCGTAGCGGCGCTCGTCGCGAAACTTCAACGGGTCGATCTGCACTTCCGGCACGGCGATGTCTTCGTAGGCGCCGTCGTCGAACATGGTCTTCAGGCGCGTCGTCGCGCTGACACGCATGTGATAATTGGAACTCGGAATGACGAACTGGTTGGCTTCGACGTCTTTGTAGAAGACGAGTTGCCCCGTCTCCGGACATTTGATCCAGAGGTTTTCCGGCGTCTCGCGGCGCAGGAAGCTGCGAATCTTGGGGCGAACGACGTTCGAAATCCAATTCATGATCAGCCTATATAGGCGCGATTCGGCGGAATTATAACCGTCGGCGCGGGGCGATGGTTACTACTTGGCGGGCACCCGCCGGGCGGATTTGACGCCCTCGGCCAGCGCGGAGACCAGATCGGTCACGGCCTTGACCGTACCGGAACCGGCTTTACCCGATTTATCGAGGCTGCCGCGCAGCACATCGACGATGGCCGAGCCGACCACGACGCCGTCGGCGTTTTCGGCAATGGCCCGGGCCTGTTCGGCGCTGCGCACGCCGAAGCCGACCGCGACCGGTAGTTTTGTATGACGTTTGATCCGATCAACCGCGGCGGAAACCTTGGTGGCGTCAGGCGCCGCGGCGCCGGTAATTCCCGTGATCGAGACGTAGTACACAAAGCCCGACGTATTATTGAGCACCGCCGGCAACCGCTTGTCGTCGGTGGTCGGCGTCGCCAGCCGGATGAAATTCAGACCCGCCTTCAGCGCGGGCAGGCATAGCTCTTCGTCTTCCTCCGGCGGCAGATCGACCACGATTAGGCCGTCGACGCCGGCGGCAATGGCGTCGGTGAGAAATTTTTCGACGCCGTAGATGTAGATCGGATTGTAGTAGCCCATCAACACGATCGGCGTGTCGTTATCGCTTACGCGAAATTCGCGCACCAGCTTGAGCGTCTTGATCATGTTCTGACCGGCGGCGAGCGCGCGCAAACCAGCCGCCTGGATGGCGGGACCATCCGCCATCGGATCGGTGAACGGCATGCCGAGCTCGATCACATCGGCGCCGGCTTTCGGCAAAGCTTTCGCAATGGCGAGCGCGGTGTCATAGTCCGGATCGCCGGCCATGGTGAAGGTCACCAGCGCGGCACGGCCTTCAGCCTTGAGCGCCGCAAAGCGTCTGTCGATACGCGTCGTCATTTCTTTTTGCTCGCGAGATAGGCTTCGACGCTGGCGAGATCCTTGTCGCCGCGGCCGGACATGTTGACCACCATCAGGTGATCCTTCGGCAATTTGGGCGCGAGGTCGAACACGCGCGCAAGTGCGTGCGCCGGCTCCAGCGCCGGAATGATGCCCTCAAGCTGGCTGCACAGTTGGAATGCCGCCACCGCCTCGTCATCGGTCGCCGACAGGAATTTCACACGGCCCATATCATTGAGCCACGAGTGTTCAGGGCCGATGCCCGGATAATCGAGACCGGCCGAGATCGAATGCGCCTCGGTGATCTGGCCATCGGCATCCATCAAGAGATAGGTGCGGTTGCCATGCAGCACGCCCGGTCTGCCGCCGGCGACCGAGGCCGCGTGCTTGCCGCTCGGGATGCCGTGCCCCGCCGCCTCGACTCCGTAGATCTCGACGCTGCGGTCGTCGAGGAAAGGATGAAAAAGCCCCATCGCATTGGAGCCGCCGCCGATGCAGGCAACCAGCGAATCCGGCAGACGGCCTTCTGCCGCTTGCATCTGCTCGCGCGTTTCCTTGCCGATGATGCACTGGAAATCGCGCACCATCGCGGGATAGGGATGCGGGCCGGCGACGGTGCCGATGCAGTAGAACGTGTCGCTGACATTGGTGACCCAGTCGCGCAGCGCTTCGTTCATCGCGTCCTTGAGCGTATGCGAGCCGGACGTCACCGCGCGCACCTCGGCGCCCAGCATTTTCATCCGCAGCACGTTGGGCTGCTGCCGTTCGACGTCGACCGCGCCCATGTAGACGATACAGTCGAGGCCGAACTTGGCGCACAAGGTCGCGGTCGCGACACCGTGCATACCGGCGCCGGTTTCGGCGATGATGCGCTTCTTGCCCATGCGCATCGCCAGCATGATCTGGCCGGTGACGTTGTTCACCTTGTGCGCGCCGGTGTGGTTGAGATCCTCGCGCTTGAAGTAAATTTTCGCGCCGCCCAATTTCGTCGTCAGGCGCTCGGCAAAATACAACGGTGACGGCCGGCCGACGAAGTGAGTGAGATGATGATCCATCTCCTTCTGAAAGCCTGGATCGGCCTTGGCGGCAGTGTAGGCCGCTTCCAGCTGGAGAATGTTCGGCATCAGCGTCTCGGCAACGAAACGGCCGCCATAGATGCCGAAATGTCCGCGCTCGTCGGGGCCGGTGCGGAAGGAGTTGGGCTGTTGCACGGTCATGCGCGGCTCGCGATTTGTGAAACGCCGAGCTGCAAGGCATCGGCCCCGCGTGCGGCGCGGATGAAGGCGCGGATCTTGTCCGGATCTTTGACGCCCGGCGCGCTTTCGACGCCCGACGACACATCGACGCCGGGCGCGCCGGTAATGCGGATCGCCTCGGCGACGTTCTCGACGGTCAGACCGCCGGACAGCAGATAAGGAACGCCGGCGTCGACGCCTTTGAGCAGCGTCCAGTCGAACGGTGTGCCGAGCCCGCCGGGCCGCGTCGCATTTTGCGGCGGGCGCGCATCGAAGATCAGGCGGTCGGCGACCTTGGCGTAAAGACGGATCGGCGACAGGTCGGCGCGCGTCGCGATCGGCAGCGCCTTCATGACCGGAAGTCCGAAACGCGAGCGCACCACGGCGACCCGCTCGACGGTTTCGGTGCCGTGCAATTGCAGCAGGTCGGGCTTCAAGGCGTCGACGATGCCGTGCAGCAGGTCGTCGGTGGCGTTAACGGTCAGCGCCACTTTCAGCCCGCGGCCGCGGACCTGTGGCGCCAGGCCTTCGGCGGCCTTGACGCCGAGCGTGCGCGGGCTCGGCGGAAAGAACACGAAGCCGACCATGTCGGCGCCGGATTCCAGAGACACTTCAAGTGCTTCCGGGGTCGTCAGGCCGCATATTTTGATCAAAAGAGGCATGATGGAGCGGGTTCTACCGCCTATTCCCCGCCACGCAAAGTGATAGCAGGGCTGCTCGGTCCCGGGTGATCCAAACCCGCAGTAGCCCTTTCAGGCGCTCAGGGCGCCGGCGGCGGACTGGCGGCCCGCGCGGTGGGGTCGAAAAACGTGGTCTGCGGCGGCGCGGCGGCCGGCTCGTTGACGGCAAAGCGGCGGCGCAGGTCGTCGAGATCGGCCCGCAGGCTGCGCGCCTCGGCATCGAGATGGCGGGCGGTGCGCCGCCACTTGCCCTGGCGTATCCAGGCGGCGATGCCGCCAACCACCACGCCGACAATCAGCACCAGCAGGACGACCGCAAACAGCGGCAGCGTCGCGGCATAGGCTGGGCTCGCCGACGAGAACGGATCGAACGACACCGTGACGCTGTGCCGGTTGGCGACCGCGAAGGCGATCAGCAGCGCGGCCGGCGGGACGACGATGATGGCGGTGAGGATTTTGCGGAACATGGGTTTCACGTGTCCCGGACAAGTGACGGCTCGCAAAGCGAGCCGGAACGCCGATCCGGGACCCAGGATAAACGGCGCGAAGCGACAGCTTTCTTATTCCTAGCCCCTGGGTCCCGGTTCTGCAGCGCAATACTTCGCATTGCGCTGCGCCCGGGACACGAGACCATCTTCCTCGTCAAAGATCGTTCGATAGGTCTCGCCAAGTTGGATTGCCCTTTTCTATCAGTTCGAGCTTCCACGCCCGCCGCCATCTTTTCAGCGTGTGCTCACGGGCACGCGCATCGCCGATAGAGGAAAACTCTTCGACGTGAACCAACATGTGCACGCCATACTGCTTTGTAAATCCCGGAACCGAGCCAGTCTTATGCGCCTCAATCCGCCGCGTAAGATCACTGGTAACGCCGACATAGAGCGTTCCGTTGCGCTTGCTCGCCAAGATATAGACGAAACAGAGGTCCGGCATCGCCGTTCGTCTTCATCCGCGTGTCGCGGGCGCAGCGCAGCGTGAAACGGTGCGCTGCAGAACCGGGACCCAGGGGCCTAAAAGAAGAATCTATCGACGCTTCGCGCCATTTCTCCTGGGTCCCGGATCATAGTTCGCGCTTACGCGCTCACTCGTCCGGGACACCTCGATCAGGCGCCGCTACCGTCCTTGTTCAGGCGCTCGCGCATTTCCTTGCCGGTCTTGAAGAACGGCACCGACTTCTGGTCGACCGACACATGGGCGCCGGTGCGCGGATTGCGGCCGGTGCGGGCCGGGCGGTGCTTGACCGAGAAGGCGCCGAAGCCGCGCAGCTCGACGCGGTCGCCCTGCGCCATGGCGTTGGTCACCTCGCCGAGGATGGCGTTGACGATGTTCTCGACGTCGCGCTGATAGAGATGAGGGTTCTGTGAGGCGATACGCTGCACGAGCTCGGACTTTATCATCGGAAGCGGCCCCACTCAGGTCTACACTTTTGTTTAACGCGTTTTCTTCACGCGAACCGGTACCCACTTCGCTCGAAAACGCTCTGGCTCAGTTCGAGGCCGGAGGGTGCCAAAGCGCCAACAGACCGTCAAGATTAAGTCTTTCAAATGCTTGGCTGCCGCCCCACTCCTCGATGCGCTGGGCCACCGTGCTCAGACCCGCCGCCTGGAAGCCCGAAGAGGCCAAATAGGCCGCCACATAGAGGAAGGAAAACTCGTTGAATCGAGGCTCCAGCGCGACATCGCGCACCGCGGTGGTGGCCGGAACCTTCTTTTCCTTCTCCAGCCAGGCCAGCGCGGTCTTTTCGTTGCCGAGCGCGTCGATCAGCTTCAAGCCGACCGCCTGCCGGCCGGTGAAGACGCGGCCGTCGGCGACTTTCGCCAGCTGGGCGTCGTCCATGTGGCGATTGTCCTTCACCAGGGCCTTAAACCAGGCAAAAGAGTCGACCACGATGGCCTCGATGGCGGCGCGCGCCTCGGGGCTGGTCGGTTCGAAGCCGTTGGGCGCGGCTTTGAGCGGCGAGGACTTCACCTCTTCCATCTTCACGCCGATGGTCTTGAGCACCTCGGTGAAATTCGGAAACTGGAACAGCACGCCGATCGACCCGACCAGCGACGTCTCCTGCGCGATGACGTATTCGGACGACAGCGCTGCGATATAGGCGCCCGACGCGGCGAGCCCGTCGACGACCACCACCACCGGCTTCTTCTCGCGCAGTTGCTTGAGCGCATTGTAAAGCTGCTCGGAGCCGGCCGTGGTGCCGCCCGGGCTGTCGAGATGCACGATGACGGCGCGCGCGCGCGATTTGCCCAGCCGGTCGAGCGCTTCGACGCGGTTCTCGTTGCCGCGGATGAGACCCTGAATCTTGATGCGGGCAATGTAGCTGGCCTGCGGCATCAGGCGGCTGCCCGGTACGAAGGCGAAGCCGGCGCCGATCACGGCGAGGATGACGATCAGGATCGCGCTGACGCGCCAGAAGGTGAGCTTGCGCCGCATGCGGCGGCGATCGACGATGGCATCGGCATCGAACGACATGGTCTGGCTCCTCAAACGGATTCGTCGAAGGCCATTATAGCGATTTATTTGGCGACAAACGAAAAACCCCCGGAGCTTTCGCCCCGGGGGTTTGAGTTTCTAGAGCTGCCGGACGCTGCCGGCTGAAAGCCGAATTTACTCGGTCTTTTCGCCCTCGGTGTCGCGCTGCTTGAGCGCGGCGCCGAGAATGTCGCCCAGCGACGCGCCCGAATCGGCCGAGCCGTACTGCGCCATGACTTCCTTCTCCTCGGCGACTTCAAGCGCCTTGATGGAGACGGCAACCTTGTGCGTCTTGCGATCGAACTGCGTGACGCGGGCGTCGACCTTCTGACCGACCGCAAAGCGTTCGGGGTTCTGGTCGCCGCGCTCGCGCGCCAGCTCGTTGCGCTTGATGAACGACACGAGATCGGTATCGACGATCTTGACCTCGAGGCCGCCGTCGGTGACCGCGGTGACTTCGCACGTGACAACCGAACCCTTCTTGAGTTCGCCCGCCGCGCCCGTCGACATCGGATCGCCGTTGAGCTGCTTGACGCCCAGCGAGATGCGCTCCTTCTCGACGTCGACGTCGAGAACCTGCGCCTTCACCATGTCGCCCTTCTTGTACTCTTCGATCACCTGCTCGCCCGGACGCTTCCAGTCCAGATCCGAGAGGTGGACCATGCCGTCGACGTCGCCGTCGAGGCCGAGGAACAGGCCGAACTCGGTCTTGTTCTTGACTTCGCCTTCAACGGTAGTGCCCGGCGGATACTTCTCGACGAACAGTTCCCACGGATTGCGCATGGTCTGCTTGAGGCCGAGCGAAATGCGTCGCTTGACCGGATCGACTTCGAGAACCTGCACTTCGACTTCCTGCGAGGTCGACACGATCTTGCCGGGGTGCA
>CAISIV010000195.1 GCA_903885555.1 uncultured Hyphomicrobiales bacterium
CGCCGTTCGATAATTCCGCGGTCGATGGCTATGCCGTGCGTCATGCCGATCTCAAATCCGATGGCGACACCAGGCTTACTGTGGTCGGCCGCCTGACCGCGGGCCGCCGTCCCGATGCTGCGGTCAAAGCCGGGCAGGCGGTACGCATTTTCACCGGCGCGGCGATGCCGTCCGGGGCCGATACGGTCTTCATGCAGGAAGACGTCACGGTCGATGGCGACAGCGTAATCGTGCCGAAGGGTCTTAAAGCTGGCTCCAACCGGCGGCTGGCCGGCGAGGACGTGCCGGCGGGCAATGTCGTGCTGCCGGCAGGCACCGTGCTGGAAGCGCAGCACATCGCGCTTGCGGCTGCGCTCGGCCTGACCGAATTCGACGTGCGGCGGCGGCTGACGGTTGCGATTTTCTCGACCGGCGACGAGGTGGTGGAGCCGGGCGCCGCGCGCGGCGGCGCGGCGATCTACGACGCCAATCGCTATCTGCTGAGCGCGCTGCTCGAGCGCCTCGGCGCGGTCGTTACCGATCTCGGCATTCTCGGCGACGATCCCGAAGCGCTGGCGGCGGCTTTGGCCAAGGCCGCGGTCTGGCACGATCTGGTCATCACCTCGGGCGGCGTTTCGACCGGCGAGGCCGACCACGTGCGCAATGCCGTCGAGCGCATCGGCAGCCTGGTGTTCTGGCGTGTCGCCATCAAGCCGGGCCGCCCAGTGGCGATGGGCGTGATCCGCGCCGCGCAACGCAAGGCTTACGAAGCCAATACCGGCGCGGCTTTTGTCGGCCTGCCCGGCAATCCGGTGGCGGTGTTTGTGACCTTCGTGCGCGTCGTCAAGCCGCTGCTGATGCGGCTGGCCGGCGCGCGGCCGCAGACCTTGATGCCACTGCCGGTGCGCGTTGCCTTCGCCTACAAGAAAAAGAAGGATCGCCGCGAATATGTCCGCGTCGCCTTGCGGCGCGGCAGCGACGGCGAGATCGAAGCGGTCAAGCATCCGCAGGACGGCGCCGGCATTCTGACGTCGCTGACGGAAACCGACGGGCTGCTTGAATTTGCCGAGGACGTGACGTCGGTGGCGCCGGGCGACCGCGTCGGGTTTCTATCGTATGCGCAGTTGGTCGGATGAACGGACCGGCCGATCCCTTTGCGCCCGCGCGCCGCATCAAGGGCCGCTTCGTCAATGCCAGCGGGTATGCTCAGAACGGCGTGCTGCCGGTGTTGAAATGGTTTGCGACGCGCAAGCCCGGACTTTGGCCGAAGCACATAGCGAATAGCGCGCCTGCAGCGCCGCTGGCTCATCGGCATGACGAGAGTATCCGCGTCACCGTGATCGGACATGCCACCGTGCTGATCCAGGTCGCCGGGATGAACATCCTCACCGATCCGGTCTGGGCGAAATGGGCCGGGCCTTTGCCGGGGTTCGGCGTCAAGCGGGCGCGCCCGCCGGCGATTGCGTTCGACGACCTGCCGGCCATCGATGTCGTGCTGCTCAGCCACAGCCACTACGACCATCTCGACCGCGCCGCGCTGGCGGCGCTCGAGCGGCGAGACGCGCCGCTGGTCGTCACCGGCCTGGAGGTCGGGCAGGTGGTGCCGCACGGCAATGTGAAAGAGCTGGACTGGTGGGAGCGCCATCCGCTGCGTGACGACATTGCAGCCACATACGTCCCAGCTGAACATTTCTCAGCGCGCGGGCCGTTCGACCGCAATGTGACACTATGGGGCGGCTTCGTCCTGGAGACGCCGGTGGGCACGATCTATTTTGCCGGCGACACCGGCGACGGCGCGCACATCGCCGCGATCCGCGAGCGCTTTGGGCCGATGACTCTTTCACTGCTGCCAATAGGCGCCTATGTGCCGGCCTGGTTCATGGCGCCCATTCACATGAACCCGCATGAAGCCGTGGCCGCCACCGAGATTCTGCAGTCGCAAGTCACGCTGCCGATTCACTACGGCACGTTCCCGCTGGCGGACGATGCCTATGGCGAGCCGCTGCGTGTTCTGGAGGATGCGCTGAAAGCCAGGCGCGAAGCCGGCATCGATCTCGATTTCCGCGTGCCGCAGTTCGGCGAAGCGGTGGTGGTGAAAAGCTCAGGCGCCTAAACGAACGCCGGTCGGGCTGGAGAAGGCCTTGTCGGCCGGTTCCTGGACGACGCTGCTCAGCACGACGCCGCCGATCACTGCAATGACGATGGCCGTTGCGCAGGCGATGAGAAATGTTTTCATGACGAAAAGCCTCCCCGGGAATCCATAGCTTGAAACTATAGCAGGTCCAGTCTGCTAAGGCGCGCCTTTAGACTGCGACAAGATGCGCGCTTTATTGCGCTGCAACCTGTTCGGCGCGTTTGGCGTCTTCCGGCGTATTGACGTTGAAGAACGGGTCGATCGGCTCAAGCGGCCAGTCGGCAATGGCGATGCCGTGCCGTGCCGTCCAGACCTCGATCTTGCGAAGATCCTCCTCGACCAGCGCCTTGCGCAAATCGGCGCGCAACGCCACCGGCCACAGGCCGACGACGGGGTGCCGCCATTCGCCGGAGCGGGCGCAGGCCAGCGGGACGCCAGCGCCCATCTGGCGCCGCGCCTCGTGCAGGCGCTCGACCAGATCGTCAGGCAAGAACGGGCAATCACCCGGCACGCTCACCATCCATTCGATGCCGTTGTTCTGCGCCGCCAGCCAGTCGAGCCCGGCGAGAATGCCGGCCAGCGGCCCGGCAAAGCCCGGCACGTTGTCGGGCACCACAATGCAGCCGGTGTCATCGAAGCGCTTGGGGTCGCCATTGGCGTTGATAATGATATCGACGCATTGGCCGGACAGCGTCGCCAGCACGCGGTCGATGATCGTCGAGCGGCCGATCTTGATGCGCGCCTTGTCGCCGCCGCCCATGCGGCGCGCCAGCCCGCCGGCGAGGACGAGGCCGAACGTCGGTGGATGCTCACTCATCGCCGACCGCCGCCTTGCGCCGGTGCTTGGAGCTTTCCTCCTGCACCGTGTCGAGATCCTGATCGAAGACGATACGATCTTGCCCCGCCAGCGCGACGAAGCGTTTGCCGCGTGCGCGCCCGATCAGCGTCAGGTTGGCCTTGCGCGCCAGTTCGACGCCCCAGGCGGTGAAGCCCGAGCGCGAAATGAGAATCGGAATGCCCATGCGCACCGTCTTGATCACCATTTCCGACGTTAGCCGGCCGGTGGTGTAGAAAATCTTGTCCGAAGGAGAGACCTTCTCCTTGAACATCCAGCCGGCGATCTTGTCGACCGCGTTGTGGCGGCCGACGTCTTCCATATAAACCAGCGGCTTGTCTTCGTGGGCGAGCACGCAGCCGTGGATCGCGCCGGCTTCGAGATAAAGCGACGGCGTGGTGTTGATCTTGTGTGTCAGCGCATAAAGCCACGAAGTGCGCAGCTGGGTGTTGGGTAGTGAGACCCCTTCCAGCGCTTCCATCAGATCGCCGAACACGGTGCCTTGCGCGCAGCCGGAGGTCTGCACCTTCTTCTTGAGCTTCTTCTCGTAATTGGTCTTGCGCTTGGTGCGCACCACGACGACCGCCAGTTCCTCGTCGTAGTCGACGCCGGTGACGACGTCGTCCGGCAGCAGCATGTTCTGATTGAGCAGATAGCCGACCGCCAGATAATCCGGGTAATCGCCGATGGTCATGGCGGTGACGATTTCCTGGCCGTTGAGGAAGATCGTCAGCGCGCGCTCGACCGTCACCGAGGTGTCGATTTTGGCGCCGGTATGGTCGACGCCACTGACGCGCTCGGTCAGCCGCGGATCGTGCGGGTTTGGCTTGATGATGTAGCTGTCGGAATTCATGAGCCCAATCTAGGGAGTTGCAGGCCCGCGCGAAAGCGGCGGGTATCCCCAGACTCTATGTACCGTAATCCGGGTCAACAAGTACCGTATTGTGAATTCCAACCATGGCGGTCAAACTGCTCGAAACGGCAGACTGTAAAACGCCGAACGGAGGGATCCCATGCTGCGGACATTGCTTGCCACGCTCGGCATCGTACTCGTTTCGCAAATCGCTACCGCCCAGGCGCAGGACTGGCCGCAACGGCCCATCACCATGATCGTGTCGCAGCCCGCCGGCGCCAGCCCGGATGTGATGGCGCGCATGATCGCCGAACGCATGGGCAAGGCGCTTGGTCAGACCGTCATCATCGAAAACAAGCCGGGCGCTGGCAATGTTGTCGGCGCTGCAGCCGCGGCCCGCGCGACGCCGGACGGCTACACGCTGTTCTTCGCCACCTCGGCGGCGCTCGTCACCAATCCCTTCATGATGAAAAGCCTGCCTTATGATTCGGTGAAGGACTTCGCGCCGATCGCGCTGGTGACGCGTAGCTATCAGCTCATCGTCGTCCACCCCGATGTTGCGGCCAAGACGCTGCCGGAACTGATCGCGCTGGAAAAGAAAACGCCCGGCAAATTCTCGATGTCGGTCGATGGGCCGCGCAATCTCGCCGGTGTCACCGCGCAGGGCCTGAACAAATATGCCGGCACGCAATTCGTGCTGATCCCCTCGACCAATCCGAATGCCGGCGTGCAGGACGTCATGACGGCGCGCACCCAGGCCGGCGTGTTCTCGATCTCGATCGTCGAGCAGCTGGTACGGAACGGTCAGTTGCGCGCCATCGCGGTGGCCTCAACCGGCCGCGCGTCGAATATGCCGGAGGTACCGGCCGCCGCCGAAACGCTGCCGGGTTTCGACTTCCAGGGCTGGTTCATGCTGATGGCGCCGTCAGGTACCGCGCCCGACATCATCAAGAAGCTGAACGCCGCGGTCGACGCCGCCACCAAGGATCCTCAGGTGAAAGAACTGTCGGTCAAGCTTGGCTTCGACCTCACACCAACCGGCGTCGGCACGCCGCAGGCCGCCGCCGCGTTCCTGAAAGAACAGCTCGGCGTCTGGCAAAAGATCACCACGGAGCTCGGCATCGAACTGCAGTGACGGGGAGGCGGGCCAAGGTTAATCGCCGGTTAAAGCGATCGCTGCAGTTCTCGGATTTAGTTTTGCCGCAATTAAACGGGGCTGTGGTTATTCTTCGTCTGCGCAGAACGCGCATGAGGAATGACTATGAAAGTCCAATTGTTTTCGATGCTGGTGTTTGCCATTGCCTTCGCCAGCCTGACCTACCGGCCGACCGCCGAAGAACAGGCCGAACCCGGCACCATCGATTTTGCCAGCCTGCACGGCCAGGCCGCCTCCGCCTTGCATTCCCTGCAAACGTCACAGGCGCAACGCGGCGCTCCGGTCGAAATCATCGCCGCATTCTGACGCACAGGCCTCGCGCTTGAGCCGCTAGTCGAGCGGCTCAAGCTTGACGATCGAGGCGCCGTGGTTGCTGCCGACCCAGAAGGTCACCGGCGTCGTTGAATTGTCGACGAATACGCGCCTGATATTGGTGCTGCGCGGCAGCAGATAATTGACCGCCTGACCCGTCTTGGTGTTGAGCCGCGTCACCTGGTCGCTGGTCATCGAACCGGTCCAGGCTTCCTCATTCTTATCCGTGATGACGTCGTAGGGCGCCGACCAGCGCGGCGACACCTGCCATTCCTTGAACTGCTCGGTCTTGGTGTCGAACATACCGATGCGGTCGCCGCGGAATTCGCCGAACCAGAGCCGGTCCTGCGGATCCATCGTGCCGCGCCGCGGCGACGATGCCGGCGTCGGGATCGTGAACAGCCTGACCTCGCCGGTCTTCGCGTCCAGCCGTCCGATGTGGCGCTGGCGGAAGTCGGTGAAGTAGACGTTGTTCTGCGAGTCCGGAATCACGTCGTAGATGTTGTGCGGTTCCTTGGCGCTCTTGAACGGTTCCCAGGTCTCGATCTTGCCGGTGGCGATATCGAGACGATGGATGCCGGCAAAGCCATTGTTCTGCGACCACACCTTGCCGTCGACATGCGAGCTTTGCGGGCTGACCATGTTCATCTGCGCGGCGTCGATGTTCTGTTCGCCCTGCAGCGGGAAGAACCGGAAGGCCTCCTTCTTGCGGTCGAAGTTGACTATGGTGGCTTGGTACATATTGCCGAGCCACAGATTGCCGGTGCGATCGAGCCGCAGGCCGAGGCCGCCGGTCGGGAAATCCGGCTTGTGCTCGGGGATCGTGAATTCGGTGACCTTGCCGGTCTTGGGATCGAGCCGGCCGATGTTCTGCTCGCCGAAGTTGGAGTACCAGGCCATGCCGTCGGCATCGACGACCACGTCATGCGGCTCGATGGTCTCGCGCGGCAGATCGTACTCGGTGTAGATCACGCGGGTTGCCGCGCCGGTCGGACGCGGCAGCGTCTTGAGTTCGAAGTTCCATTGCGGCCGCGCACTCAGATTGATGCTGCTGAGATATTCCGCGCTGGCGCGATAGATCTGCACGCGCGAGTCGCCGCGTTCTTCCGCGAGACGTTCGGCCTTGCGCAGTTGCGGATGCGCCGGGATGCTCTGGTTCACATAAGCCTGCATGCGCGGCAGGATGGTTGTCAGAAAATCGTCGGCGTTGTAGGTCGAGCGCAGCGGCCGCTCCAGCGTGTGGCAGCCGACGCAATTCAACAATTGGCCCTTCTGCGCGTCGGTGCCGGGGATGCTCGCCATCCACTCGGCGTTCGTCATTTGCGAGGCGAGATCTTCGGTCTTGCGCAAGGTCAGGTCGGCTGTGGCGGTCTTGCCCGCCGTAACGGTGACCGGTTTGGCATTGTCGAGATCGAAGCCGATGGCGCGAATGCGCATCGCGTATTGGCCGGGCTCAAGCCTGCCAGCCGGGAAGCTGTAGCGGCCGTCTTTATCGCTCACCACCGTGGTGGTGATGGTGGAACCGTCCTTCTTGGCGCTGACGAGAACGCCTTCAAGCGCGCCCTGTTCGGCGGTGACCTTGCCGGTCAGCGCTGGCGTTTGCGCCGGAGCTTGGGCCTGAGCCGCGCCCGTGAGCAAAACGGCGGCAAAAAAAGAACAGAATCCCGCAGCGATCGAACGACGCATGGCCATCTCCCTGGAAGCGATTTTGTTTATTCTTGAAACGCGCTGTTGCCGCGATGGTAGTGACCGTGCGGACGCGCCGCTAGGGGTGTCACTCCGGGCCTACCGCAGCGCAACATGATGCAAGGCCGATTTCAGACGGCGTGACAGGACAAGATACAAAGATTCCAGGCCCGGCCGAAGACGTAGAACGAAACCATCGCTTCAAGGGCAACAAGGAATTTCGCGACCCTTGCGATGGTGAGAAAACTTCGCCAGCTTTGGCTTAGTTCTCCCACATAACCGGAACTTGAAGATCACGACATGCGTGCACGAATTATCTTTGGCTTGGCGATCGTATTGGCAATGTTCGTGGCGGCCGGGAGCAGCCGCGCCGATGAATGGCCGAGCCGGCCCATTCGCGTCATGATTCCATTAAGCCCCGGCAGCGCGGCGGACGTCGTGCCGCGCATCGTGTTCGAACAATTGCAGGGGCCGTTGGGTCAGCCGGCGATCGCTGAAAACAGGCCGGGCGCCAGCGGCACCATCGCCGCGCGCGCGGTCGCCACCGCTGATCCCGATGGCTACACGCTGTTGGCCCACTCCACCGCGCATGTCATCTCGCCGTCGACCGTTGCGAATATTCCGTACGATCCGATCAAGGATTTCACGGCGATCGCGCCGCTGGGAAATCTGCCGCTGGTTCTCGTCATCTCGCCGTCGAAGAACATCAAGACGATCCAGGAACTGGTGGCGCTCGGAAAGCAGCGGCCGCTCACCTTCGGTTCGATCGGCGTCGGCAGTCCGATTCATCTGGCATTCGAACGCCTGCGCCTGAGCGCCGGTTTCCAGGAACAGGCGATCCCGTTCAAGGGCGCGCCCGAAGCGGTGCTCGAAGTCGTGACCGGCCGCATCGACGTCTACTACTCGCCGGTGTCGGCGGCGCTGCCGCTCATCCGCGATGGCAAGCTGCTGGCTTTGGCGGTCAGCAGCCCGGAACGCGTGGCCTCACTGCCCGACGTGCCGACGACGGTCGAGGCCGGCTATGCGAACTCCTCCTACCAATTCTGGATCGGCCTGTTTGCGCCGGCCAAGACGCCGCGCGACGTCGTCAATAGACTGAATGCGGAAGTTCAAAAGGCCGTACAGGTGCCGGCCGTCCGCGAACGATTTGCACAGATTGGCGTTCAACCCATGACGATGAGCGTGGAGCAGTTCGACAAGTTCGTGAAAAGCGAACTCTCCCTCAACGCGGAACTCGCCAACGCCGCGGGCCTTGTGCCGCAATAGGGCATGCCACCTCTGCCTGACCCGGGACCTCGGGGGGTATCGATCAAGCCGCCAAATTGTTACCTTTAGTCACGCACAGCAATATCAATAACCGGAGGACACCATGAGCCAGCAAAAAACAGTCGTCAAAATCGCCCCCAACAATCCGGTTTTCGATTTGCCGGTCATCGTCGGCATCGAAGAGAAGCTGTTCGAGCAGGCCGGGCTCGACGTGCAATTCGCGGGCACCTACGCGGATCGCGAAAACAAGGACAAGGTCGAGTTTCCCGTGATGGCGCGGCTCAAGGAGCAGATGTTCGATTGCGGCTCGGCCGACAGCTACAATGTCTGCGAGTGGGCCAGCATCGACCGGCTCGAGAAGGGCAAGCGCGGCGGCGATATCGCGGCGCTGCGCGCCTCGGTGGCCGCGCAGGCGATCATCACTTTCGATGAAACGCTGCAGGTGCCGCGCGACCTCGCCGACGTTCCGGTCGCCGTGCAGGAATTGACGGGCTCGCATTACACCACGGTGCAGATGCTCGAAAGCGCGCTGGGCGCCAAGCACGTCAAGATCGCCGCCGGCGGTCTGCCGCAGCAGCGCTATGCCGATCTCAAGAGCGGCAAATTCCGCGCCGTCACCGTCATGGAGCCCTTCATCAGCCTCGCGCTCAAGGACGGCGCCCACATCGTCGCGGCCTCGTTCTATCGCGGCGGCGAAGTCATCTCGCGCGACCTCACCGACGAGCAGCGCAAGGCCTATTACGACGCGGAAAACCGCGCCGTCGATCTGATCAATGCCGATTTCTACAAGTACGCCCACCACGTCGCCGCGGCCACCAAGGGCGCCTTGCAGCCGAATGAATTGCTCAAGGCCTTCGTGCGCTACAAGCACGTCGACTACTACGACCAGACCACGTTTGGCCGCGCCTATGACTGGATGAAAGAGCGCGGCATGACGGAAGGTCAGAGCCAGCACTCGACCTTCGTCGCCAACTAAAATTATTGGCGCGCCGGCTTCATCGCCGGCGCGTCAAGCCTTGCCTGTTCGCTAGTCGCGCGGGCCGATCGTCACGAAAATCTTGTCGGCGGTGACGCCGCTGACCTGCAGCGCGAACGGCGTCGCGGTGAGTTCAAGCCGCACGCTCTTGCGCAATCCCGGACAATCGCCGCGGCCGCTGTGGCCGACCGTGCGCGCATAGCGGCCGTCCTGCACGAGGTCGAGCCAGGCGTCCTCGGACAGCGTGACCTGATAGATGCCGGGCTTGTCCGGTGCGGCCAGTTTTATCGCGCCGCCGAACCAGCGCTCGGCCTTCGGCTTGCGCTCCGGCGGCATCACGAAGGTGGCGTCAGTGTTGGACTGCAATTGCAGCGTAAAGGCAGCCTTCGGGATCGCCGCCAATGTTTCGCCGGCCTTCACCACCGGCTTTTCGGCGGCGGCGAACTGGGCCTGCTCGCGCGCCAGCGACCAGGCGAATTTATCGCAGCCGTCTTCGGCCAGAGCGGGCGTCAGCAACGCGATCAGCGCCACGCCAGCGAGTGAAATGCGCACCATGATCAATCCACCCCCACCATGACACTGGTCGCCTTGATAATGGCGTAGGCGGTCTTGCCGGCTTCGAGCTTCATCTCGTCGACGGCTTCATTGGTGATGGATGCAGTGATGGTCTGTCCGCCGATATCGATGCGGATATGGGCGGTCGTCGCACCTTTCTTGACGTCGACGATCTTGCCTTTGAGTTGATTGCGGGCGCTGATTTTCATGGGTCGTCTCTCCAGATTGTTGAAAGCGCAAAGGCCCGGAACATATTTCCAGCCCATGAATCCAATCCGGCTTCCGCCCTCCGGCGAACACCCGAACGTCGGCTACTTCCGCGGCGCGAAGCCGTGGCTCGCCATGATTTTCTGTCCGGCATCAGACACGACGAACTGTGCGAAGGCTTGCGCGGCTGGCGGTGCGCCGTTCATCACCGTCAGCCCATAGTCGGAGCCGACGCTGAGTTTCTCCGGCAGCGCCACGATCTGCGCCGGCGTTTCCTTCTGCGCGGCCATCGCATTGGTGCAATAGGTCAGGAAGATGTCGGCGCGGCCTTCCGCGATGTGCCAGCCGTAAGCGGTTCGGCCGGCGGGCGGCACAGGACTGTCGGCAGCGCCGACCAGCAGCAGCGCTTTCTTCTCCAGCGCCGCACGAGCGCCCGGCTTAAAGGCTTCGGCCTTGGCAAAAACTTCGAAAGCGTAGTCGCCGGACGGATCGGCTTTCGGCGTCGACGATGCGAGCTTCACGTTTGGATCGAGCATTCGTTCCAACAGCGTTTCGGTGTCGACGCCAAACCCTGGTCTGACCAGCGCACACAGCCGGTTGCGCGTGAACAGCACCACCGCGCCGCTTTTGCCGGTGTCATGCAGCGCCTGCGGGTGCTCCATGTTGGCGGACGCGAACAAGTCGGTCTTGGCGCCAGCGGCGATCTCGTTCTTCAGCAAACCGGACGCGCCCCATTTGGCCTCGACCTTGTTGCCGCTCGCGGCTTCATAGGCCCTGGCCACATCGGTCAAGGCCAGTTTCAGGCTGCCGGCGGCGTAGAGCTGAATGGTCTCCGACATCGCAGGTCCCGTCATTGCAAGGATCGCCAGCGTGATCGCAGCAATGCGCATCACGCGCCCGCGTCGTTGGCGTTCGGATAGAAAAGTTGCTCGCCACCGATCTTGTAATCAGAGATCGCCTTCTGCCCTTCCGCCGACACCAGCCAGTCGATGAACTGCTGGCCAAGCTCCTTCTTGACGTTCGGATGCTTGGCCGGGTTGACCAGCATGACGCCGTACTGATTGAACAGGCGCTTGTCGCCTTCGACCGCAATGACGAGATCGCCGCGGTTCTTGAACGACAGCCAGGTGCCGCGATCGGCGAGCACATAGGAATTACCGGCGCTCGCCGTGTTCAGCGCCGCGCCCATGCCCTGACCGATCGATTTGTACCAGGGGCCCAAATCTTTAGATGAATTGGCCGCCTCGACGTCGATGCCGGCCACTTTCCAAAGCGCCAGTTCGGCAACATGCGTGCCGGACTTGTCGCCGCGCGAGATGAAGGGCGCGCCCTTGTCCTTGATGGTCTTGAGCGCGGCGACGATGTCCTTGCTGCCTTTGATGCCGGCCGGATCGCTCTTCGGCCCGATCAGGACGAAGTCGTTGTACATCACCGGGTAGCGCTTCGTGCTGAAGCCTTCCTCGAGGAATTTCAGTTCCGCCGACCTGGCATGGACGAACACCACGTCGGCGTCGCCGCGACGTCCGGTGTCGAGCGCTTGTCCGGTGCCCTGCGACACGACTTTCACATCGATGCCGGTCTTGGCTTTGAACAGCGGCAGGATGTGGCCGAACAGCCCTGAATCCTGCGTGGAGGTCGTCGACGAAACGACGATCGATTTTTCCTGCGCGAAAGCAGGCGCAGTGAGCGCGAACGCACCGAGCGCTGCGGCGGCAAACAAGGTACGGCGATTGAACATGAGATCCTCCACCTTCGCTTTTTGTTAGACCAGCAACTCCCCGGCGATGAATCGGCGTGCTTCCGGCGTACGGGGGGTGTCGAAGAAGTCCAAAGCCAGCGTGTGCTCGATCAACTGGCCGCGATGCAGCAGTACGATGTCGCCGCCGAGCCGTTTGGCCTGGCCGAGATCATGCGTCGACATCACCACCTTGACGCCGATCGATGCGATATCGCGGATGACGTCCTCGATGGCTTTGGTGGCATGAGGATCGAGGCTGGCGGTCGGCTCGTCGAGAAACAGAATAGTCGGCGCACGCGCCAGCGCGCGGGCCAGCGCCAGCCGTTGCTGTTCGCCGCCGGACAGCCGCCGTGCGGGCCGTTGCGCCAGGGGCTCGAGGCCTACGACCTTGAGTAGATGACTGGTTCGTTCCTCGATCGCGGCCCGTGGCGCGTTGGCGGCCGCCAGTGCGTAGCGGATGTTACCAGCGACGCTGCGCCGGAGCATGACCGGCCGCTGGAACATGAAGGCGCGCCGGTCGGACGGTGCATTCTCGCGGCCGCCCCAGGTGATGCGTCCGCGCGAAGCGGGGATCAGTCCCATCGCGGCGCGGAGCAAAGTGGTTTTGCCCGAGCCGTTCGGCCCGATCAGAACGGTCGGAGCGCCGGCGTCGAACGTCAGCGTAATCTGGCTGAGGATCGGCACCTCGCCGGCGAGGATGCCGACTTCTACGAACATTAAAGGCAGGTCTGTGACAGGTGCGCGCATGCTCATCCCGCGATGCGTTCGCCGGCGCGCCGCGCGCCCCAGGCCAGGCCGTTGATCGCAATCACGATCAGAATCAAGACGATACCGAGACCGACCGCGAGCGGCAGGTCGCCCTTCGATGTTTCGAGGGCGATGGCCGTCGTCATGGTGCGGGTGAAGCCGTCGATATTGCCGCCGACGATCATGATGGCGCCGACTTCCGCCGCGGCGCGCCCGAAGCCCGCAAGCAGTGCTGTCACAAGGGAAAATCGCGCGTCCCAGATCAGGGTGGCGACGCGACCGGCGGGCCCGATATTCATGGCGGCGAGTTCCTCGCGGTACTCAACCCACAGATCTTCGATCGTCTGCCGCGCCAGCGCCGCGATGATCGGCGCCACCAGCACGGTTTGCGCGATGATCATGGCCTGTGGCGTGAACAGCAGGCCCCACGACCCCAACGGGCCGGAGCGCGATAGCATCAGGAAGATCGCCAGTCCGACGACCACCGGTGGCAGCCCCATCAGGGCGTTCAGCACGACGATCGCCGCTTCGCGGCCGGGAAACCGTGTCAGCGCAAGGAAGGCGCCCAGCGGCACGCCGATTAGCGCGGCGAAGGCGACGGCGCTCAGGCTGACCATCAGCGACAATCTGACGATGGCAAATAGGCCGGGGTCGCCGGACAGCACCAGTTGCAGCGCGGAAACGTCACCGGACATCGCGATTCCAAGGGTTTGGCTAAGAACAGCCATATTGCGCGTTGTTTGATGAAATGGTCAAACTTTGTAAAATAAACATATAAGTGCATATAATACCTGCAGGCTGCGAGGCCTTTTGCAATTGAGCCTCGCCCTGTCACGAAAATGCGTGCCTGGCCCGCATCTTGGCTTGCAAAAGCCTGCGTCGGTCGTCATGAGCTACGGACGCAGGAGGGGTGGCCGAGTGGCTGAAGGCGCTCGCTTGGAAAGCGTGTTTACGGGAAACCGTAACGTGGGTTCGAATCCCACTCCCTCCGCCACCTGCTTCTGAAATCACTGGCAAATTGCCGGGATTTCTGTTTTGAGCCCCGGCTAGCCCCCCGGGCACTGCCGTCATATTCAGCGGCTCGACCAAGAATGTTCGCTATTGGTGCTATCCAGTTTCTATCCGCATTATTGGTCGGGTACGGTGCGTCCTGAGCTACTGAGCCGGAAAAACCGATGGCCACTGAACCAACCATCAACGATTTCTTTGATCTAATTCGGCCGCCGCTCGAAGCCAAGGTTGAATTCCTTCGTCGCGACATCAAAGCTATCGACAACAGAGTTGCGGCGAGCGGACAGACCGGCGCGGGAACCCACGCCAGAGAATTTGAAGGACATGCGCGACGCCATTCACCTGACGCTGGCGCGTTACGATGGGAAGGCGATTAAATCGACGGGCAAGCGCGAGGCTCGCCGCTGGTCGATAATGGCCTGAGCTGGCCCATTGCCGCCAATGTCCGTCATCAGACCGACCGTTTGCCTACAAAGTTATATTCTAGATGCAGGCTCAACGATTGATCGGAACGCTGTGTCCATCGAGAAGGCAGAAGAATACCGCGAGAAGGCGAAGCAAGCTGACGCCGACGCTGAGCGGGCGAATGATGCTGAGGCCAAGCAGTCTTATTTGAAAATGGCCCAGCAGTGGCGAGAGATGGCGGCGGTGGTGGAGCGGATCGCCGAAGGCAATGCCGAACAGCCGGTGGGTGA
>CAISIV010000196.1 GCA_903885555.1 uncultured Hyphomicrobiales bacterium
GTCGGCAAGAAGACCGCCGACATCCTGATGGAAAAATTGATCCCGCGCGTCGAGAGCCTGAAGATTGGTCCCTCGACCGACCCGCAGGCCGATTACGGTCCGGTGGTCACCAAGGCGGCCCTCAATCGCATCCGCGATTATGTCGACACCGGCATCAAGGAAGGCGCGACGCTCGCCGTCGATGGCCGCGGTTTCAAGATGCAGGGCTATGAGAAGGGCTTCTTCATGGGCGGCTGCCTGTTCGACAACGTCACGGCCGACATGAAGATCTACAAGGAAGAAATCTTCGGGCCCGTGCTTTCGGTGGTGCGCGCCAAGAACTACGAGGAAGCGCTGCGCCTGCCGTCCGAGCATGATTACGGCAATGGCGTCGCCATCTATACCCGCGATGGCGATACCGCACGCGATTTCGTCAATCGCGTGCAGGTCGGCATGGTCGGTGTCAACTTCCCGATCCCGGTGCCGCTCTCGTACCACACCTTCGGCGGCTGGAAGCGATCCGGCTTCGGTGACTTGAACCAGCATGGTCCGGACTCGATACGCTTCTATACCAAGACCAAGACGGTGACGCAGCGCTGGCCAAGCGGCACCAAAGAAGGCGCCGAGTTCTCGATCCCGACGATGAAGTGAGGCGGCACTGCTTAAGCCACCGGCAATGACTTCGGTTCGGATCGCAGGCGGCGTACTCATCGCGCTGCTGCTTGGCGGCTGCGCCGGTGGCCAAGGCCTGACATCCGGCGGCACAGCCAACGCTCAAGCACCGGAAACGGGCATGGTCGGACGCTGGATGCTATCGGCGCCCAATGCGCCGATGTGCGGCATGAATTTTCGTGGCCCCGCCGGCGCCCGCGAAGGCAGTGTTGCGCCGGAAGGCGGTTGTCCGGGCAAGTTCTTTCTGAGCCGCCGCTGGAAACTCGATCAGGACGCACTTGTGATCAACGACGAGGAAGGCAACGCGCTGGCAAGCATGGCCCTCGCCGATGGACAATACAAAGGGCAAGCCGCCGCCGGATTTCCCGTGACGCTGGCGCGCCCTCCTGCCCCGCCGCAGCAATAGGAAGCATACATGGCCGAGTATCAGCTTTACTGTTTCGCCCAGTCCGGCAATGCCTATCGTGCCGCGCTCATGCTGAATCTGATCGGCGCCAAATGGGAGCCGAAATGGATCGACTTCTTCGGCACGGGCATACAGCGCGGGCCGGAGTATCGCGAAGACGTCAACGAGATGGGCGAAGTGCCTGTGCTGGTGGACGGCGCCAGGAAGCTGACGCAGTCAGGCGTCATTCTCACTTACCTCGCGCGCAAGACCGGCAAGTTCCTGCCGCAGGACGAAGACCAGGAGTTGGAGTCGCTGCGCTGGATCATCTTCGACAACCAGAAGGTCAACGGCTTCCTTGGGCCGTATCGCTTCCTGATCAATTTCGCCAAGCCCGCGGGCGATCCCGCCGTTGTCGGATTTCTCAAAGGCCGCGCGCTGGCCAATCTCGGCATCGTCAACAAGCGGCTGGAAAAATCGCCGTTCCTGATCGCCGACAAGCCGACCATCGCCGACATTTCGATGACCGGTTATCTGTATTATCCGGCCGAAGAGTTCGGCTTCGACATCGCCAAGGATTTTCCGGCGATCGGCGCCTGGCTCGAGCGCATGCAGGCGCTGCCCGGCTGGGGTCACCCCTACGATCTGATGCCCGGTTATCCGTTCGGCACGCAGGGCTACCGCAACAAGCCGTAACTAGTGATCGTGGTGATGATGGTGGCCGTGCGCATGGCCGCCGCAGCAATCGTCGTGGTCGGCATGCGCGTGGCCATGATGGCCATGGTCATGCGCCTGCGATAGCGCATAGGCGCCGCCTTCCGGCTCGAACGGCGCGTCGATCATTGCTATTTTGGCACCGAGCGATTTGAGCAACGTTTCGGTCGCTTCACTGCGCAGCGCGCGGACGCGATTGGGCAGTATTTGCACCGGAATGTGCCGGTCGCCGAGATGCCAGGCCAGCCGCGACAGTCCCGGCAGATCTGCGGCGCGCGCCTCAATCAACGGCTCCGGCGCCGCGACGACTTCCACCAGTGCGCCGTCGTCCAGCAGTAACAGATCGTCGGTGCGCAGCCGCACCGGCATGTGCAGATCGATCTCGACGACCGTACCCTTGGCGCCGGTGACCGTGATCTTCTGCGCGCTGCGCTGTTCATGACCGAGGATCACGGTATCGGCCACCGGACGGTCGTGACGGTGAGAAGCCTGAATGACGCTGGTCGCGCGCAACATCGAGAAGGCCGATCAGTTCAGCCGCGCGGGGCGGTCGGAGTCGCGGTCGCCGCCCGCTTGATCGGGCGACAATGGCGTATCGCCCGGCGGTGTCGCCGTCGGTTCTGCGGTTGCGCCAGCAAGCGCCTCAGCGTCCTTGCGGACGTAGTCACGATGCGACAGCCAGCCAAGCGGCAGGCAGGCAAGATAGACAACCGTACCCAAGGTCAGCATCTCCCACGGGTAGCTGACCAGCAGTGCGAACACCAAAACAAAGACGACGAAAAGCGGCAGCACCATTTCCGGCGGCACGCGCTTGCCGACGCGTTTGCCCGAGAACACGGGCAGCCGCGACACCATCAAGAGCGCAATCGCCAGTGTGTAGAAAAACGTCAGCCAGATCGTCACCAGATTGTTGGAGACGCCCAGGAAGTAAAGATAGATCGGCAGCAACACCGTCAGCGCGCCGGCCGGCGCCGGAATGCCGGTGAAGAAGTTGCCAGACCAGGCCGGCTTGTTTGGATCGTCGATCATGACGTTGAAGCGTGCCAGCCGCAGCGCCGCGCAGATCGCATACACCAATGCCGCGATCCAGCCGGCCGATTTCAATTCGTGCAGGCCCCAGAAATAAAGGATCAGCGCCGGCGCAACACCGAAATTGACGAAATCGGCGAGGCTGTCGAGTTCGGCGCCGAAGCGCGAGGTGCCCTTGAGCATCCGCGCGACTCGACCGTCGATGCCGTCCAGCACGCCGGCGAAGACGATCGCCGCCAGCGCCCACTCCAGCTTGCTTTCCATCGACAGGCGGATCGCCGTCAGGCCCGCGCAGAGCGCCAGCAACGTGATCAGATTGGGCAACAGCGTACGCACCGGGATCGCTTTGAAGCGGCGGCGGGGCGTCGGAGCGGGGTCGAACGGGGGAAATACCATGGGCCTAGTATAGTCCCTTGCCGGGGTTCGCGCCACGGCGTGTGGAACTCAACGTCCGGGCTCGTTAACGGTTTAACCGGCGCGGAAAGCCAGCCGCGCGTCGCCGCCCTTGAGGTCGGCCAGGATCGTCTCGCCGGCGAGCGAGGTTTGCCCGACCGCCACCAGCGGCGCGATGCCCTCCGGCAGATAGACATCCAGCCTGGAGCCAAAACGGATCATGCCGAAGCGCTCGCCCGCGCCGAGCGGTTGCTGCTCGCGCACGAAACAGACAATGCGGCGCGCGATCAGGCCCGCGATCTGGACCACCGCGACATGGACTCCGGCGGTCGATATCACCAGCGAATTGCGTTCGTTGTCGACGCTGGCCTTGTCGAGATCGGCATTGATGAACTTGCCCGGCTGATAAACGATCTTCTCGACCCGGCCAGCGACCGGGCTGCGGTTCACGTGGCAGTCGAACACGCTCATGAAGATGGAAATACGTGGCAACGGCTTGTCGCCAAGACCGAGTTCGTGCGGCGGTGCGGCGGTGGTGACCATGCTGATGCGGCCGTCGGCGGGCGAAATGACGAGGCCATCCCGCACCGGCGTGACCCGCGGCGGATCGCGGAAAAAGTAGACGCACCAGACCGTCAGCACCGTGCCGAGCCAACCGAGCGGGCTCCAGATCCAGAACAGGATCAGGCTGACCAGCGCAAAGGCGCCGATGAAGGGATAGCCCTCCGGCGTGATCGGGACCATTTGCTGACGAATCGAATCATAGATGGACATGACGCATCCTACTCCGCGGCATCGACCGGCGCTTCAATTGGAGCAGCGGCGGCGACCGAAATGACGTCCTGCACGAGAGGCGGATTGCGGTTCGGCGCAGCCTCGTCCTCGCCGGCACGGGCCAGCTTCTCGCGGGCCTCTTCAGCCTCGCGCTGCCGGTTCCACATACTCTCATACAGGCCCTTTTTGGCCAAAAGCGCCGAATGCGTGCCGCGCTCGACGATCTCGCCAGCCTCCAGAACGATGATCTCGTCGGCACCGACAATGGTCGACAGCCGGTGCGCGATCACCAGCGTGGTGCGGCCTTTTGACACCCGCTCCAGCGCGTCCTGGATTTCCTTTTCGGTATGGCTGTCGAGCGCCGAGGTGGCCTCGTCCAGCACCAAAATCGGCGGCCCTTTCAGGATGGTGCGGGCAATCGCGACACGCTGCTTCTCGCCGCCGGATAATTTCAGGCCGCGTTCGCCAACTTCGGTGTCGTAGCCTTTCGGCGCCATGCGGATCAGGCCGTCGATCTGCGCCAGCGAAGCGGCCGCCTCCACTTCCTCGTTGCTGGCTTCCCAGCGGCCGTAGCGGATATTGTAGCGGATCGTGTCATTGAACAGCACGGTGTCTTGCGGGACCATGCCGATCACCTTGCGTAGCGATTTCTGTGTGACGCGCGCGATGTCCTGGCCGTCGATCAGAATGCGGCCGCCCGCCAGATCGTAGAAGCGGAACAGCAAACGCGAGATCGTCGACTTGCCGGCGCCGGAAGGACCGACGACGGCGACGGTCTTGCCAGCCGGTACTTCAAAGCTGATGCCGTTGAGAATTTTCCGGTCCGGCTCGTACGAGAACGCGACGTTTTCGAAGCGTACGTTGCCGTTCGCCACCTTCAATTCCGGCGCCGACGGGATGTCCTTGATTTCCGGATCGCGGCTGAGGATCGAGAACATGAGTTCGATATCGATTACCGCCTGCTTGATCTCGCGATACACCATGCCCATGAAATTCAGCGGCTGATAAAGCTGGATCATCATGGCATTGACCATCACGAAGTCGCCGACGGTCTTGGTGCCGGCCTTGATTTCAAAGGCGCACATGACCATCGCGGCGGCGAGTCCCACCGTGAAGATCACCGCCTGCCCGGCGTTGAGCACCGCGAGCGAGGTGTAGGCCATGACGCTCGCGCCTTCGTAGCGCGCCATCGACTTGTCGTAGCGTTCGGCTTCACGCTCCTCGGCGCTGAAATATTTCACCGTCTCGTAATTCAGCAGCGAATCGATCGCCTTGACGTTGGCGTCGGTGTCGCTCTCGTTCATCTTGCGGCGGATACCGATGCGCCATTCCGTCGCGTAGTAGGTGTAGACCATGTAGAACGTGACGGTGATCAGCACGACGAGCACGTAGCGCCAGTCGAACTGCCACATCAGCACGCCGATGATGAGCAGCAACTCGACAATCGTCGGCGCCAGTTGCAGGATCACCATGCGCACGATGGTTTCGATGGCGTTGCGGCCGCGCTCGAGCACGCGCGTCAGGCCGCCGGTCTTGCGTTCGAGATGGAAGCGCAGCGACAGTTCGTGCATGTGGATGAAGGTGCGGTAGGCGAGCCGCCGAACCGCGTTCATCGCCACCTTGGCGAACAGGCCGTCGCGCATCTGCGTCAGCACCGCCATCAAAATGCGCATGCCGCCATAGGCGATGGTCATCGCGACCGGCGCGGCCAGCGCCCAGACCACCCAATCGGCAGTCGCCACCGGCGCGCTTCCTTGCCCGGCCAGCGCATCGGTCGCCCATTTGTACGTGAAGGGAACGGCAACCGTGGCGAGCTTGGCCACCAGCAGTAGTACCATCGCGCCCCAGATGCGGAGCTTCAGGTCGGTACGGTCGGACGGCCAGATATAGGGCCACAGATGCACGACGGTGCGCAGCAGCGAGGCTTCCGCGGCCACGGCAGGCCTGGAATCGGCATTTCGGTGGTGGTGGTCGCTCATGACAGGCCCGGGCAGACGGGCCTTACGTGGCCCCAACGCGCCCACATATAGGGGTAATTAACGGCATATACAGCCTCGCGGAGGCCGGGAATCCCCTTATTCCGGCGCCGCGGCGATGCTTTTCCACGCCTTGACGACCCCCGTGTTGCGTTGCACATGCAGGGCGAACAAAGAATCGAGAAAATGAGCAAAATCGAAAAAATCTGCGTCTATTGCGGCTCGGGCCCTGGCACCGACCCGGCCTTCGTCCAGGCCGCCACCGACTTCGGCAAGATCATGGCCCAGAACGGCATCGGGCTGGTCTATGGCGGCGGCGACATCGGCATGATGGGCACCGTGGCCGAGGCCGTGCGCGCCAATGGCGGCCACGTCGACGGCATCATCCCGGAATTCCTGCTGACCAAGGAACGCGCCGGCAAGATCGGTCCTGGCCTCATCGTCACGCAGGACATGCACGAGCGCAAGATGAAGATGTTCGAAATGGCGGACGCCTTCGTAGCCATGCCGGGCGGCATCGGCACGCTGGAAGAAATCGTCGAGCAGATGACCTGGGCGCAGCTCGGCCGGCACAAGAAGCCGATCCTGCTCGCCAACATCAATGACTTCTGGCAGCCGCTGTGCGCTTTGCTCGATCACATGCGGGCGACCGAGTTCATCCGCGCCGAATTCAATTTCGACCTGCTGATCGCCAACAAGACGGCCGACATTTTGCCCATGCTGCAGAAGGCGGCTTCCGGCGTTCCGGAAACCGCCAAAGAAATGAAAGCGGTCTCGCCGGAGAAGCTCGCCTAAGCCCGTTCAGCCGCGGTGAAGGTAACCGCCTCGATGCGGTTGCCGTCCGGATCGCGAATGAAGGCGGCGTAGTAGCCCTCGCCGTGCTGCGGCCGCAAACCCGGCGCGCCATCGCTGACGCCGCCGGCTTTCAACGCCGCCGCATGAAAGACATCGACCAGATCGGTCGAACGTGCGCGAAAGCAGATGTGACCTCCGAAACTGTCCGGCAATGCTGGCGTATCCGCGCGCAGATTGATCCAGAACTCGGGATATTTCTTGCCGAACCCGACGGTCGCGGGCCGCGCTTCCAGTTTCAGAATGCCGAGCGTGCCGAGTACGGCTTCGTAAAAGCGCGTCGCCGCGGCAAGGTCACGTACCGGAACTGAGACGTGATCGATCATGCTGCTTCCTTTACCTCTCCCCGCGCGCGGGGAGAAGTCGGGTGAGGGGCAATTAAATGGATCACGAAACAGAATCCCCCTCACCCGGCTCGCTTCGCTCGCCACCCTCTCCCCGCAAGCGGGGCGAGGGAAGAACTCAACAAATCTCCGCCA
>CAISIV010000197.1 GCA_903885555.1 uncultured Hyphomicrobiales bacterium
TGCTTGGTGACCTGACATGAGCCGACATCACCCCAAAAATTCCACGCTGGCCGAATTCGCCGCTGGCACGCTCGACGAAGGCCGCAGCCTCGTCGTCGCCACGCATCTGACGATGTGCGGACAGTGCCGCGAATTCGTTTCGGCGATGGAAGAGGCCGGCGGGCAGATGCTCGATGCGGTGGAGCCGGTTGCCATGCGCGAGGGCGCACTGGCGCTCGCCATGGCGCGGATCGGGCAGGAAGCGCCGCGCGCACCGACGGCGCGTGCCAAGCCGTCGCCTTTGGCGGCGGTTTGGCAGCCAGAGCAGAATTCCTTGCTCGGCTACGATCTCGGTCCGTGGCGCTGGGTGTCGCCGGGGCTGCATTATCGCGCCGTCATGGTTCCGGCGGGCGACGATACGCGCGTCTTCATGCTCAAGGCCAAACCCGGCCTGAAAATTCCCGAGCATCGTCACACCGGCACCGAACTCACCTGCGTGCTGGCAGGCGCGTTCATCCATGAAGGCGGCCGCTATGGCGCCGGCGATTGCGACGACGCCGATCAGGATGATGGCCACAGCCCGGTCATCGATGAAGGCGAAGTGTGCATCTGTCTCGTCGCCATGCAGGGTGACATCCGGCTCACCGGCTTCTTCGGCCGCATGATCCAGCCGCTCATCCGTATCTGACGGAGCACCGGCGATGACCCTGTTTCAGTTCTTCGCCGCGCTCATTTCGATCTCGGTCGCCCTGTCGGCGATCATGTCGGTAGCCTGGGTCATCCAGCAGCGCACTGGCAATTCCGGCTGGGTCGATACCGTCTGGACCTTCGGACTTGGCCTCACCGGCGCGGTGGCGGCTTTGACTCCGATGGCGGGGGCATATGAGCCACGACAATTTATCGTCGCGGCCTTTGCCGCCATCTGGGCGGCGCGCCTCGGCATCCATATCGCCAGCCGCACCACTAAAATCGTCGACGATCCGCGCTACGCCAGGATGATCGAAGGCTGGGGCGCCGATGCGCCGCGCCAGATGTTCTGGCTGTTGCAGAAGCAGGCGTTGGTCAGCATTCCGTTGGTGCTGTCGATGTTTCTGGCCGCGCATAATCCGGCGCCGGGCCTGACACTTGGCGATATTGTCGGCATCGTCGTGATGGCCATTGCCGTCGCAGGCGAAGGCCTGTCCGACTGGCAATTGCAGGTCTTCAAATCGGACCCCGCCAACAAAGGCGGCATCAACGATATCGGCCTTTGGTGCTGGTCGCGCCATCCCAACTATTTCTTCGAGACCCTAGGCTGGCTCGCCTATCCGCTGCTCGCGATCAATCTGTCGGGCGCCTATCCGTGGGGCTGGCTCGCCCTTGCCGGCGCAGCCGTCATGTACTGGCTACTGGTCTACGTCTCGGGCATCCCGCCGCTCGAAGAACACATGCTGCGCACGCGCGGCGACAAATTCCGCGCCTATCAGCGCCGCACCAACGCATTTTTTCCGGCACCGCCGAGGGCAGCATCATGAGCGCTATCGAACTCGCTATTCCCGTTTTCGAACGTCTGCCGTGGCCCGATCCGGTGTCGCGTGCCGCCGTCTCGTTCCTCGTCGGCCGCAGCCGTGAAAAGCTGGCGCAGGCCCCGCTCGACATCAACCGGCGCTTTGCCGCCGGCATGCCGAACTATCCGATTGCACAAGCGGTCGACGAAGCCAACGCGCAGCATTACGAAGTGCCGGCGGCGTTCTATGAGCTGGTGCTGGGACCGCATCGCAAATACTCATGCTGCTACTACGACGATGCCTCGTCTTCGCTTGAGCAGGCTGAAGAGTCGGCGCTCAAGCGCACCGCGGAAAACGCGGCTCTGGCGGACGGACAGGATATTCTCGAACTCGGCTGCGGCTGGGGTTCGCTGTCGCTCTGGATGGCGAGCCACTATCCGAATTCAAAAATCACCGCCGTGTCCAATTCGCAATCGCAGCGCACCTATATTCTCGGTCAGGCGCATGCCCGCGGACTTTTCAATCTCGATGTCGTCACCGCCGACATGAACACATTCGCGCCGCCGCGAAAGTTCGACCGCGTCGTGTCCGTCGAAATGTTCGAGCACATGGCCAACTGGCGGCTGCTGCTGGAGCGGGTGCGAAGCTGGCTTAAGCCCGACGGGCTTTTGTTCTTCCATGTCTTCACGCACCGCAGCGCGCCCTATCGTTTCGATGTTGGCGACAAGGAAGACTGGATTGCACAGCACTTCTTCACCGGCGGCATCATGCCGAGCCATGATCTGGTGCTTGAGTTTCCAGATCTGTTTACGCTGGACGCGAGCTGGCGCTGGAACGGCGTGCACTATGCGCGCACGGCGGAAGACTGGTTGAAGAATTTCGACAGCAACCGCGATGCCATCGATGTGGTGCTTAAGGCGACCTATGGCACCGATGCCGCGCTATGGCGCCGGCGTTGGCGGCTATTCTTTCTCGCTACCGCCGGACTGTTCGGCCACGCCGATGGTAACGAGTGGGCGGTCAGCCATTACCGGCTCAAGCCGGTACAAGCTTGATCATTGCCTGATCAGTTCGCAGCGATCCCGAACCACGGTGCAATGAATTTTGCCGCGTAATACGACGCCGCCGCCGCGGTCGCCGAGGCGATCGCCCCCCAGGCGATGTCCGCGACGGTGATCAGCAGCGTCCAGTTGCGGAGCGTGGCGTAATTGGTGAGATCGTAGGTGGCATAGGCCAGGGCGCCGAACAGCGCGCCATAGATCAGCGCCGGCGACACCGAGCCTGCCTTCAAGGCCGGCAATACACCGAACACCAGAATGCCGATCGGGAACATCAGATAAAACGCAATCGCCGGCGGCAAATTGACGTTGGGCAGCAGGATATCGCCGAGGGTCGGCTTGTAGAGCAGGTTGCCCATGGCGGTGAGCCAAACACCGTCCATCAGGCAGAACGGCACAATAATACAGACGTACAAAAGAGCATAAAACATGTGCGGATCCCCGGTTCGGCTGCACGTACTACGAGCCAAAACCGAGTTGGATCATCGTGGAGCCATTGACGGAACCCGCGGCATTGTGACCATAGAGGCCTTAAGGCGCGGAGTTGCGAGGCAATGCCCAAGATAAAGACAAAGCCCAGTACGGATCGGGCCGGGCTGATCTACCGGACGCTGCGCCACGCCATTATCGAACAGGCGCTGGAGCCTGGCGCGAAGTTGCCGGAGGACGCCATCGGCGAGCGTTTCGGCGCCAGCCGCACCATTGTCCGCAACGCGCTGGGCCAACTCGCCGCCGAGGGCCTTGTCGAACTTCGCCGCAATCGCGGCGCGGCGGTGGCGACGCCCAGTTGGGAAGAAGCTCGAGACACGTTCGACGTTCGCCTTGGTCTTGAGCGCCTGGTGATGTCGCGTCTGGCCGGTAACCTGACGGGCGAACAGATCAAGACGCTGGAAAAACACGTCGATCAGGAAGAACACGCCCGCGGCAACAACGAGCCGCTGTCGATCCGGCTCGCGACCGAATTTCATATTTTGCTGGCGCAGATGACCGGCAGTCCGGTGCTCGAGCGCTACGTCAGTGAAGTGTCGTCGCGCTGCGGACTGATCCTCGCGCTCTACAGCCGTCCGCATTCGTCGGAATGCGCAGTGAACGAGCATCGTTCGGTGATCGCTGCGCTTGCGGCCGGCGACGCCAAGCGCGCGTCAGCGGTGATGGCGGATCATCTTGAAGCCGTCGCTAACCGCGCATTGATCGTGTCGCGGCCGCCGAAGAACCGCGACCTCAAGGATATTCTGGCGTCCTATTCGGACGAGGCAACAGCGGCTCCGGCAAAGCGCAAGCGGCGTTAGCGTTTTCGTTTGCGCATGATCTGATCCGAAAACCGGTTCCCACTTTTCGGGATCATGCGCTCAGGCATCGATCCCATTCCGGGTGAGAATGCGCTCGGCGCTGTCGTTCCAGACATCCATCTGCACGATCTTGCCATCCACCACAACGAAGCGGTCGACATAGCGGTTGCCTTCGAAGGGCGTGCCGTCCGGCCATTCGCCGTAGAGCGTGCCGGTGTTGTAGACGATGGTTTCGCCGTCGCCGGGGGCGACGTCGGAGCGCTCCATCTTCTTCTTGACCCACTTGTAGCGCTTGGCGTTGAAGGCCGTGCTTTCGCGCGGGTGGGTGAACTTGCGTCCGCCGGTGAAGGTCAGCTTGAGCGGCGCGGCGACGTAGAGTGCCGCCGTTTCCGGATCGGGCACCATCGAGGCCACCAGGAACTTCTCGACGATCTCGGCGGCGGCGGCGGTCTCGTTGGACGGCGCGATCACTTTTGCGGCGGCTGAGGCGGGGGACATGGGCGTTGCTCCTTCGCTCTGAATTCGGCCCGGGAGGGCAGGGTTGGTCCCTGCTATGCATTTTTCCGGCCAAATGATTGTACTGGAAACGCCTCTGAAATTGTATACGATTGTGCATACGATTTGCACAGATTGGGGGCATTTGCCCAAATTCCGGGCGGGGCCTGTGGTCCGAAAGGCCAGTTTATTGGGGCTTTTCAAGCGTTCCGGGCCGGCCAAAGGTTGGCATGTCCCTTGCGAAGTAGAACGGCGGTTTCACCCCTCTGAGAGGTCCTGCCATGTCCGCTGCATCCAGAATTCCGCAGATCGCCCGACGCCTGCTGCTGGCCGCCACGGCGGTCACTGTCGTATCGATCCCTGCCTTTGCGCAGGACACCATGAAGCTCGGCCTGGTCGCCGCGATGTCCGGCCAGTCGGCCAAATCCGGCGAGGCCATTGTGCGTGGCATGTCGATCGCTATCGACGAGATCAACGCCAAGGGCGGTGTGCTCGGCAAGAAGGTCGAACTCGTCGTCCGCGACGACGAAAGCAACCCGGCCAAGGGCGTCGTTGCCGCGCGCGAACTGGTGCAGCGCGAAGGCGTCGTCGGGCTGTTCGGCGGTCTCGATACGCCTGTCTCGATGGCGATCGTTCCCTTCGCCAACCAGGCCAAAGTGCCGTTCATGGGCGTCTGGGCGGCCGGTACGCCGATCACCCGCAACGGCGCGGCGGAAAATTACGTGTTCCGCGTCTCGGCGGTCGACGTGCTGGTCGACAAGGCGCTGCTCGCTTATGCCGTCAAGAAATACAACGCCAAGAAGCCCGGCATGATCCTGATCAACAATTCCTGGGGCGAGTCCAACGAGAAAGGCCTGAAGGTCGCGCTTGAGGAAAAGGGCATGGCTTCGGTCGGCATCGAGAAATTCCAGGATGCCGATGTCGACGTCGTGCCGCAGCTCACGCGCCTGAAGGAAGCCGGCGCCGACGTGCTGTTCATGGTTGCCAACGTTGCGCCGTCATCGCAGGTCGTGAAGTCGCTCGACCGCATGGGCTGGGATGTGCCGATCGTCTCGCACTGGGGTCCGGCCGGTGGCCGCTTCAGCGAACTGGCCGGCCCGAGCGGCGCCAAGGTTCACTTCATCCAGACCTTCAGCTTCAACGGCAATCCGTCGCCCAAGGCGAAGGACATTTTCGCCAAGCTGCAGGCGAAGTATCCGGAGATCAAGACGCTGGCCGACGTAACGCCGGCGGTCGGCATCGCCAATTCCTACGACGCGATGCACTTGATGACGCTCGCGATCGGCAAGGCGGGTTCGACCGACGGTTCGAAAATCCGCGAAGGGTTCTATGCCATCGACAAGTATGACGGTCTGATCAAGAGCTACGCGAAGCCGTTCACGCCGGCGAACCACGACGCGCTGTCGTCGGAAGACTACATCTTCACCTACTTCAAGGAAGGCCAGATTCTTCCGCTGACGAACTAGACTGCTACTTGCATGGCGGGACGCCGGCTGGTGCCTGCGTCCCGCCTTTGCGTCTCTAAAGACCCGGGGCCGTTATGCTGCTGATTTCCGCCATCGTCTCGGGCCTTGCGGTCGGCAGCATGTACGGCCTGATCGCGCTCGGCTTTCACGTCACCTACGTCGTTTCCAACACCGTGAATTTCTCGCAAGGCTCCTCGATGATGCTGGGGGCCGTGCTGGGCTACACCTTCGCCATCAAGCTCGGTTGGCCGATGCCGCTCGCGGTCGCGATGGCACTGGCGCTGTGCGCGCTGTTCGGCCTTGTCGTCGAGCGCGCGCTGGTGAGGCCTTTCGCCGAGCGCGGCTCGAACGCCTGGCTGATGGCGACGGTCGCCGGCGGCATCGTGCTCGACAACATCGTGCTGTTCACTTTCGGCAAGGAGCCTCGGGCTTTTCCGTCTTTCCTGGCGCAGAAGCCGATCAGCCTGTTCGGCGCCGGTGTTTTCCCGCTGCAACTCATCATTCCGCTGGTCGGCATCGGCATCGCCATCGCGCTGCATCTGGCGTTCCACTACACGCGGCTCGGCAAGGCCTTGCTCGCGGTGGTGCAGAACAAGGATGCCGCGCGGCTGATGGGCATCAACGTGCGCCGCGCCATCGCGTTCTCGTTCGCGCTGTCGACGGCGTTGGCGGGACTTGCCGGATTGCTGATCGCGCCGTTGTTCAGCGTGCATTCCGAAATGGGAATGCTGTTCGGCATCAAGGCATTTGCCGTGGCCATTCTGGGCGGCGTCACGTCGGCATCGGGCGTGATGCTGGCCGGCATTCTGTATGGGCTGCTTGAAGCACTGATCACGGCCTATGCCGGCTCGACCTATACGCAGATCGTCGCCTTCACCGTGGTGATCATCGCGCTGGCCGTCATGCCCAATGGCCTGCTCGGCCGCGCGGCATCGAAGAAGGTGTAGCGATGACCGCGCCCAAAACATGCCCTTCGGTCATGACCTTCGTCATCCTCGCGATGACGGTTGCCGCCGTCGCTTTGGTATTCGGTACCAAGGGATATACGCATTTCATCATCGCGCTGGTCGCGCTGACGACAATCGTCGGCGTCGGACTTAATGTATTGCTGGGTCTGACGGGGCAGGTGTCGCTCGGCCATGTTGGCTTCTATGCCATCGGCGCTTATGTGGCGGGCATCCTCACCATCAAGGGGCTGAGCTTCTGGCTGGCCTTTCCGGTCGCGGGGCTCGTGGCAGGCGCCATCGGCGCGCTGCTGGCCTTGCCGGCGCTGCGTGTGACCGGGCCTTACCTGGCGATGGTGACGATCGCCTTTGCCTTCATCGTCCAGCACACCACAATCGAATGGAAAGACCTGACTGGCGGCCAGAACGGCCTGATGGGCCTGGTGCCGCCGCAGATTGGTGCACGCATCTTTGCCGAAAAGGAATTGGCGCTGTTTGCGACGCTGCTGGCCGGCGTTTCGCTCTATCTGTTTAGCCGCCTTGCCAACAGCGCCTGGGGCAAGGCGATGGTGGCGGTGCGCGACAGCGAAACCGCGGCGCGCTCCATTGGCCTCAATCCGGTATCGATCAAGACCGCGGCCTTTGCCATCTCGGCGGTATTCGCGGGGCTGGCCGGTGCGATCTTTGCGCCGCTGATGATGTTCGTTGCGCCGGACTCGTTTCCATTCTCGCAATCGATCCTGTTTCTGCTGGCGGTCATCGTCGGCGGGGCAGGCTGGGTGCTTGGCCCGGTGGTTGGAGCCATCGTGACGGTGATGCTGCCGGAACTGCTGTCGCATCTCGCCGAATATCGATTGCTGTTCGTCGGCGCGCTGCTGCTGGTCGTACTGTGGATTGCGCCGGAAGGCATCATCGGCACGCTTGCGCGTTTTCTGCGCCGCATCGATCCCGCGGGCGCGAAAGCCGCGCCGGATTTCGATCTGGCGCAGTTCCTGTCCGGCGGCATCGCGCGCCATCGGCTGGAGGTCAGCGGCATCGGCATTTCGTTCGGCGGCATCAAGGCCGCGTCGAATGTCAGCTTCACGGCTGAGCCCGGCCGCATCACCAGCGTCATTGGGCCGAACGGCGCCGGCAAGACGACGGTGCTCAACATGATCGGCGGCTTCTACAAGCCGGACGCCGGCCATATCAATCTCGGCGACAGCGAACTTGCCGGCGCGGCCGCCTGGCGGATTTCGCGCGCTGGTATCGCGCGCACCTATCAGACAACGCAGTTGTTCGGTGAGATGAGCGTGCTCGACAATGTGCTGGTTGCGTTGCGGCAGGGCAGGCTTGGCAACCCGCTGCGCGGCGCCGCCAGCGAGGAAGACCGCCGCGCCGCCGAAGCGCTGCTCGCTTTCGCCGGTTATCACGGCGCCATGGCTGCGCCCGCCAACAGCCTGCCGCATGTCGACCGCCGCCTGATCGAGATTGCGCGGGCGCTGGCGACGCGGCCACAGGTGCTGCTGCTCGACGAACCGGCGGCAGGCCTGATGAAATCCGACAAGGTCGCACTCAGCGCGCTGATCAAGCGCATTGCCGATCTCGGCGTCGCCGTGATCCTCGTCGAACACGACATGGCGCTGGTGATGGGCATCTCGGACCATATCGTCGTGCTCGATGCAGGCTCTGTGATTGCCAGCGGTCTGCCGGCCGACATTCGCCGCGATCCGCGCGTGCTCAAGGCTTATCTCGGCTCCGGCGAGATGAAGGCGCGGCCTCGGCCCGCGCCATGGAGCGGCTCGCAGGATGCCATCCTGACCTGTCTCAAGCTCAGCGCCGGTTATGGCGCGGCGCCTGTGCTCGAAGACATCTCTTTCACGGTGAAGCCGGGCGAGATGGTGGCGCTGCTCGGCGCCAACGGCGCGGGCAAGTCCACCGCGATGCGCGCGGTCACCGGGCTGCTGCGTCCGGTCGATGGCTCGATCATCGTCGATGATGAACGCGTCGAGCGTATGCCGGCGCACAGGATCGCCGCCAGCGGCGTAGCCCTGGTGCCGGAAGGCCGTCAGGTATTTCCGGAGCTGAGCGTGCGCGACAATATTCTGCTTGGCGCCTATACGCGCAAGGACGCCGACCGCGAAGCTGAACTCGAAGTGCTGCTGAACCGCTTTCCGCGTCTCCGCGACCGCCTGTCGAGCCGCGCCGGCCTCTTGTCGGGCGGCGAACAGCAGATGCTGGCCATCGCGCGCGGCCTGATGGCCGGGCCGCGCATTCTGCTGCTGGACGAGCCGTCGCTCGGCCTGTCGCCGGCCATGATCAACGAGCTGTTCGATGTATTGGCCGAACTGCGCGACGACGGCGTCACCATCCTGCTGGTCGACCAGATGGCGGTGCTGGCCTTGAGCGTTGCCGACCGTGGATATGTGCTGGAATCCGGTCGCGTCGTGCGCGACGATACGGCGGTGGGACTGTCCGGCGATCCGGCGCTGGAAGCCGCCTATCTCGGCCGTGCGGAGGCCGCGCAGTAGCCCATGTCTTTTAAGCCCATATCTTTTAAGCCCATATCTTTTAAGCCCATATCTTTTAAGCCCATATCTTTTAAGCCCATGGCCCTCGATCTGATCCTACGCAATGCCCGCATTGCCGAACGGCCCGGCGCGCCGGTCGATATCGGCGTTGCGCAGGGGCGGATCGTCGAAATCGCCGCAGGCATCGCCGCAGATGCGCCGCATGAGGACGCCGGCGGGCGGTTGGTCATTCCGGGCTTTGTCGATACGCACATCCATCTCGATAAATCCTGCATCCTCGACCGTTGCTCATCGGAAGAGGGCACCTTGGCCGAGGCCATCGCCCAGGTCGCCGCTGCCAAACGAGTATTTACCGAGGCCGATGTCTACGAGCGCGGACGCCGCACGCTGGAGAAGGCGATCCTGCAGGGCACGACGCGGATGCGGACGCATGTCGAAGTCGATCCGCGGATCGGGCTGAGAAGCTTTGCCGCGATCAAGCGCCTGAAGCAGGATTATGCCTGGGCGATCGACCTTGAGATCTGCGTGTTTCCCCAGGAGGGCATGCTCAACGATCCCGGCACCGAAAAATTATTGATCGCCGCTTGTGAAGGCGGCGCGGACCTGATCGGCGGCTGTCCCTATACCGACAGCGACCCCAACGGGCAGATCGCACGCATCTTCGACATCGCGCGGCGTTTCGATGTCGATATCGACTTCCATCTCGATTTCGATCTTGATCCTTCGTGGACGCATCTGGAAGAAGTGTGCCGGCAGACTGAGGCGCACCGTTATGGCGGCCGTGTCGCCATCGGCCACGTCACCAAACTGTCGGCGATGCCGCCGGCACAATTCGAAATCATGGCGAAGCGGCTTGCCGAGGCCGGCGTTGCCGTCACGGTACTGCCGGCGACCGATCTGTTCCTGATGGGGCGGACGCATGATCACAATGTGCCGCGCGGCGTTAGCCCGGCGCACAAGCTCGTGCACCACGGCGTGACGTGTTCGCTCGCCACCAACAACGTGCTCAATCCGTTCACCCCGTTCGGCGATTGTTCGCTGGTGCGCATGGCGAATCTCTATGCCAACGTCGCGCAGACCGGGGCGTTGAAGGACATCGCGGCCTGTTTCGATCTGGTGACAACGTTGCCGGCCAAACTGATGAATATGAAAGACTACGGTATTGCGATAGGAAATCCGGCGGATTTCATCGTGCTGGATAATTCCGACAAGGCGATGACCGTCGCCGAACTGTCGCAGCCTTTGACCGGCTTCAAGCGCGGTCGCCGCAGTTTCATTCGTCCGGCTGCGACGCTTTGCCGCCCCGGCGCTTAGGGGCCAACAACCTGTACCGGCTGGCTGAGATCGATGAATTCTTCATCATCGTCACCGCCGCTGCGCCACATCCACACAGCGAACTGCGCGCGGCGTCCCAGCGCCGTCATCGGATGGTGCCAGACATTGGCGCGGTAGGTGATGCCGGTTCCGGCGCGCACGATGAAGGTACGCAAGCCTTTCATGTCAGGAAGATCGCCTTCGCCCTGCGGTGCGACGCAGACCAGATAGCTGTCGGCATCGAGCGGCAGGAAGGTTTGAAAGGAATGGACGTGCCGTTCCATGACTTTGTGCGTCGTGGGTAGCGCTACTGCCTCGACGCTGGTGGTGTAGCAATTGATGCGGGCGTTGCCGCGCTTGTTCTCGAACGGACCGGACCAATCGGTTCGCGGTTCGGTCGCTGACGTTCGTATCACGTTACCGAACGGTGCGAAGGCCTGCGCGTCGATCTCTGTCGCGCGCGCGACAAGTCCCGCCTTCACATCCAATATCCGTCGCATTCGGCCTTATCCTTTTGGCGATACCCGAGAAATCCGGCCGCCTAATTAGCAGGCGGCGGACTGGCGCATATTTTCACAGTGGACGCTAACCCGCTGATTCCTGACCACATTCGTTTGGCACGGCTTTTGCTCAATTCTTAGTCCAGTCGTGGACCGTGGGAGTTTTCAATGAATTTTTTCAACAAGGCGACCGTTCTGGGAGCCGCCTTATCAATCGCCGTCTGTTCGCAGGCTTTTGCGCAGGGAACATTGCGCATCGGCATGACGGCATCCGACATTCCTTTGACGACGGGTCAAGCCGACAACGGCGGCGAAGGCATGCGCTTCATGGGCTACACGGTCTATGACGGCCTGATCAACTGGGATCTGTCGAGCGCGACCAAGGCTTCCGATCTCGCGCCGGGCCTTGCCGAGTCCTGGGGTCTCGATCCCCAGGATGCCGCCAAGACGAAATGGATCTTCAAGCTGCGTGACGGCGTGAAGTTTCACGACGGCTCCGATTTCACCGCCGACGCGGTGGTGTGGAATTTCGACAAGCTTCTGAAAAACGACAGTCCGCAATTCGACCAGCGCCAGTCGGCGCAGGGCAAGTCGCGCATTCCGGCGGTCGCTTCGTACAAGGTCGTCGACAAACTCACGGTCGAGATCACGACCAAGTCGCCCGATGCGACGCTGCCCTATCAGCTCGCCTGGATCATGATGTCGTCGCCCGCGCAGTGGGAAAAGGTCGGCAAGAGCTGGGAGGCTTTCGCCAAGACGCCGTCGGGCACCGGCCCGTGGAAGCTTTCGCTGTTCGTGCCGCGCGAGCGCGCCGAACTGGTGCCGAACAAGGACTATTGGGACAAGCCGCGTGTTCCCAAGCTCGACAAACTCGTGCTGATGCCGCTGCCGGAAGCCAATGCGCGCGTTGCAGCGTTGCGTTCGGGGCAGGTCGACTGGATCGAAGCGCCGGCGCCCGATGCGGTGGCCTCGCTCAAGTCCGCCGGCTTCCCGATCGTCGTCAACGCCTATCCGCATAACTGGACCTGGCATCTGTCGCGCGCCGAAGGCTCGCCGTGGAACGACATCCGCGTCCGCAAGGCGGCGAACTTGGCCATCGACCGCGAGGGCATGAAGGAATTGCTCAGTGGGTTGATGATCCCGGCGGAAGGTTTCTTCCCGCCCGGCCACCAGTGGTTCGGCCACCCGACCTTCAAGCTGAGGTTCGATCAGGCCGAGGCCAAGAAGCTGCTGAAGGAAGCCGGTTACGGCCCCGATAAGCCGGTGGTCACCAAGATCCTGATCTCGACCTCGGGCTCCGGCCAGATGTCGCCGCTACCGATGAACGAGTTCCTGCAGCAGAACCTCGCGGAGGTCGGCATCAAGATTCAGTTCGAGGTGGTGGAGTGGAACCAGCTCATCAATATCTGGCGCGCCGGTTCGAAGGACCCGAGCGCGCGGGGCGCCACCGGCATGAACTATTCCTACTTCATCCAGGATCCGTTCACCGGCTTCATCCGCCACCTGCAGTGCAACCTCGCGCCGCCGGCCGGCACCAACTGGGGTTACTTCTGCGATCCCGAGATGGACAAGCTGTTTGAGCAGGTGCGTAACACCTTCGACCCGAAGGCGCAGACGGCCGTGCTCGAGAAGATCCACGAGAAGTACGTCGACGAAGCGATATTCCTGATGGTCACGCATGACGTTAATGCCCGTGCGATGAGCCCGAAGGTCAAGGGTTTCGTCCAGGCCAAGAACTGGTTCCAGGACTTCTCGCCGATCTCGATGGATAAATAACGCAATTGAACCTCCGGCATTCGTCGCGAATGCCGGAGGTTTTGTTCTCGTAGGGAGTTCGAGCGCGAATGCTGCTCTACATTCTCAAGCGTATTGTCTATGTGACCCCGGTCGCGCTCGGTGTCAGCGTCATCTGCTTTCTGCTGGTTCATCTTGCGCCCGGCGATCCGCTCACCTCGGTGATGCCGATCGACGCCACGGCCGAACAGCAGGCGGAAATGCGCGCAGCCTATGGCTTCGACCGGCCTTTGATCGTTCAGTATTTCCTGTGGCTCTGGAAAGTTCTGCACGCAGATCTCGGCAATTCCATTGCCACCGGCCGGCCGGTGCTGACCGAAGTCAGCCGCGCCGTCGTCAATTCGCTGATCCTCGCCGCGGTTGCGACCCTGATCGGTTTTACCTTCGGCACGCTGTTCGGATTTGTCGCCGGCTATTTCCGCAATTCGCCGCTCGATAAAATCGCCTCGGCGATTTCGGTGTTCGGCGTCAGCGTGCCGCATTACTGGCTCGGCATGGTGCTGGTCATCATCTTTTCGGTGCAGTTGAACTGGCTGCCCTCGACCGGCGCCGGTCCCGGCGGCTCGAGCAACTGGCGGCCCGACGCCGATCATCTGCGCTACATCATCCTGCCGGCCATCACGATGTCGGTGATCCCGACCGGGATCATCGCGCGCACCCTGCGGGCGCTGGTCGCGGATATTCTGAGCCAGGAATTCGTGCAGGCCTTGCGCGCCAAAGGTCTCGGCGAGTGGGGCGTGTTCAAGCACGTCGTCACCAATGCGGCGCCCACGGCGCTGGCGGTGATGGGATTGCAGCTCGGCTATCTGCTCGGCGGTTCGATCCTGATCGAGACGGTGTTTGCCTGGCCGGGCACCGGCTTCCTGCTCAACGCCGCGATCTTCCAGCGCGACCTGCCGCTGCTGCAGGGCACGATTCTGGTGCTGGCGATGTTCTTCGTCGGACTGAATTTGATCGTCGACGTCCTCCAGACCGCGCTCGATCCGCGCATTCAAAGGGGCTGACGCCATGGCTGCCATAGCGGATGCCGCGATTGTCGTCCCAGCCAAGGCCAGCAAAGGATACTGGGCGAGCGTCGGCTCGCGACTGATCAAGGACAAGGTGGCAATGGTCGCACTAACGATCATTCTGCTGATCGTTCTGGCGGCGATCCTTGCGCCGTATATCGCGCCGGCCGATCCGTTCAGGGGCTCGATGATCCGCCGCCTGCGGCCGATTGGCACGCCGGGCTATCCGCTCGGCGCCGATGAACTCGGCCGCGATATGCTGACGCGCCTGATCTATGGCGGGCGGCTCTCGATCTTCATGGGCGTGGTGCCGGTGCTGGCCGCCTTCGTCGTCGGCTCCGGCATCGGCATATTTGCAGGCTATGTCGGCGGCTGGGTCAACACGCTGCTGATGCGCATCATCGACGTGTTCTTTGCGTTCCCGTCGGTGCTGCTGGCGATTGCGCTGTCGGGCGCGCTCGGCGCCGGTATTCTCAATTCCATCGTGTCGCTGACCATCGTCTTCATTCCGCAGATCGCGCGCGTCGCGGAATCCGTGACGACGCAGATCCGGACGCGCGACTATGTCGAGGCTGCGCGGGTGTCGGGGGCGGGCGCCTTCACCATCGTGCGCGTGCACGTTCTGGGCAACGTGCTCGGCCCGATCTTCGTCTACTCGACCGGGCTGATCAGTGTGTCGATGATCCTGGCGTCCGGCCTGTCGTTCCTCGGTCTCGGCGTAAAGCCGCCGGAGCCGGAGTGGGGCCTCATGCTCAACACGCTGCGTACCGCGATCTACACACAGCCTTTGGTGGCGGCGTTGCCCGGCCTGATGATTTTCATGACCTCGATCTCGTTCAATCTGTTCTCCGATGGCCTGCGTTCCGCGATGGAGGTCAAGCAATGACGATGATCATCGACAGGCTCGGGCCCGTCCCGGAAGTCGGCGACGACCGCGGCGGCCCCGGCACGCCGCTGCTGGCGGTGAAGGACCTCATCAAGCATTTCGGCAAGAAGGCCGGCTTCTTGACCAAGGCGGGCGCCGTGGTGCGCGCGGTCGATGGCGTGACCTTCGACGTCGGCAAGGGCGAGACATTGGGCATTGTCGGTGAATCCGGCTGCGGCAAGTCTACGGTGGCGCGGCTGATCATGCAGATCATCGCGCCGGACTCCGGCGACCTGCTGTTCGATGGCGAAGCGGTCGGGTCCGAGCAACTGGACCTGACCAGCTACCGCAAACAGGTGCAGATGATCTTCCAGGACAGCTACGCCTCGCTCAATCCGCGTTTGACGGTGGAAGATACCGTAGCCTTCGGTCCGCGCGTGCACGGCGCCTCGGCCAAGCAATCCATCACGCTGGCGCACGATCTGCTGCATCGCGTGGGCCTGGAACCGGCGCGGTTTGCCGGGCGCTATCCGCACGAAATCTCCGGCGGCCAGCGCCAGCGCGTCAACATCGCGCGCGGGCTGGCGCTCAATCCGCGGCTGCTGATCCTCGACGAGGCGGTGTCGGCGCTCGACAAGTCGGTCGAGGCGCAGGTGCTCAATCTGCTGCTCGATCTCAAGGAAGAATTCGGTCTGACCTACATCTTCATCTCGCACGACCTTAACGTCGTGCGCTTCATGTCGGACCGGGTGATGGTGATGTATCTCGGCCGTGTCGCCGAGGTCGGGCCTGCCGATGCCGTGTTCAGCAATCCGAGCCATCCCTATACGTCGGCGCTGCTGGCCTCTATGCCGTCGATGGACCCGGACAACCGCACGCAGGAAGCCCCGATCACCGGCGATCCGCCGAACCCGATCAATCCGCCGCCCGGCTGCCGCTTTCACACGCGCTGCAAGTTCGTCGCGGATGTCTGCAAGACCAAGGAGCCCGCGCTTACGGATGTCGGCGGACTACATTACACGGCCTGCCACATGGCCGATCCCACTTCCGGGCACCCGAATGCGCTCAACGCGGCGAGGGCGGCATGAACAGCAACATGACCGACACCGGCCCCATCGTCGACGTCAGGAAACTCACCGTCGATTTCAGCACCGGCGGCGGCAAGACCGTGCGCGCCGTGGCCGGTGTCGACCTCAGCTTGAAGAAAGGCGAGACGCTGGCGCTGCTCGGCGAATCCGGCTCCGGCAAGAGCGTCACCCTGCGCGCGCTGATGCGGCTGCATCCGGATTCAGCGCGCTTCGGCGGCTCGGTCAATGTCGATGGCCGCGATATATTGGCGATGCCTTACGGCGACCTGGCGCGCTATCGCGGCAAGGTCGTGTCGATGATCTTCCAGGATCCGGGCCTTGCCTTCGATCCGGTCTACCGCGTCGGCGACCAGATCGCGGAGGCCGTGGTGCGGCACGAAGGTATTTCGATGCAGGAAGCGAAGAAACGGGCGCTCGGCCTGTTCGAGCGTGTCCGCATCCCGTCGCCGGAGCGCCGCCTCGACAATTATCCGCACGAAATGTCCGGCGGCATGCGGCAGCGCGCAATGATCGCGCTGGCGCTGGCGTGCCGGCCGAAGGTGTTGCTGGCCGACGAGCCGACCACCGCGCTCGATGCCACCGTGCAGATCCAGGTGCTGCTCTTGCTGCGCGAATTGCAGCGCGAACTCGGCCTTGCTGTGATCTTTGTTACCCACGACATCGGCGTCGCGGTCGAGGTCGCCGACCGCATTGCGGTGATGTATGGCGGGCGCATCGTCGAGACCGGCAAATGCGCCGACATCATCCGCAATCCGTCGCATCCCTATACGCAAGGGCTGCTCGCCTCGCGCACCGGCCATGAGGCCGTGAAAGGCTCGCGCCTCGTCACCATCCCGGGTGCGCCGCCGGACCTGAGCAACATGCCGCCCGGCTGTCCCTTCGGGCCGCGGTGCAAATACGTGATGGATCGCTGCAAGACGCAGACGCCGCCGCTCTACGATGTGGGCGCCGATCATTTTGCCGCCTGTTTCCTGATCGAGCAGCAGGCCGCTTCGCAATCGCAGTTGCAGAGTGCATGATCCGGGCCTGATGACGGACCGACTGCATATCAATCTGGATCGCCTGCAGCGCAGGCTGGCGCAGTTCAACGCCATTGGCGCGCTGCCCGGTGGCGGCACGTGCCGTTTGGCGCTGTCCGACGAAGACCGGCAGGGTCGCGATCTTCTCGTGCAATGGATGCGCGAACTGGGCCTGAGCGTCACCATCGACGCCATCGGCAATATTTTCGGGGTGCGTGCGGGCAGCGAAGACATCGCGCCGGTGATGGTCGGCTCGCATATCGACACCGTCGGCACCGGCGGACGTTATGATGGGCTGTATGGCGTATTGGCCGGCCTCGAGGCTTTGGAAAGCCTGAACGACGCCGGCGTGGTGACGCGACGGCCGCTGGCATTGGCCGCTTTCACCAACGAGGAAGGCTCGCGGTTTTCGCCCTTCGCGATGGGTAGCCTCGTCCATGTCGGAGCGCTGGCGCTTGAGGACTGCTACGCCATCAAGGGCATCGACGGCGCCACGGTCGGCGACGAGCTGCGCCGCATCGGCTACCTCGGCGACGTCACGCCGGGCGCGATTCACGCGCATGCCTATTTCGAACTGCATATCGAGCAAGGCCCGGTGCTGGAAGCCGAAGGCCTCACCATCGGCGCGGTCGAAGGCGTGCAGGGCATGGCCTGGTCCGAACTCGTCATCGAGGGGCAGTCGGCGCATGCCGGCTCGACGCCGATGCGGCTGCGTCACGATGCCGGCTATGTCGCGTCCGAGATCGGTGTGTTCATACGCCGGCTGGCGCGCGAGATGGGCGGCAATCAGGTCGGCACCGTGGGGCGCATCGAACTCGCGCCGGGGCTCATCAACGTCATCGCGCAGCGCGCGACCGTCAGCATCGATCTGCGCAATACCGACGAGGCGCTACTGCAGGAAGCGCAGCGAAGGCTCGATGCTTTCGTTGCCGAACTTGCCGCGCGAGAGGGTGTGACGGTTACCGCGCGCAGTCTGGCGCGTTTCGAGCCGGTCATCTTTCCTGACAGCATGGTGTCGATGGTCGAGGCCGAGGCCCAAAGCCGCGGCCTGTCGTGCCGGCGGCTGCCGTCGGGCGCCGGCCATGACGCGCAGATGATGGCGCGCGTTTGTCCGGCCGGCATGATCTTCGTCCCCAGTGTCGGCGGCCTGAGTCACAACGTGAATGAACTGACTTATCCGCAGCATCTCGAAGCCGGCGCCAATGTGCTGCTCAGCCTGATCCAGCGTCTGGCGGCCTGACGATGCGCGTTCTGGTGCTCAACGCGAATACCAACAAGGCGATGACGGACCACGCCGTGGCCGCCGCGCGCGCGCTCGCGCCCGAAATCACGTTTACCGGTGCGACCGGGCGCTTCGGCTCGACTCATATCGGCACGCGCGCGACCTACGCGATTGCTTCGCATGCGGCAGTCGACTGCTATGCGGCGCAAACGGAAAAATATGACGCGACCATCCTCGCCTGTTTCGGCGATCCGGGCCTCGGCGCACTTCGGGACCTTGCCGATGTGCCGGTGTTCGGTCTGGCGGAAACGGCGGCGCGCGCAGCCGGCGACATGCAGCAGCGGTTTTCCATCGTCACCGGCGGGCAACGCTGGGTGTCGATGCTCACCGAATATCTGACCGGGCTTGGCCTGACGAAATATCTCGCGTCGATCCGCGTCATCGAGAGCACCGGTTCGCAGGTGCTGGCCGATCCGGCAGGCAATCTCGCACGGCTGGCGGATGTCTGTTGTCTTGCCGCGGCGAAGGATGGCGCCGAGCGCGTCATCCTCGGCGGCGCTGGTCTGATCGGGATTGCCGCGCAGATCGCGAGCAGGGTGCCGGTGCCGCTGATGGATTGTCTCGCACCTGCGGTGGCTGCCGTGCGCAAAGTTGGTACACGGGAAGCACTAGCTGCGTCGCCAGTGCCGAAAGTCGATCCGGTTTTCACCGGCGTCGATCCGGCGCTCGCCGAACTGCTGTCGCGCGATATCGCGAAAGGCGTCTAGGAAGGGGTGAGGTTACGCCGCCTGCTGGGCGTGGGCGAGAGCGGCCGACAGCCGGCTCAGCGGCTGCGAGAGCAACACGATGCTTTCGTTGGTGGCCGCGCGTTCAATATCGCTGGACGCGTCTGCAACTTCGTCGAGGTGTTCTTTTTTCGCCAGATCGCGCAGCGCATGGGCCAACTCCGCGACCGCCGGGACACTGGCGCGATACATGGCCACCAGAATGGCGGACGCATGCTGTATTGTTTCGTCTCGTGTCATGGCGACGGCCCGTGTTTGCTCAGCACAGCTTACGTCTGGAAGCTTGGGTTCCCGTTAACGGATCTGCCGGCGCGCCGCTGCGCTGCCGTTTAGGCAACCAAACCGTAAATGGGGCTGGATAACAGGTCGATAAAAAAGCCCGCAACGTGCGGGCCTTTAAAATGGTGGGCGGTATAGGGATTGAACCTATGACCCCACCCGTGTGAAGGGTGTGCTCTCCCGCTGAGCTAACCGCCCGGAAAAGATACGCGGATATAAGGAGTGCACCGGAGGGGTGTCAAGCGAGGGCGTTGCGGCCCTCGCTTTCTCTTTTAGTTGTGAGTCTTGGGATCGTCGGTGTGCGTGCGCGAGGCGTGCTGCAGGGCGCGGATGCGGTCGGCCAGGTTGCCGCCCGGAGCCGGCGCTTCGGCCAAGCCGACATTGGCGTTGGCGGCGACGATGCCGGTCGAGGCGCGGTCGCGCGCCGTCTCGGCGGCGAGGATCGCGTCGATCGGCGAGTCCGGACCTTCCAGCGCGGAGGCGAGGCGCGCCACTTCCGCGGCGACGTCATTGATGCGTTCGCGCAGCAGGGCGTTCTCGACACGCTCGGACGCCCAGCTTTCCTCGGTCTCGCGCTTCATGGCGCCAAGGTCGGCGGCAAGGCGGTCGCGTTCGGCTTTGGTGCGCTCGATTTCGGCCAGCAGTTGGGCGTTCTCGGTGCGAAGCTGTTGGGTCGCCTGGCTGGCGCGGCCATCGAGTTCGGCAATCGCGGCCCGCAGGTCGCTTTCGGTCTTGCGCGCAACTTCGATCTCGCCACGGATATGCTTGAGCTCGAATTCGCTTTCGTTGAGCGCCTTGGACTGATCGCCGAGGCGGTTCTCGAGATCCTGGGCGCGGCGGCCGAGGATTTCCGCTTCGGTGGTCTGGGCGACGAGCGCCTGTTCGAGTTCGGAAACACGGCGGCCGAGATTTTCGACCTTGCCGCGCTCTTCGGCGAGTTCCTGAGTGGCAGCGTGCAACTCGACCCGTTCGGCGTTGCGGCGCTCTTCCACCGTTTTGAGTTCGCGGCCGGCGTCGGCAAGCTTATCCTTGAACGTCTCGACCTGCGTCTTGAGGGTGATGATGTCGACCTTGTGCGCTTCGGCTTCGCTCGAACGCTCGTCGAGTTCGCCGATCATCTTGGCGAGTTCGGCTTCCTTGCCTTCGAGCGAGCGCTGGGCGTCGAGCATATTGTTGCTCTTGACCGAGAATTCTTCCTCGGTGACGCGGAGCTGATCGCGCAGCGCCTTGTCGCGCGCTTCGAGCGCAAAAATGGTGGCGGTCTTTTCACCGAGCTCGATCTTGAGTCGGTTGATGGCGTCGCCCTTCTTGCCGAGTTCGGCAAGCTGGCTGGTGCTCTTGGTGCGCAGATTTTCCACGCTCACTTCAAGGCGGCGTGTCGACATCGCGAACTCGGCGCGGAGCTGATCCTTGTCGGCCTGAATTTCGGCCATCGACAAAGGCGTCGCGGCTTCAAGACGGCGCATGGTCAGGCGGACGGCGCGGCCATGGACAAGCGGAACGACGACGAGACCGATGAGGGCCGCGACGAGGAAGCCGATCCCGAAAAACATGATCGGTTCAATCATTTGACTACGCCTCCAACTCAGCCCAACCCGCTTAAACCCCGCGGAATTCATCGCACGGCGGATTTACCGCCGCTAGGACAGTTGGAGATTAACCTAAACCCCGCGCCCGTCGCGAGCACTAAGCGGCGCAGAGATTAACAAAAAGATGAATGCCGCTCAGAACGGGTTCCAGGTCGCGTTCGGGGTAAACTTCAGGTAGCCGACATTGGCGCCGAGCCTTAACCCTACGCCGGAGCGGATCGGCACCACGACGATGTTGCCGTCGCCAAGCGCGGTCATGCCGAAGCCGCCGACGAAATAAGCCGAACCGTCGATGCCGGGGAAACGCTGATAGATCGCATCGGTGGTCGGCAGGTTATAGACCAGCATCATGGTCCGGGCGCCTTCGCCGCCGGTATCGAAGCCGATCGACGGGCCTTCCCAGAACACGCGGCGGTCGCCGGCATTCTTGGTGTAGAGCTTGCCGTCGCCGTAGCGCAGGCCGACGACGAAAGCGCCGCTGCCTTCCTGGCCCAGGATATAGCCGTTCGGCTGGCCCCAGCGGGCGACGGCCTTTTCGACCAGTTCGGCCAGACCGCGCGACACCGTGCCGAAGAAGCGATGGCCTTCGTTCACCAGTTCGCCGGGCGAGAAGGTGCCGGGCCGGTTCTGCGGCGGCGGGGGTGGCGGCGCCTGGGCAATCTGGTCCTGCGCTGGTGGCTGTTGCGACAGTGCCGGACCGGCACCGAAGGCGATCAGGCACAGCGTCAGGGCCGCAAACCGCATTGTGGCGCGCATCGAATGCTCCATTGGATGATATTCGTCCTTACCCGGCTTAACCCTATGCTCACGCCGGAGGCAGTAATGTGGCGGCGAAAAACCGGTCCCGAATCGATCCTATTTATTGTCACGACTATGACGGCAGCACGGCAGCAACGGAAGACACTCGCTGGGGCGGCCCTGCTCGGGCTGGCGCTGGCCGGGTGTATCGTTGGATCTGTGGTGGCGCAGGCGGCGCCCGAAGCTCAGACGGTGGTCAATCCGAACAGCGGCTTGGGCTTGAGCGGCTTCGATCCGGTCGCCTATTTCACCGATAACAAGCCGGTTGCCGGCAAGCCCGAACTGGAAATTTCCCGCAGCGGTGCGGTCTGGCGGTTTGCCAATGAGGGTAACCGCGCGGCCTTTGCCGATAACCCGGATGTCTATATGCCGCGCTTTGGCGGCTACGATCCGGTCGCGATCGCCCGCGGCACGTCGGTACCCGGTCATCCGCTGTATTGGGCCTTGGCCGCGGGACGGCTGTATCTCTTCTATAATGAGGCGGCCCGCACCGCCTTTGCGGTCGATCCGGGCCGTTACATCGAAACCGCCGAGCGGAAGTGGCCGGATGTCGCCCGCGCGATCGGGCGTTGACGCCTAGACGTTGGCCGAAGGCAGCGATGCCGTGATCGACGGGTCGCCCACAGCGATAAAGCCTGGCACCAGAAATTTCTCCGCCAGGCGTCCGAAGGCAAGCGGCCCGCCTTGTGGCCGGATCACCGTGCCGCCGGCAGCGGCCAGGATGGCGCAGCCGGCCGCCACATCCCATTCGCGCGTCGGCGACAAACGCGGATAAATGTCGGCCTCGCCCTGGGCGAGATAACAGAATTTCACCGACGAGCCGCAGAGATAGCGTTTGGCCAAAGGCAGCCGCGCCAGGAAATCCTCGGTGTTCTCGTCGAGATGGCTACGCGAGGTCGCGACCGTCAGCCGCCCCGGCGCCGGCCGGGTGTGGATCGGCATGCGACCGTAGGCTTTGGCCTGTCCGGAGCCAATCCGCAGGTGCATCCGCTCGGCATTGCCGCCGACAATGCCGCGCCACAGCAGCCCCCGCGCCGGCGCTGCGATCAGGCCGGCGATCGGCACGCCATTGGTGACAATGGCGACGTTGACCGTGAACTCGTCGCGGCCGGCGAGGAATTCCCGGGTGCCGTCGAGCGGATCGACAATGACGAAGCTCGGCTCGATAGAGGAGGGCAGCCGCCGGGCGGCTGCTTCTTCTTCCGCGATCACCGGCACGCCTGGCAGCAGTTGGGCAAGACCGGCGACGATCAGCGCTTCCGACGCTTCGTCGGCGGCGGTGACCGGCGTCAGGTCGGTCTTGATGCGGTGCGCGACCGACGAGAACGAGGTCGCCAGCGTGACCGCGGCGGCCCGCGCCACGATATCGGTCAGCGCATCGAGATGCTGTTCGGCAAGTTGTGGGGTGATTTCCAGTCCGCGAGTCACGGCGTGCACTGCCTCTGTATGGCCGTCGCTGCCGCCCCGGTCCTTGGCGGTTGCGCGAGTGCGGTGTATCACGCGCCAACGCAGCAGTTATCTGCGATTCGCGGGCCCAAAGGCAGCCTGCAGCTCCAAGGGAGATCAGTTTATGTCCGGAACGCCCATCGAAGCGCTCGATCTTGCCGCTTTGCTCTGTTCGCGTGTCTGCCACGACCTGATCAGCCCGGTCGGCGCCATCGTCAACGGTCTGGAAGTCCTCGAGGAAGCCAAGGACGAGGAGACCAAGACCTTCGCCATGGAGCTCATCAAGAAGAGCGCCAACAACGCCTCCGCCAAGCTCCAGTTCTGCCGCATTGCCTTCGGCGCGGCCGGCTCCGCCGGTTCCCAGATCGACCTCGGCGACGCCCAGACCGTTGCGCGCGGGTTCCTCGAGGATGAAAAGACCAAGCTCGCCTGGAACTTGCCGCGGGTCTTGCTGGTGAAAAACCGGGTGAAGCTGCTGCTCAATATGCTGCTGATCGCCGGGCAGGCGATCCCACGCGGTGGCCAGCTGACGGTCGACCCGATCGGCGAGGGCGAAAACCTCGGATTCAAGGTCACCGCCGCCGGCACCAATGCCAAGATCCTGGCCACCACGCCGCCCCTGCTGGCCGGCGAACATGGCGCTGAGCCGCTCAACGCCCACCATATCCAGCCGTTCTACGCCGGCATGCTGGCGCGCGCCTGCGGCATGACCACATCCATGGTTCTGGAAGGCGACGCGGTGGTCGTCGCTGCGCAATAATCTTGACGGCATCGGGCTTTCGATGGTTAACGAAGTCTTAAGCGCTTCGATTACTACCGTCGGTCGCAACTAAAATTAAACCCTTCCTCGACACACTGGCCGCGCTTCGGACGCGAAGCGGCGGATGGGCCACAGCCCGTCGACGAAGGCGTTTCCATGGACGATCTGCTTCAGGAATTTGTTACCGAGACCAACGAGAGTCTCGACGTGGTCGACGTCGAGCTCGTTCGTTTTGAGCAAGATCCGAACAACGCCAAAATCCTCGATAATATTTTCCGGCTGGTTCACACCATCAAAGGCACCTGCGGCTTTTTGAATTTGCCGCGCCTCGAAGCGCTGGCGCACGCCGCCGAAACGCTGATGGGAAAATTCCGCGACGGCCAGTTGGCGACCAGTGAGGCCGTGACTCTGGTTCTCACCACCATCGACCGCATCAAACTCATTCTGCAATCGCTCGAAACCGAGCAGCGTGAGCCGGATGGCAATGACGAAGACCTGATCGCCGAACTCGGGCGTATGGTCGTTAAGCTCGGCGAAAAGCCGAAGGCTGTCGAGCCTATGATGACGGTCGGTACTTTGACGCCGCAGGTCCTGGAGCGTCCGCTGCGCTTGGGCGAAGTCTCGCTCGACGAGCTGGAGCGCGCCTTCCGCGAAACGCCGGTCGATCCGAGACCCGTGCCTGCCAAACCGTCCGTCGCCCAGCCTGCGGTGGCGAAGCCTGCGGCCGTCAAGGCTGTCGCGCCCGAGGCCGCGGCCAAGGACGACGAATCCGCCAAGGGCGGCCAGTCGATCCGCGTCACCGTCGACACTCTGGAACAACTGATGACGATGGTGTCGGAGCTGGTGCTGACGCGAAATCAGCTGCTGGAAATCGTGCGCCGCCACGAAGACTCTGAATTCAAGACGCCGCTGCAACGTCTTTCCAATGTCACCGCCGAACTGCAGGAAGGCGTCATGAAGACGCGCATGCAGCCGATCGGCAATGCCTGGCAGAAATTTCCGCGCATCGTGCGCGACCTGTCCAACGAACTTGGCAAGCAGATCGATCTCGAGATGGTCGGCGCGGAAACCGAGCTCGATCGTCAGGTGCTGGATCTGATCAAGGATCCGCTGACGCACATGGTCCGGAATTCCGCCGACCACGGATTGGAATCCACCGAGCAGCGTCGCGCCGCCGGCAAGTCGCCGCATGGACGCATCCGGCTGTCGGCCTATCACGAAGGCGGCTACATCATCATCCAGATCGCGGATGACGGTCGCGGCCTCGACACAGCGCGCATCAAGGCCAAGGCCGTTGCACAAGGCCTCGTCCCGGAAGCCGATATCGACAAGCTGTCGGAATCGCAGATCCACAAATTCATCTTTGCCCCGGGCTTCTCGACGGCCACGAACGTGACCAACGTATCAGGCCGTGGCGTCGGCATGGACGTGGTGCGCAACAATATCGATCAGATCGGCGGCACTATCGACGTCAAGTCCGTGGCTGGCGTCGGCCTGAGCTTCACCATCAAGATTCCGCTGACGCTTGCCATCGTCGCGGCGTTGATCGTCGAGTCGAGTGGCGATCGCTTCGCTATCCCGCAGCTTTCGGTCATCGAACTCGTGCGTGCGCGGTCCGGCAGCGAGCACCGCATCGAACGCATCAAGGACACCACGGTGCTGCGCTTGCGTGACAAGTTGTTGCCACTGGCCCGCCTGTCCGATTTGCTGGGCGGCCAGGCCGCCGGCGATGTCGAGAGCGGCTATATCGTCGTCACCCAGGTCGGCGGCCAGACCTTCGGCATCGTCGTCGACAAGGTGTTTCACACCGAGGAAATCGTGGTGAAGCCGATGTCGAGCAAACTGCGCCACATCACAATGTTCTCCGGCAACACTATTCTCGGCGACGGCTCGGTGATCATGATCATCGATCCGAACGGCGCCGCGCAGGCGATCGGCAGTTCGATGTCGTCCCACGTGGCCGCCCAGGAAGCCGGCCAGGCCGCGCCCGTCGCGACCACCGCGCAATCGACGTCGCTCCTGATGTTCCGTGCCGGCTCCGCCGATTTGAAGGCGGTGCCGCTGTCGCTGATCACGCGGCTTGAGGAAATCGACGCGCGCAAGATCGAAATGTCGAATGGCCGTCACATGGTTCAGTATCGCGGCCATCTGATGCCGCTGATCACCATGAACGACGCCGTTAGCGTCAAGGGCGAGGGCGCCCAGTCGCTGCTGGTCGTATCCGATGGCACCCGTTCGATGGCGCTGGTGGTCGACGAGATCGTCGACATCGTCGAGGACCGTCTCGACATCCAGGTCGCCAGTGAAAATGCCGGTGTCATCGGTTCGGCGATCATCAAGGGCCAGGCGACCGAAATTATCGATATCGCGCATTTCCTGCCGCTGGCTTTCGCCGATTGGTTTCGCCGCAAGGAACAGCCGCAGCGCATCGAGGCGCGGTCGGTGCTGCTGGTCGACGATTCTCCGTTCTTCCGCGACATGCTGTCGCCCGTTCTGCAGGCCGCCGGCTACGCGGTGACGACCGCGAGCTCGGCGCAAGAGGCTCTGGCGATCCTGAACGACGGGCGCAGCTTCGACGTGGCTGTGACCGACACCGAAATGCCGGACATGGATGGTTTCGAATTCGCGGCCGCCGTCCGCGCCGACGCCCGCACCGCCAACATGCCGATCATCGCACTGTCGTCGGTTGTTTCCGCTGAGGCCATCGAGCGTGGCCGCAAGGTAGGCTTCCATGACTATGTCGCCAAATTCGACAGGCAGGGTTTGATCGCGGCGCTCAAGGAGCAGACCGATGTCGGTCGTGCGGCGTAAGGGCAAACCATGAGCACCGACATCGCCCACGGCCGGATCAAGGAATACGTCACCGCGACGATCGGCGGCCAGTTGTTCGGCCTGCCTATACAGCGCGTGCAGGATGTGTTCATGCCGGAACGTCTGACGCGTGTGCCGCTGGCGCCGCCGGAAATCGCCGGTGTGCTGAATTTGCGCGGTCGCATCGTCACCTTGATCGATATGCGCGACCGGCTCGGCCTGCAGCCGCGGACCGGCGATGCGCCGACCATGGCGATCGGCGTGGAACTGGCGGGGGAATCCTACGGCCTGCTGATCGACGCCATCGGCGAAGTGCTCAAGCTGGACGATGCCGGGCGCGAGGCCAATCCGATCAATCTCGATCCGCGACTGGCCCGCATATCGGCCGGCATCCACCGGCTCGAAGGACAATTACTGATGCTGGTCGATGTCGATCGCGTACTCGACATCGCCACCAAATCGATCGCGGCGTAACGCTTACATGATGGGGATATAGGATGAAAACCTGTTTGGTTGTTGACGACTCCAGCGTCATTCGAAAAGTGGCGCGGCGCATTCTCGAAGGGCTCGATTTCAAGATCGAGGAAGCCGAAGACGGCGAGCAGGCGCTCATCGCCTGTCGTCAGAGGTTGCCAGAGGCGATCCTGCTCGACTGGAATATGCCGCGCATGGATGGCTACGAATTCCTGCGGATGTTGCGCCGGCTTCCTGGCGGCGATGGTCCGAAAGTGGTGTTCTGCACCACCGAGAACGATGTCGCGCACATCGCCCGCGCGCTGCATGCCGGCGCCAACGAGTACATCATGAAGCCCTTCGACAAAGAGATCGTCGAAGCCAAGTTTCAGGAAGTCGGTTTGATTTGAACCTCGCCGCACCAACGCACGCCGCCGTATCCGCGCTCGGCCGGCGCATCCGCGTGATGATCGTGGATTACGCCGTCGTCGTGCGCGGCCTGTTCTCGCGCTGGATCGAAGCCGAAAGCGATCTGGAAGTCGTCGCCTCGCTGCGCTCCGGCCGCGATGCCGTCGACCAGGTCGAGCGCATTGCGCCGGACGTCGTCGTACTCGACGTCAACATGCCGGAACTCGATGGCATCGCCGCGCTGCCGCTGCTGCTGGAAAAGAAGCGCGACCTGATCGTCATCATGGCTTCGACGCTGACGCGGCGTAACGCCGAGATCAGCCTGCGCGCCTTGTCGCTCGGCGCCACCGACTATATTCCAAAGCCGACCAGCAATCAGGAAGTCGCCGGCTCCGTCAGCTTCCGCCGCGACCTGATCGAGAAAATCCGCCATCTCGGCGCCCGCGCCAAGCGCTTCTATTCCGCGCCCGTCCGCAATATTGACACGCTGCCGGCGAAATCGTCGCCGCCGCTGCAGCCGCGCCTGCCGACCCACGATCACGGTCCGATCGTATTGCGCGCGATGCCGTCATCGCCGCCGCGCGTCCTGCTGATCGGCTCTTCCACCGGCGGACCGCAGGCGCTCAACGCCATTATCGGTCACATTGCCAGCGTCATCGAACACGCGCCCGTGCTGATTACCCAGCATATGCCGCCGACCTTCACCGCGATTCTGGCCGAACATCTCGCCCGCGTCGCCAAATGTCCGGTGCGCGAGGGACAGGACGGCGAAGAGATCCACGCCGGCACCATCTATATCGCGCCCGGCGGCAAGCACATGACTGTCGAGCGGCGCGATGGCATCGCCGTCATCGCCATCGACGACGGTCCGATGGTCAATTTCTGCAAACCCGCCGTCGATCCGCTGTTTGCGTCCGCCGCCACCGTATGGGGTGCGAAAGCGCTGGCGTTGGTTCTCACTGGCATGGGTTCGGACGGATTGAACGGCGCCAAGGCCCTCGTCGCCGCCGGCGGCGCGGTCATCGCGCAGGACGAAGCCACCAGCGTGGTTTGGGGCATGCCGGGCCAGGTCGCGCTCGCCGGACTCTGCTCGGCGGTATTGCCCGTCAACGATATTGCGCCGCGTCTGACGCGCCTGTTTGCGGGAGACCGCGTGTGACCCCGCAGGATTTCGATTATCTGCGCAAGTTGTTGCGCGAGCGCTCCGGCCTCGTGTTGTCGGCCGAGAAGCAATACCTCGCCGAGAGCCGCCTCGTGCCGGTCGCGCGCCGTCATGCCATCGCGACCTTGGGCGAACTGGTCGGCAAAATAAAAGCCAACGAGATGTCGCCGCTGGCGATGGAAGTGGTCGAGGCCATGACCACCAACGAGACATTCTTCTTCCGCGACAAGGTGCCGTTCGATCATATCCGCGAGACCATTCTGCCGGCGCTGATCACGGCGCGCGCGAGAGAGAAGCGCATCCGCATCTGGTGTACCGCGGCTTCGACCGGGCAGGAGCCGTATTCGATTGCGATGATCCTGCGTGAGTTCAATGCGCAACTGGCCGGTTATCGCACCGAAATCATCGCCACCGATATTTCCGGCGAGGTGCTGGCGCGCGCCAAGGCCGGCATCTACAGCCAGTTCGAAGTTCAGCGCGGCCTGCCGATCCAGCAACTCGTCAAATATTTCTCGCAGGTCGGTGAGACCTGGCAGATTGCGCCGGAAATCCGCGCCATGGTGCAGTTCCGGCCGCTCAATCTGCTCAAGGATTTTTCGGCGCTCGGCACCTTTGATCTGGTGTTCTGCCGTAACGTTCTGATTTATTTCGACCAGGACACCAAGATCCAGGTTCTCAACCGCATCGTGCGGCAGATGCCCGAGACCGGCTTCCTTGCGCTCGGCGCCGCCGAAACCGTGGTCGGCCTGACCGACGCCTTTAAGCCGATGCCCGACCGGCGCGGACTCTATGTGCCGAATCTCACCAAGGCCGTGCGGCCCGAAAGCAATGTGCTGAAGTTCGCGCTGAAGGCGTAGCGCCGCTCGGCCTTATTCGGCTACCTCCCGCGCCGCATCCCAACTCTACAACCTTAAGTTTATATCGCGCGATCGCGCTGCAGGTTCGGTTGCTGGCAAGCAGCCGGCCGACTGTGCTTCGATGCAACCCGGGGCTTGGGACTGTCCATGGAGACAAATATGAAGCGGATACTTCTTGCTGCGTTGATTTCGACGTTCGCCGTTGGCTCCGCCATGGCCGCAAGTTGCGACAGCATGGCTGTCAGCAAAGACGGCAAGCCGCTGGCCGGCGCCGCCAAGTCCAGCTTTGTGAAGAAGTGCAAATCCGATGCCTGCGAAGGCAAAGCGGTGAGCAAGGAAGGCAAGCCGCTCGCCGGCGCCGCCAAGGATAGCTTCCTGAAGAAGTGCGAGACCGACGCCTAATTCGCTCGGGCGTCTTTTCCGCAGCTTTGCTGACCTTCGTCCCGAACGGGGCGGCGATATTTATTTCGCGCAACCTAGCCCGGCTGCGCGGTGTCACTATTCTGCAGTCACATCCTCATAGAGTGGTCACCATGAAAAAATGTTTCGTTCCGATGATCTGCGCGGCATTCGCCGGCATGATGTTGTTGTCTGCGCCCGCCTTTGCGCAGCAGAAAACGGCGAAGGCCTGCGCCGACGAATGGAAGGCCAACAAGGAAGCCAACCAGGCCAACAAGATCACCGAGAAGGCTTACGTCACGAAGTGCCGGGCTGACTCCGCTGCCGCCAAGCCGGCCGCCGCGGCTCCGGCGCCAGCCGCCGCGCCTGCACCCACGGCCGCTCCAGCCGCCGCACCCGCTGCCAAGCCCGCGGCTGCCACACCCGCTCCGGCAAAGCCTGCCGCCGCCGCGACCGGCGGCAAAGCCGGCGAAGTCACCCGCATCAAAGCCTGCGGCGCCGAGTGGAAGGCCGACAAGGCTGCCGGCAAGGTGCCCGCGGGCCAGAAGTGGCCGCAGTACTGGAGCGAATGCAACAAGCGCAAGAAGGCCGCCGGCATGTAAGCCTGCGCGCCGGCACAACAATAGTTTTGTGCAGGCAAACACA